>CALWRQ010000006.1 GCA_944383965.1 uncultured Lachnospiraceae bacterium
CTGATCGGAAATATTGTAACAGACATCGTTTACAGCCTTCTTGATCCGAAGATCAGGGAGAGCCGTTAGGAGGTATGAGATGGAAGCGAAAGAAAAATTCAAAAAGGATTCTTACAGCCGCGATGTCCTGAAAAAGTTTTCCCAGCATAAGCTGGCAATGGTTGGTCTGGCGATTATTCTGCTGGAGGTGTTTCTGGTTATTGTACTTCCGGTAGTGATGAAATTAGATCCCTATACCTCGGACATCCTGAACTTCAGTGCGGCGCCCGGCCCGGGACATATCCTGGGGACCGATGACACCGGAAGAGATGTGTTTGCAAGACTGGTGTACGGCGGCAGAGTTTCTCTTCTGGTAGGCCTTCTTTCTGCGGTGATCAGCCTTTGCATCGGAGTTCCTCTGGGACTTCTGGCAGGATACTACAAAGGGGTATGGGAAATGGTGATCATGCGTGCGGCAGACATTTTCATGTCTTTCCCGTCCATGATCCTGATCCTGGTGCTGGTATCTGTGTTTGATCCATCCATCTGGACCATCATTTTCGTGATCGGTGTCCTGGGATGGACGGATTTTGCAAAACTGATCTACGGAAATGTGCTTTCCATAAGAGAGAAAGAATATGTGGAATCTGCAAGAGCCGTAGGAACAAAGGATTTTACCATTCTGACCAGGTACGTGATCCCAAATGCATTTGCTCCGGTGCTGATCAACTTCACGTTCCGTACGGCTCAGGCAATCATTCAGGAATCCGCTCTGAGTTTTCTGGGAATGGGTGTTCAGCCGCCTCAGGCATCATGGGGAAATATCCTTTATGCTGCACAGTCGATTACGGTTCTTTCCAGCAGACCCTGGCTTTGGGTACCGGCAGGAGTTCTTCTGGTGCTGACTGTATCCAGCATTAATTTCATCGGTGACGGAATGAGAGACGCTCTGGATTCCAGAACAAAGATCAAAAAATAAGGGGATTTATATTCCGGGACTGATCTGCTCCCGGAATATGGATAGAGTAATTTAAAAAGGAGGACACAGATTATGAGAAGAAACTGGAAAAAGTTAACGGCGCTGGCACTGGCATGTGTTATGGCATCCATGACGGCCTGCTCAGGAGGAGGAAGCGCATCCACCACGGCTGCTTCCGGTGAGGGAACGACAGCGGCAAGCGGAGAGACCGCAGGCGGAGAAACTTCTTCCGGAGGAGAAAAGGTAGTTACAGTGGCTCAGACAGGAGACTGGGACAGCTTCATGCCCATGAACACTACCAATGCAGGTGCAGACAACGTAAACGAGCTGATGTTTGACCGTCTGATGGTGATCAATACGGACGGCACCTTTGCTCCCAGACTGGCAGACAGCTGGGAAACCAATGAGACACAGGACAAGATCATCTATCATCTGAACGAGAATGCAAAATGGCACGACGGAGAGCCGGTAACGGCTGCCGATGTGGTTTACAGTGCTCAGGTGGCTTCTTCTCAGGAATACAATTACCTGCGCCGGATCCGTATGCAGTACTTTGCAGGAACGGATGAGACCGGAATGGAGCTTTCCGAGAATTCCGTAGGCGTAAAGGCTCTGGATGATCATACGGTAGAATTTACCTTAAAAGAACCCATGGATCCGGCTATCATTTATGCGCTGGTAAACCGTGACTTCTTCATTATCCCCGAGCATCTGCTGTCCGGTATTTCCGATGCGGATCTGGTGAATGACGAGTTCTGGCAGCATCCCATCGGCTCCGGTCCCTGCGTATTTGAAAGCACGATCTCCGGTGAGAGCATTCAGTTTACCGCAAATAAGGATTACTATCTTGGCGCTCCCGACTTCGACCGCCTGGTATTCAAGAAGGTACAGGCTTCCAACCTGCTTTCCGGTCTGATGAGCGGAGAGATCGATGTACTCAGCGGAAACTCTCAGATTCCTCTGCAGGATTGGCAGGCAGCAAAATCCACAGACGGTGTGGTAGCTCAGTCTGTTCCGACATTCGCATATCAGTATATGGCAATGAATACTTCCAGAGAATATCTGACCAAAGAGATCCGTCAGGCAATGAGCATGGCGATCAATAAGGAAGTAATCGTGGATCAGCTGCTTCAGGGTGAAGGACGTGTGGCATTAGGCCCGCTGCCCAGCGATCATAAGTACTACAATTCAGAGATCGAGTCCATGGAGCCGGTTCAGTATGATCCGGAGAAGGCAGCTCAGATCGTAAAGGATGCAGGCTGGGATGAAAACAGAGAGCTTCAGATGCTGGTTTCCACCGGAAACGAGGTAAGAGAGAAAGCAGCTATTCTGATCCAGCAGGATCTTCAGAAGATCGGAATCAAGACAAAGATCCAGACCCTGGACTTCCCGACACTGCTGACCAATGCAAGAAACGGCGAGTATGATATCTGCTTCATCGGTTCCTCAGGTTCTGTAGACCCGTCTGAGAGCGTTCCGAACATTACGGTTGGATACATGAACAACTTTACTCAGCTTCAGGATCCGGCTCTGGGAGAACTGGGAGAATCCGGAGCTCATGAGCTTACATTTGAAGCCAGAAAAGAAATCTATGATGATTATCAGGAGATGATCGTTGACTGGATGCCCATGGCGTTCCTGTACTTCACCAATGATCTGTTCGCTCACAGCGCGAAGATCGAAAACGTACGTCCGGAGAACCTGGATTACAACGTAAACAAGAACGTTTGGGAGTGGAAAGTAAACAAGTAATAAAAATCTGCGACGCTGTGCGCCGGTGGAAATAGTCCGAAGAAAAAGAGAGGGATTCTGAAATGTCCGAGAAGCTGATAGAAGTAAAAGAGTTGAAAACGCAGTTTAACGGAAAAAATGGAACGGTGACTGCAGTAGACGGGGTATCCTTCTCCGTGGAGAGAGGAAAGACCCTGGGAATCGTAGGAGAGTCCGGCTGCGGGAAGAGCGTGACTTCCATGTCGATCCTGCGGCTGATCCCTGCCATATCCGGAAAGGTGGCAGGGGGAGAGGTTCTGTTTGAAGGACAGGATCTTCTTAAGAAAACAGAAAAAGAAATGCGCCAGATCCGCGGAAATGAGATCGCCATGATATTTCAGGATTCCATGACAGGACTGAATCCGGTGATGACCATTGGAAAACAGCTGGTTGAGACCATAACGGCGCACAGCAAGACAGATAAGAAAACAGCCTGGAAGCGGGCAGAGGAGATGCTTGCCAAGGTAGGCATCCCCTCCCCGGCCCAGAGGCTGAAGGAGTTTCCCCATCAGCTTTCCGGAGGTATGCGTCAGAGAGTGATGATCGCTATGGCGCTGTCCTGCAATGCCAAGCTTCTGATCGCTGACGAACCTACGACGGCTCTGGATGTGACCATTCAGGCTCAGATCCTGGAGCTGATGAATGAACTGAAGAAAACGGAAAAAACATCAATCATTCTGATCACCCATGATATGGGTGTGGTGGCAGAAATGGCAGATGATGTCATGGTCATGTACGCCGGAAAAGAGGTAGAGTATGCGGATGCCAGAGGAATCTTCAAAAATCCTCTTCATCCTTATACACAGGGCCTTCTGGCTTCCATTCCCAGACTGGATCAGGATGACGACAAGGAACTTTATACCATTAAAGGATCGGTTCCTGATCTGGACGAAATGCCGAAAGGCTGCCGCTTCTGTACCAGATGTCCGGAGGCTTCTGAGCGCTGCTGGAATGAAATGCCGGGACTTTATGAAGCGGAGGGGCATAAGGTCCGCTGTTTTAAATACGAAAACAGCGTAGAAAACGGAGGTAAGCAAGATGGAGCAGAATAATGTACTGGTTGATATTCAGGGATTGAAAAAGAACTTTATTACTGCCAAGACTTTTACGGGAAAGCCCTTAAAGACCGTTCATGCGGTGGATAATGTAAACCTCCAGATCTACAAGGGAGAGACTCTGGGAGTTGTGGGTGAGTCCGGCTGCGGAAAATCTACGTTCGGCCGATCCATCCTCAGACTGGTGGAGCCCACAGAGGGAAAGATTTTCTATCGGGGTGAGGATATTACCACTTACAGCAAAGAGCAGATGCGTCAGATGAGAAAAAAGATGCAGCTGATCTTTCAGGATCCCTATGCATCCCTGAATCCCAGAATGACGGTGTTTGAACTGATCAAAGCTCCGCTGGATGCCTTTCATATCGGCTCCAATGAGGAGAAGCTCGGCAGGGTAAGGGATATTATGGAACTGGTAGGAATGCCGGAGAAGATGATGAACCGGTATCCTCATGAGTTCTCCGGAGGTCAGAGACAGAGGATTGTAATTGCCAGAGCCCTGGTGCTTAATCCGGACTTTGTGGTCTGCGACGAACCGGTATCTGCACTGGATGTTTCCGTAAGAGCCCAGGTGCTGAACCTGATTCAGGAACTGAAAAGGAAAAAAGAGCTGACTTATCTGTTTATTTCCCATGACCTGAGCGTGGTCAAATATGTAAGCGACCGGATTGCGGTTATGTACCTTGGCCGTGTTATGGAAGTAGCGGATAAGAATGAACTGTACAACAATCCGCTTCATCCTTATACGCAGGCGCTGCTTTCAGCCATTCCCATTCCGGATGTGGACTGTACCATGAAGCGTGTGGTCTTGAGCGGCGACGTTCCCAGCCCGATCAATCCGCCTTCCGGCTGTCATTTCCATACCAGATGCCGGTACGCTACGGAGAGATGCAGAACGGAATGTCCGGCGTTAAAGACCATAGGAACGGGCCATCAGGTGGCATGCCATCTGTATGAAGATAAGGGGAGTGAGACGACATGAGTGAGAAGATCTGGCAGGCAGACGGAGAACTGGAGCAGGAGATTGACCGGTGGACAGAGGCCCACAGGGAAGAGTTCCTGAAGGACCTGGGAGACCTTGTGGCCGTACCCAGTGTTTCCGGACCGAGGGAAGGGGATGCCCCTTTCGGAGCGGAGTGTGAAAAGGTGCTCCGGACTGCGCTGGAAAAGGCGGAGGCCTACGGATTTCAGGCAGAAAATTATGAGAATTACTGCGGAGGCTGCCGGCTGAAAGGGCAGGGAGAAGGAGAACTGGGACTGTTTGCCCATCTGGATGTGGTTCCCCTGGGGGACGGATGGAATTATCCGCCGCTGGAATGTACTCTGGAGGGAGATTATGTCATCGGCAGAGGCGTGGGAGACAACAAGGGACCGGCTACGGCGGCTCTTTATGCCATGCGCTTTCTCAAGGAGCACGGGATCAGCCTGAAGCATGACGTTTTGCTGTATCTGGGATGCAGCGAAGAAAAAGGAATGGAGGATATCGAGCATTTTGTGAATACACGGAAGGCTCCTGATTTTTCCCTTGTTCCTGATACGAATTTTCCGGTGTGCTACGGAGAAAAAGGAATCTTCCGCGGCACGGTCCAGGCTCCGGTGCAGGGCAACCTGATTTCGTTCCATGCCGGAAGCGTGGTAAATGTGATTCCTTCCTGGGCGGAGGCAGTGATCCGCGCAGCTTCCGAGGAGGAAGCGAAGGATATATGCGGCAGGCTCAGCCGTTATGAAAAAGTGCGGGGCCAGGTCTGCGGTGAGGAAGGAAATGAAGTAAAGGTAAGGGCAGAGGGACTGTCCCGGCATGCAGCGTTCCCGGAAGGTTCGGTAAATGCGGTGCATGTGCTGGCGGAAGCTCTGGTCCGGGAAGATATTCTGACAGAAACGGCAAAAACAGCGGTGGCAGGTGTGGAAAGACTGACAGCCAGTTTCCACGGAGAAACCACGGGAATTCCCTTTGAGGATGAGGGGACAGGAAAGCTTACCTGCTGCGGAACGGTAGTAAGACTGGAAAATAACGTACTGTCTCTGTCCTTTGATGTCCGCTATCCGTCGTCCTTCCGGGGAGAACAGGTGAAAGACGGACTGGAAGGGGCAGCAGAAGCGTTCGGCTTCCGGCTGACAGAGGTGCAGGATTCGGCTCCGTTCTTCATTTCTCCCGAGCGGGAGGAAATCAGAACGCTCTGCAGCATTGCAGATCATGTGCTGGGCCGCCATTACGAACCTTATACCATGGGAGGCGGTACGTATGCCAGACATATTCCCAATGCGGTAGGCTTCGGACCGGGACTTTCCGATCAGCCCAATCCGTTTCCGGCAGGAAGAGGACAGGGACATCAGCCGGATGAATGTATTCCGCTGAAGCAGCTTCTGGATGGAATGAAGGCATACATTCTGGCACTGAAGGCGTTGGACGAAATGGTGTGAGCCATTTTCTGAATTGATAAAAAGGAGAGATAAGATGATGAATAATCGTGAGAATACGATTGCAGCGGTCAGGGGAGAAAAAGTGGATCATATCCCTTCCGGATTCTGGCTTCATTTTCCGGAATCCTGTTTTCATGGAGATGCGGCAGTTCAGGCCCATCTGGATTTCTTCCGGGAATCGGAAACGGATATTATGAAGATTATGAACGAAAACGTGGTTCCCTGTTCCGTTCCTATTGTGAATCCGGAGGACTGGGCCAATATTCCCGCTTTTGACAGGAATTCTTCCTTTATCCAGGATCAGCTGGAAATCACCAAAAAAATACTTGATAAAGTTCATGACAATGGTATAGTATTACTTACAGTACACGGAGTTGTGGCATCAGCATGGCATGCAAGAGGAGGCACTGCCGGTTATGAGACAGGCAGCAGTTTCCTTACGGATCATCTGAGAGCGAACCCCAAAGCAGTTGCTCAGGCATATGACCGCATTTCAGACGCATTGGCCATTTTGACGGAAGAAGCACTCAAAATAGGCATCGATGGCATTTATTACGCTGCTCTCGGCGGAGAATCCTACTTATATACAGATGAAGAATTTGAAGAATTTGTAAAACCCAATGATCTGAAAGTTCTGAAGGCGGCAGCAGGCCGTCCGGCTTTCAATGTTCTTCACATGTGCAAGGACCGGCTGAATCTGGAACGTTATAAAGATTATCCGGCAGATGTGGTGAACTGGGGCGTTTATGAGCAGAATCCGTCTCTTCTGGAAGGAAAGAAGATCTTCGGGGACAAAGCGATTCTTGGAGGCCTGGATGACAGAGCAGGCGTGCTGGTGGATGGAACAGAGGAAGACATCCGCACGGAAGTTCATCGCGTGATCAGCGAAATGGGACAGCATAAATTCCTGCTTGGGGCAGACTGCACGCTTCCCACGGAGATTGAGATGAGCAGGATCCGTACCGCAGTGCGGGCAGCGAAAGAGTTTAGGTGAGAGCCAGAGCGTGGCATAAGACAAGCAGAGGACAGAGCATAATAAGCGCCTATGGAGATCTCCCCGCAAAGTATAGAGTTTAGGGGATTGGAATCATGCAGAAAAACGGAAAAGTGTCACTGAAGGAGCAGATTTACACACAGGTTTTGAATGATATCATTGAGGGTGTTTACAAACAGTCGGAGATATTGAATGAGAAACAGCTGATAGAAAAATACGGTGTGAGTAAATCTCCGGTGAGAGATGCTCTTATTGAGCTTTGTAAGGAAGGTGTGCTGTACAGCCATCCCCGGTACGGATATGAAATCGTTACGGTAAATGAAAAAGAGATTGATGATATCATCAGCTTCAGGCTGATGCTGGAGCCCCAGTGCCTCAGACAGGCGGGACGCCTCATGGGTGAAAGGGACATTAATGAACTGAAGGACTTTACCAACGCCAATTGCCGGATGGAGGGGAAGATCAGTATCTGGCAGCACTGGGAAAACAACAAACTGTTTCATCTGAAGTTGAACTCTTACTGCAGAAACGGATATTGTTATAAAGCTTTGGAAAACAGTCTGAATGTGCTTACCAGAGCCTATGCCCAGAATCATTGGGAAAGATGGAAGACCACCTATTTTGATCTGGACTGTGAGGAGCATCTGGAGATTATCCGCCTTCTTGAAGTCGGAAAGATCGAGGAGGCGGTGAAAGGACTGGAGGATGACATCAGAGGCTTCCGCAGGGTGATGGAAAGCTACTGACCCTTGCGGGAAAGGAAACGCGTATGCCGGAAAACCGGTATACGCGTTTTTTCGGCGTTTTTTCCTGTTTAAAGAAATTGGCACGGAAAAGAAACTATGCTATAATGGGAGCGCTTACGGACCGGGACGATCAGGATCCCGGGGGAGCGCATGGGAACCGGGCTGCTTTTTGCAGGCCGGGTAAAAGGCGCGGCAGAAAAGAAAGGCCGCGGCGGAATGTTGGAATTGGAGGAATGTCATGTATTTAATCGTCGGACTTGGAAATCCTACCAGAGAGTACGAGCACACCCGCCACAATGCCGGTTTTGACGCCGTGGATATGCTGGCGGAGAAATGGAATATTGCCGTGGAGGAAAAAAAATATAAAGGCCTCTGCGGAAAAGGTGCAGCCGGGGGAGAGCGGGTTCTTCTGCTGAAGCCTCAGACCTATATGAACCTCAGCGGAGAGAGTGTGCGGGCCGCTGCAGATTTCTATAAGATCGATCCGGATCATATTATAGTCATGTATGATGATATTGACCTGGACGTGGGCAAGCTGCGGGTTCGTGCAAAGGGAAGCGCAGGAGGCCACAACGGAATCAAGAATATCATTGCCCATCTGGGGACCCAGGAATTTCCCAGGGTGCGCATCGGCGTAGGAGCAAAACCCGATCGGATGGATCTGGCGGATTATGTTCTGGGGCGTTTTTCACAGGTAGAGCGGGGCGTGATGGAAGATGCATTCAGGGAAGCGGCGGATGCAGCAGAAGCCATTGTGGAGGACGGCATTGATGCGGCAATGAACCGGTTTAACAGGAAAAAGTGACAGGAGCGGGAATGAGCATATTTGCAAACCCCTTGAGGGAACTGAAAGAATTTGAGGATCTGGACTGTGATCTGAGAGCGGGGAAAGGACCGGCTCAGGTGAGCGGCTGCCTGGATTCTCAGAAGGTTCATCTGATGTTTGAGACGGCCAGGGAGGTGCCCTGGAAGCTGGTGGTGGCTGCAGACGGGACAAAAGCGCAGGAGATCTATGATGATTTTCGCTATTTTGAGCCGAATACCTGGCTGTATCCGGCGAAGGATCTGCTGTTCTACAGTGCGGATATTCACGGCAATCTGATGGTAAAGCAGCGCCTTCAGGTGCTTCGTCATCTGATGGAGGATGAGGGAGGCGTGGTAGTCACCACGGTGGACGGCCTGATGGACCGGCTGCTTCCGCTGGATGTACTTCAGTCCCATGCATTGTGCGTGGAATACGGACAGGAACTGGAGCTGGAGGAATGGAAAGAGCGTCTGGTGGCACTGGGCTATGAACGGATGCCTCAGGTAGACGGCATGGGCCAGTTTTCCATCCGGGGAGGCATTCTGGATGTATTCCCGCTGACAGAGGAAATGCCGCTGCGTATTGAGCTGTTTGATACGGAAGTGGATTCAATCCGTACCTTCGATCCGGACAGTCAGAGATCGATAGAGCAGCTGGACCGGGCTGTGATCTATCCGGCATCGGAAATGGTGCTGGATCCCAAAAGGCTGAAAGAGGGAGCGGACCGGATCGGAAAAGAGGCAAAGCAGGTTGAAAAAAAGCTTCGGGAACAGATGAAAACGGAAGAAGCTCACCGGATCCGTCAGACGGCGGAAGAAGTTCTGGAGGGAATCCGGGAGGGCTGGAAGAGCCGGGGACTGGACAGCTACATCCGGTACTTTTACCGGGATACGGTTTCCTTCCTGGATTACTTTCCGTCAGACGGGACGGTGATCTTTCTGGATGAGCCGGTCAGACTGCAGGAAAAAGGGGAAAGTGTGGAGCTGGAATTCCGGGAAAGCATGGGCCATCGGCTGGAAAAAGGATATCTTCTGCCCGGACAGACCGATCTGCTGTGCGGAGTCAGGGAGGTCCTGGCCCGGGCCCAGACCGGCAGAACCGTATGCCTTACGGCCCTGGAACAGAAGCTGGCAGGCATTCAGATAAAAAAGAAGTATCATATTGATGCAAGAAATATCAGCTCCTATCAGACCAGCTTTGAGGTATTGATCAAGGATCTGAAGAAATGGAAAAAGGAAAAATACCGGGTCATTCTTCTGTCCGGTTCCCGTACCAGGGCCAGCCGTCTTGCAGGAGATCTGCGGGAGTATGAGCTGTCTGCGTTCTGTCCGGACGATGAGGCCCGGGAGGTGAGGCCGGGAGAGATCCTGGTGACCTACGGAAACCTTCACCGGGGATTTGAGTATCCTCTGCTCAAGTTCATCGTTCTTACGGAAGGGGATATGTTCGGAGCGGAAAAGAAAAAGAAAAGACGGAAAAAGACCGCCTACGAAGGGCGGAAGATCCAGAGCTTTTCCGAGCTGAACATCGGAGATTACGTTGTTCATGAGGACCATGGGCTGGGAATCTACAGAGGGATTGAAAAAATCGAGAGAGATCGGGTGGTCAAGGACTATCTGAAGATCGAGTACGGGGACGGTGGAAATCTCTATCTTCCCGCAACCCGGCTGGAAGGAATCCAGAAATACGCCGGGTCTGATGCCAAGGCTCCCAAGCTGAACAAGCTGGGCGGAGAGCAGTGGACCAAGACGAAAACCAGGGTCAAGGGAGCGGTAAAGGAGATTGCCAGAGATCTGGTTCAGCTTTACGCTGCACGCCAGAATTCCGACGGCTATCCCTGCGGGCCGGATACGGTCTGGCAGAAGGAGTTTGAGGAGATGTTTCCCTATGAGGAAACGGACGACCAGCTGGAGGCGATTGAAGCCACAAAAAAAGATATGGAGAGCCGCAGGATCATGGACCGTCTGATCTGCGGAGACGTGGGATACGGAAAAACGGAAATTGCCCTCAGGGCGGCCTTTAAGGCGGTGCAGGAAAGCCGTCAGGTGGTTTATCTGGTGCCCACCACCATTCTGGCTCAGCAGCATTACAACACCTTTGTTCAGAGAATGAAGGACTTTCCCGTGAGAGTGGATCTGATGTCCCGCTTCCGCACGGCGGCGGAACAGAAAAAAACTCTGGATGATCTGAAGAAGGGAATGGTAGATGTGCTGATCGGTACGCACCGGGTGCTTTCCAAGGATGTACAGTTCAAAAACCTGGGACTTCTGATCATTGATGAGGAACAGCGGTTCGGCGTGGTTCATAAAGAAAAGATCAAGAAGCTGAAGGAAAATGTGGATGTGCTTACGCTCACGGCTACCCCCATTCCCAGGACTCTTCATATGAGCCTGATCGGAATACGGGATATGAGTGTTCTGGAGGAGCCGCCTGTGGACCGGGTGCCGATCCAGACGTATGTGATGGAGTATAATGACGAAATGGTCCGTGAGGCGATCCAGAGAGAAATGGCCAGAGGCGGACAGGTGTATTATGTGTACAACCGGGTCAATGATATTGATGAGGTAGCCGGTCATGTGGCCAAGCTGGTTCCGGAAGCCAATGTGGTCTTTGCTCACGGACAGATGCATGAGCGGCAGCTGGAAAAGATCATGCTTGATTTTGTGGACGGGGAGATCGACGTGCTTGTGTCCACTACCATCATAGAAACCGGCCTGGATATTTCCAATGCCAATACCATGATCATTCATGATGCGGACCGTCTGGGCCTGTCCCAGCTTTATCAGCTCCGCGGCCGGGTGGGACGGTCCAGCCGGACGGCGTATGCATTTCTTATGTATAAAAGAGACCGGCAGCTGAAGGAAGAAGCTGAAAAACGGCTCCAGGCCATCCGGGAATTCACAGAGCTGGGATCCGGCATCAAGATCGCCATGAGAGACCTGGAGATCCGGGGAGCGGGAAATATTCTGGGAGCAGAGCAGCACGGCCATATGGAGGCAGTGGGATATGATCTTTACTGTAAGCTGCTGAACCAGGCAGTTCAGGCTCTGAAGGGAGAAAAGCCGGAGGAGGAAGAGTATGAGACGGTAGTCGACTGTGATATCGACGCGTATATTCCCCCCTCTTATATTAAGAACGAATATCAGAAGCTGGATATTTATAAAAGGATCTCCGGCATTGAAAGTGAAGAGGAATACATGGATATGCAGGATGAGCTGATGGATCGGTTCGGGGATATTCCCGGATCGGTGGAAAATCTGCTCCGGATCGCAGCGCTGAAGGCCATGGCTCACAGGGCTTATGTGACAGAGGTGTATATCAACCGCCAGGAGATCCGCCTTACCATGTATCCCAAAGCCAGACTTCAGGTAGAGGGAATCCCGGAGCTGGTGGCAAAATACAGAGGGGATCTGAAATTCCAGGCGGGAGAATGTCCGGTGTTCCATTTTACGGATCAGAGGAATAAAAACCGGGATTGTGATCCCATGATGGAAAAGACGAAAGAACTATTAAAAGAGCTGTCTGCCCTGGTGGAGCAGACGGACAGGTAAAATACACAGGGAAGGAGAACGGAATTACATGTTATCTGGTACATTTTGGTCGCTGGTGCCGCCGCTTGCGGCAATTGCGCTGGCACTGATTACAAAGGAGGTCTATATCTCCCTGATGATCGGGATCATGGCAGGAGGAATGCTGTATACCGGCTTTCACCCGATCAGGGCAACAGAGACGGTTTTTGAGATCATGGGCGGAAGTATGGGCGGAAATATCAATATTATCCTGTTTCTTGCTCTTCTTGGGATCATTGTATCTCTGATTACGAAGTCAGGAGCATCCAAAGCTTACGGGGAATGGGCCTCCAGAACCATCAGGAGCAAGAACGGAGCGCTGTTTGCCACAGCGGCTCTGGGAGCACTGATCTTTGTGGATGACTATTTCAACTGTCTTACAGTGGGAACGGTGATGCGTCCTGTGACAGACAAATATAAGGTAAGCCGTGCGAAGCTGGCATACATCATTGATGCTACGGCAGCTCCGGTATGCATTATTGCGCCCGTATCCAGCTGGGCGGCGGCGGTAGGTTCATCCCTTCCGCCGGACAGCGGCGTGGACGGTTTCAACCTGTTTTTAAGAACCATTCCGTTCAACCTTTACGCACTGTTCACCCTGGCCTTCATGCTTTACATTACGGCAAAGGATCTGGACTTTTCTGCCATGAAAAAATATGAGCAGAAGGTGCTTGCATCCGGAACAGAGGAACGGACAGACGGGGATGAGGAAGAGGTGACCGGACGGGGAAAGGTGCTGGATCTGGTACTTCCCATTGCGGTGCTCATCCTCCTGTGCGTTTCCGCCATGCTGTATACCGGCGGAATTCTGGAGGGAGTATCTCTGGTGGAAGCATTTGCCGGCTGTGATTCTGCGAAAAGCCTGGTACTGGGAGCGTTCTTTACTCTGATTTTCATTGCTCTGCTTTATCTGCCCAGACGGGTGATCCGTTTTTCGGAAATGTGTGAGAGCATTTCTTCCGGAGTAAAATCCATGGTGCCAGCCATTATCATCCTCAGCCTGGCCTGGAGCCTGTCCGGGATCTGCGGGGAGGACTACCTCAATATCGGAGGATTTGTGGGAGGCGTTGTGGGCGGAAGTGCTCTGGTGGGAGCCCTGCTTCCTGCGATCTTCTTTGCTGTGGGAGCAGGACTGTCATTTTCCACCGGAACTTCCTGGGGAACCTTCGGGATCCTGATCCCCATTGCCCTGGCGGTGATGGGAACGGAAAATATGAATATGCTGTCCCTGGGAGTAGCCTCCATTCTGGCAGGAGCCGTGTGCGGAGATCACATGTCTCCGATTTCGGATACCACGATCCTTGCTTCTGCGGGTGCCTGCTGCAACCATATCAACCATGTGTCCACCCAGCTTCCTTACGCCCTGACAGTGGCAGGCTGCTGTCTGGTCGGATATCTGGCCGGAGGCCTTACGGGAAACGGATTTATTGCCCTGGCTGCAGGAGCGGCGGTTCTCGTCCTGGTTCTGGCAGCAGTGGAGAAGAGACAGAAAATCCGGAAAGAAAAATAACGCAGTCATGCGAAAGTATAAATTCCTCCTTTTGACAGATACTACATTTACCGACAGCATTAAGGATAAATGTGAAGAGTAAATGGAGGAATTTATTATGAAAGCTACGGGAATTGTGAGAAGAATCGACGATCTGGGCCGCGTGGTGATTCCCAAGGAGATCCGGCGCACGCTCAGACTGCGGGAAGGGACGCCTCTGGAAATTTTTACCGACAGAGAGGGAGAGATCATCCTGAAAAAATATTCTCCCATGGTGGAGCTGACGGCTTTTGCCGGACAGTATGCGGAGGCCATGGCCCAGACAACGGGTAAGATCGTATGCATTACGGACCGGGATCAGGTGATCGCCGTAGCGGGAGGACCGAAGAAGGATATGCTCTTAAAGGCGATCAGCCACCAGCTGGAACAGGTGATTTCCGAACGAACGGTCGTCAATGCGGCGGGAGGAGATAAAAGCTATGTGCCCATCACATCAGAGGAGCCGGAAGGGATCACGGCAGAGGTCATTGCCCCCATCCTGTGTGAAGGGGACGCCATCGGGGCGGTGGCGCTGCTGAGCCGGGAGCCGAGAGCCCGTTTCGGAGACGGCGAAGTGAAGCTGGCTTCTACGGCGGCAGGATTTCTGGGACGACAGATGGAGGGGTAAAAGAAAAAGAGTCTGAACCGGAGGGAAATGTCCCAGGGTTCAGGCTCTTTTTGTATATTGAAGAAAAGGGTCATTTGGAAAGCATCATGCGGTCGTTGGAAAATTCCGTACCACTGGCCTCCTCAAATTTTGTGAGAAGATCTTCCACAGTGAGCTTCATCTTTTCCTCGCCGCTCACATCGTAGATGATCGTGCCGTGGTCCATCATGATCAGACGGTTTCCGATGGTAAGGGCGTCCTTCATGTTGTGAGTGACCATAAGGGCTGTAAGATGATGGCTTTCCACGATTTCTCTGGTGAGGCGCAGAACCTTGGCCGCGGTGGCCGGATCCAGGGCCGCGGTGTGTTCGTCAAGAAGAAGGAGCCTGGGCTTCTGGATGGTGGCCATGAGAAGAGTCACTGCCTGACGCTGTCCTCCCGAGAGAAGCCCGACTTTATCGGAAAGACGGGTTTCCAGCCCCAGTCCCAGGGTAGCCAGCTGATCCCGGTAAAGCTCCCGTTCCCGGTCATTCAGCTGCCATCTGAGCCCACGGCGCTGTCCACGGCGTTTGGCCAGAGCCAGATTTTCTTCGATCTGCATTCCGGCGCAGGTCCCTTTCATGGGATCCTGAAAGACCCGGCCGATGTACCTGGCCCGCTTGTGTTCCGGATCCATGGTGACGTTTGTTCCGTCAATGGTGATTTTTCCGCAGTCTACAGGAAATGTGCCTGCGATGGCGTTGAGCATGGTGGATTTTCCGGCCCCGTTTCCGCCGATGATGGTGACAAAATCTCCTTCGTTCAGCTTCAGGTTCAGATTGTCCAACGCCCGTTTTTCATTTACCGTGCCTTTGTTGAAGGTCTTGGAAACATGGGTGATCTCTATCATTGCTCTTTTCCTCCCTTCCGTTCAAGGCGTCTGTGTTCGTCTGCGTAGAGGTCATTTTCCGAATAGGATTTTTTCTGTCTGTACCGGCTCATGGCTACGGGAATGGCGAGGGCTGCCGCTACCATAAGAGCGGAGAGCAGCTTCATGTCGTTGGCATCCATTCCGAAACGGAGGACCAGAGCCTGGATGATGAAGTATACAACGGAACCGAGAACGGCGGAGAACAGCTTAAAGCCAAAGTTTTTGACCAGCCTTCCCAGCAGAACTTCCCCGATGACAATGGCTGCAAGCCCGATGACAATGGCGCCCCGGCCCATGTTGATATCCGCATATTTCTGCATCTGTGCCACCATGGCGCCTGAGAGACCGATGAGCCCGTTGGAAATGGCCAGAGCCAGCAGCTTGGTGTGGCCCGTATTTACCCCAAGGGCGCGGATCATATCTTCATTGTCTCCGGTGGCCCGCAGAGCGGAGCCGATCTCAGTGCCGAAGAACCAGTAAAGGAACAGGATCACCAGCAGGATCAGCAGAATCCCCACCAGCATGGAAGCCTGTGAATTGGAAATTCCCAGACAGCCGGAAAAGAAAGATACGATGGTATCTGCCTTCAGGAGGGGATTATTCGCTTTTCCTCCCATGATACGCAGATTTACGGACCACAATCCGATCTGGGTCAGGATTCCGGCCAGGATGGCAGGGATGTCAAAAAACGTATGGAGAACGCCTGTAACGGCGCCGGCCAGAAAACCGGCTCCCATACCCATGAGAGTAGCGAAAACCGGGTTAATGCCTGCCAGAATCGCCACTGTAGTGACGCAGCCTCCTAAAGTAAAGCTGCCGTCGGCCGTCAGGTCCGGAATGTCCAGCAGCTTGTAAGTAATATAGACGCCCAGAACCATAATGCCCCAGAGAACGCCCTGGGCCACACCGCTCTGAAGGGAGCCCAATAAACCGTTGATATTCATGTTCAGTTCCAATCCTTCCGTATTTATTGCCTGAGCAGAGAAACGGATGTTCCGGTTTCCCTGCTGCAGGAGCCGGATACCCGAAAGCCCGGCGGGAAGAGAGGAGCCTGCCGGGGCTTTTTGGGTATGGGGCTGTACTGTTTATTCTGCAGACAGGCCGGATACATCGATTCCCAGCTCTGCTGCCGTTTCTTCATTGACTACCAGACGGAGCTTGTCATCCGGATAGTACTCAATGGGCATTTCCGCGGGAGAGGTTCCTTCCGTAAGGATCTTTACGGCCATCTCACCGGCAACCTTTCCCAGTTCTTTATAATCGATGGTATAAGTGGCAAGGCCGCCGGAAGTGCACATGCCTTCCTCACCTACGATGGTGGGAAGCTTGTTTGCATTGGCGATCATGGCCACTGTAGGCATTCCCGCTGCAATCACATTGTCTGTGGGAGCATAGATCACATCCACATTTCCGACCATGGATTCCACTACGGTCTGGATGTCATTGGAAGTGGCGACGGTATAATCCACCGCCGTAAGCCCTGCTTTTGCGCAGGCATCCTTTGCCAGCTGGGCCTGAATCTCAGAGTTGGATTCGGCGGAGCAGTACAGGATTCCCACCGTCTTGGCGTCGGGGAGGAGCTGGGTGAGCAGCTCGATCTGCTTTGCCACAGGAGTCAGATCGGAAGAACCGGTTACATTTCCTCCGGGAGCTTCGTTGGTATCCACCAGACCGGAGCCTGCCGGATCGGTGACGGCGGTAAGTACGATGGGAATCTCCTCTGTTTCTGCTGCACAGGCCTGAGCGGCGGGAGTGGCAATGGCAAAGATCAGATCATCTCCGTCATTGACGAACTTCTGAGCAATGGTCGTACAGGTAGGGGTATCTCCGGCAGCGTTCTGCAGGTCCGCTTCATAGGCGATGCCGGAAGCGTCCAGGGCTTCGATGAAGCCTTCGCTGCACCGGTCCAGCGCGTCGTGCTGCACATACTGAAGTACGCCGATTTTGTAAACGGTTTCGTCAGAAGAGGCTTCGGAACCGGCGTCAGCGGAAGAGCCGGAGGCTGCTGCTGCGGTCTGAGAGGAAGCGGAACTGCCGCATCCGGAAGCCATTACGGTCATAGCCGCAGCGATGGAAAGCGCGGCTGCTTTTGTCATAGATTTTTTCATAGTACATTTCCCCTTTTCTGTTTCATTGACTTTAATAGGTAGTATCATACCATCAGACAGGGATTGTGTCAACAGTTTAAACCGCAACGCTTCAACGTTCTGAAGCAAAAAGAAAAAGGAAGAAGGATGAAGAGAAAGGGAGCCTTGACAAACCTATATTCAGAGATTAAACTAGAGCTATGATTTTCCGGAAAATAAAGGAAATGCGTGGAAGAGAAGAGTAGGCGGACCCCATCTGTGACAGAGAATCCCGGCATGCTGAGAAGGGAGAACGGACGGACTGCCGAACATGGACTCGGAGCAGAGCAGGTGAGGGCAAGCTGAGCCTGCGACGGGAGCGCCCGTTATCGCGCAGGCTGTGAAGCGAAGTTGCGCGGGAGCAGCTGCAGAGGCTCATTCTGTGAGGAATGGGCAAATTAAAGTGGTAACACGGGACAGGATCTCGTCTTTAAGAAATTAAAGACGGGATTTTTTGTTTCCCCGGAAATAAAACGGCTGTCCGGGGAAAATTCCGGGATACACTTGCCGGAACAAGGAGACAAGGAGGATTGGTCATGTGCCAGAATTGTAAGAAACCATACTATATCACAACTGCGATTGCGTATACGTCAGGAAAACCCCATATCGGAAATACCTATGAGATCGTACTGGCAGACAGCATTGCCCGTTATAAAAGAGAACAGGGCTTCGATGTGGTATTCCAGACCGGTACGGATGAGCACGGTCAGAAGATCGAACTGAAAGCAGAAGAGGCGGGTGTTACCCCCAAGGAGTTTGTGGACGGCGTAGCAGGAGAGATCAGGAGAATCTGGGATCTGATGAATACGTCCTATGATAAATTTATCCGCACAACGGATGACTATCATGAGAAGCAGGTTCAGAAGATCTTCAAGAAGCTGTATGATCAGGGAGATATCTACAAAGGATATTATGAGGGACTTTACTGTACGCCCTGTGAGTCTTTCTGGACACCCTCCCAGGTAGTGGACGGAAAATGCCCGGACTGCGGACGTCCGGTACAGCCGGCCAGAGAAGAAGCTTATTTCTTTAAAATGAGCAAATATGCGGACCGTCTGATTGCCCATATCAATGAGCATCCGGAATTCATTCAGCCGGTAGCCCGCAAAAATGAGATGATGAACAATTTCCTGCTTCCCGGACTTCAGGATCTGTGTGTATCCAGAACGTCTTTCAAGTGGGGCATCCCGGTGGATTTTGACCCCAAGCATGTGACATATGTATGGCTGGATGCTCTGACCAACTACATTACCGGTCTTGGCTATGACTGCGACGGGGAAAGCAGTGAGAAGTTTAAAAAATACTGGCCGGCGGACCTGCATCTGATCGGCAAGGACATTATCCGCTTCCACACGATCTACTGGCCGATTTTCCTGATGGCTCTGGGGCTGCCGCTTCCCAAGCAGGTATTCGGACACCCCTGGCTGCTTCAGGGAGACGGAAAGATGAGTAAATCCAAAGGAAACGTGATCTATGCCGATACGCTGGTGGACTTTTTCGGAGTGGATGCAGTGCGTTATTTCGTTCTTCATGAAATGCCCTTTGACAATGACGGCGTGATCACCTGGGAGCTGATGGTGGAGAGAATGAACTCCGATCTGGCCAATATTCTGGGTAATCTGGTAAACCGTACCATTTCCATGACCAATAAGTATTTCGGCGGAATCGTTTCTTCCACAGGCGTCACAGAAGCGGTGGACGATGATCTGAAGGCTGTGGTTCTGGAGGCAGTGAAGAAGGCGGATGAAAAGATGAACCAGCTTCGTGTGGCTGATGCCATCACGGAGATCTTCGGTATCTTCAGAAGAAGCAACAAGTACATCGATGAGACAGCTCCCTGGACGCTGGCAAAGGATGAAGCGAAGAAAGACCGTCTGTCTGAGGTGCTTTATAATCTGACAGAGGCGATCACCATCGGCGCGTCTCTCCTGGCTTCCTTTATGCCGGAGACATCTGAGAAGATCTTAAAACAGCTGAATACGGAGAAGAGAGCTCTGGCTGAAATGGATGGATTCGGAAAATATCCGTCCGGAAACAGGGTGACGGAGAAGCCGGAGATCCTGTTTGCCCGTCTGGATGTGAAGGAGATCATGGAAAAGGTGGAAGCCATCCAGGCAGCACAGAAAGCGGAGGCCCAGGCCCAGGCGGCGGGAGGAGCTGAGACGGCATCGGAAGAGGCTGAGGAAACGGTTGTAGACGTGGAGGCAAAGCCGGAGATCACGTACGACGATTTTGCAAAGCTTCAGTTCCAGGTAGGCGAAATCATTTCCTGCGAAGCGGTTCCCAAGTCCAAGAAGCTTCTCTGCAGTCAGGTGAAAATCGGAAGTCAGGTACGCCAGATCTTGAGCGGCATCAAAGCCTGGTACAGTCCGGAAGAGATGGTGGGCAAAAAGGTGATGGTAGTCACCAATTTGAAGCCTGCCAAGCTGGCCGGAATGGTATCGGAGGGAATGATCCTCTGTGCAGAGGATGCGGACGGAAATCTGTCCCTGATGATTCCTGAGAAGAAGGAGATTCCAGCCGGATCAGAGATCTGCTGAGAAAAGGAAAAAAGGAAAGCAAAGGACTGCCGGAAACGGCAGTCCTTCTTGACAAGGACAGCAGGACAGGTATAATATGTAATTGGTTACTTATTTTGAAAGAAAGCAGACTGAGGTGACATTTATGATGCCTTTCGGATTAAAGATCGCCATCATCAACCGGGCTTTCCGGAGAAAGCTGGATGAAAAGGCAGGAACTCTGGGACTGACTTCCGTTCAGCTCCGGGTACTGGGCTCTATCAGCAGGCTGGAGGCGTCAGGAGAGGAAGAGATCCACCAGAATGATCTGGAACGGATTGAGCATGTAACCCATCCGGCCATGACCAAGCTTCTTCAGAGGCTGGAGAGCAAGGGCTTTATCCGGTGCGTTCCCAGTGAGAAAGACCGCAGGTACAAAAAAATCACCTGCACGGAACAGTCGGCGGAAATCTATAAAATGATTCTTGCTCAGGATGAGGAGGTATTTGCGGAACTGTGCCGGAATCTGACGGCAGGGCAGAAGGAGGAACTGATGCAGCTGGCCGATCTGATCCTGAAAAATATCGACTCGGAATAAGATCTGAATTTCCCGGGCAGCGTACTGAGGAAAGATCCCGGTACCCTGCCTGTTTTTTTGGATAAATAGGTAACTAATTACTTAATTACAGGAGGATCAAACTGAAATGGAACAAGCAGTACCTGAAAAACTCAGCCCCTTTGCGTCGGAACCGATCGGAAGGCTGATTCTGAAATTTGCCGTACCCAGCGTGATTGCACTGCTGGTCAATTCCCTTTACAACATTGTGGATCAGATCTTTATCGGATGGGGCGTGGGATATCTGGGCAACGGCGCCACCAATGTGGTGTTCCCCATTACCATCATCGCTCTGGCGCTGTCCATGATGATCGGCAACGGCGGAGCCGCGTACCTCAGCCTGAAGATGGGAGAAGGGGAAGCGGATGCAGCAAGGAAGGGAGTGGGAAATGCGGCCGTACTGGTGACGGTGGTCAGCATTCTGCTGGCAGCGGTCTTTCTGATCTGGATCAATCCCATTCTGACCTTGTTCGGAGCTACGGAGGTACTCCGCGGCTATGCGCTGGAATACGGGGCCATAATCGGTGCAGGCCTGCCGTTTATGATGATTTCCGCTGCACTCAATTCCATGATCCGGGCTGACGGCAGCCCTAAATATGCCATGGCTTCCATGGTAGTCGGAGCGATCATAAACATCATTCTGGATCCGGTATTCATCTTCGTGTTTCACATGGGAGTACGGGGAGCGGCAGCGGCTACCGTCATCGGTCAGATCGCTTCGTTTGCCGTGTCTGTCCTGTATATGCCCAGGTTTCAGTCAGTCTGTCTGGAGCGGACGGCCTTCGTCCTGAACGGGGGGACCTGCAGAAACATTGTTACCTTCGGTCTGAGCAGCTTCATCACCCAGTTTGCCATAACCATTGTGATGGCGCTGACAAACAATCTTCTGGCTCTTTATGGGGCGGATTCTGTTTATGGGGCAGAAATCCCGCTGACAGCCACCGGGATCGTTATGAAGGTCAATCAGATCATGATCGCGGTTCTTCTGGGAATTGCCACGGGCGTGCAGCCGATCATCGGATTCAACTACGGGGCAAAAAACTATAAACGGGTGAAAAAAGCGCTGGAGATCTCCCTGATCGCATCGGAGATCATATCCATTGCGGCATTTCTGCTGTTTCAGTTCGCTCCTATGAGCGTCGTTTCCCTGTTCGGCTCGGAGGACGGGGTCTATAATGAATTTGCAGTAATGGCTTTCCGCATTTTTCTTCTGCTCTGTCCTCTGACCGGATTTCAGACAATTGCAGCGGTCTATCTTCAGGCAGTGGGAAAGCCGGTAAGATCTGCAGTGCTTTCTCTTGCCAGACAGATCCTGTTTTTTGTGCCTGCTGCCCTGATTCTTCCCAGATATATGGGAGTGGAAGGAGTCCTGTGGACCGGTCCCGTAGCTGACGGCCTTGCGTTTCTCCTTTCTCTGGGACTGCTCCTGTGTGAAAGGGAGCATCTGAAAAAAGAGCATGCGGCCGGTCCGGAACGGATATGATTTTTTGAAAGGAGATAGGGGATATGAAAAACAGAGTGATTACCATCAGCCGGGAATTCGGAAGCGGAGGACGTACGATCGGGAAAATGACAGCGGAGCAGCTGGGAATTCCCTGTTATGACAGTGAACTGATCCGGAAAATCGCCGGTGAAAGCGGGTTCGATGAAAATTATATCAGGGATGCGGGAGAGTATGCACCGGGAGGATTTCTTACGGCCGCGTTTTCCCACCGGGGTCCGGGACCGAACAATGCGGATTACATCTGGGAACTCCAGTATAAGCTTATTACAGAGCTGGCGGAGAAAGGTCCATGTGTGATCGTCGGAAGATGTGCCGACTATATCCTGAGGGATAAGGCAGACTGTCTGAAGGTATTTGTTCATGCGGATATGGCCTTCCGGGCGGACCGCATCGTAAAAGTCTACGGGGAAAGAGAGGAGTCTCCGGAACAGCGCCTGAGAGATAAGGACAGGCGGCGGGCAGCCTACCATCGTTTCTATACGGACATGAAGTGGGGGCATGCGCAGAACTATGACCTTACACTCAACAGCGGCACACTGGGCATTGACCGGTGTGCGGAGATCATCCGGAGCCTTTACTGAAAAACCGGCAGTAACCGGATCCGGCCAGACAGCGGCAGCACAGAAGGTGCTGCCGTTTTTTTGCGGAAAAACAGGCCGGATCCGGCGGCAGGTAGAAGTTCCCTGTGCTTTACGGAAAGCTCTTTTTATGGTATACTAGAAGTTAAATCGGTATTTTGCGTGAAGAAATACATTTCTGTGAGGTGTATATGAAAGGTAAACTGAAGGTAAACGGAGAACTCAGGATCTATCTGCAGTGGCCGATCCTGCTCTCTGTCCTTGTAGTAGTGATGAATCTGATCGTGGGGGTACTGGATGCGATTGCCGGTCTGGTCATGTTTGTGTTTACTGCAGTCTATGTGGGAATTTCCCTGTGGCTTTATTTTTACAGGAAGAGACGGCTGCTGACCGGACTGGTCGAGTTTTCCACGGAGTATTCCTGGGTGCAGAAGCATCTTCTGTCGGAGATGAACCTTCCCTACGCCCTGGTGGATGAAAAGGGACGGATCCTGTGGAAGAATGAAAAATTCCGGGATGTCATATCCGATCTGAAAGGTTCCAAGAAGAACCTGACCGTACTGTTCCCGGAGATTACCAGAGAGATTCTCTCAGCCGGACAGCGGGGCTGCATGCATGTGTCCTATGAGGACAGAAAATTCCGGGTGGATATCTGTCCGGTGGATCTGAGCGGAGAAAATGAGGAGCAGTTCCTGGATGAGACGGACGAAAATATGGTGGCCGTCTACCTCTTTGATGAGACCCAGATCCTCCAGTATGAGAAGGAGATCAATGATCAGAAAATGGTCAGCGGCCTGATTTATCTGGATAATTATGAAGAGGCGCTGGAGAGTGTGGAAGAAGTCCGCCGTTCTCTGCTCACGGCTCTGATCGATCGTAAGATCAGCAAATACATTACCAGCCTTTACGGAGTTGTGAAAAAGATCGAGAAGGATAAATACTTTTTTGCCATCAAGCAGAAGTATGTGGAGACCCTGAGAGAGAACCGGTTCTCCATTCTGGAAGAAGTGAAGACGGTAAATATTGGAAATGAAATGGCGGTCACCCTGAGCATCGGTCTTGGTATGAACGGGGAATCCTATATGCAGAACTATGAATTTTCCCGTACGGCCATCGATATGGCGCTGGGACGGGGAGGCGACCAGGCAGTTATCAAGGACGGAGCACATATCCAGTATTACGGAGGCAAGTCCCAGCAGACGGAAAAGGCCACCCGGGTAAAAGCCCGTGTGAAGGCTCATGCTCTCCGGGAACTGATGGAAAACAAGGATCGGATCCTGATTATGGGACATAAAATGGGAGACATTGACTCCCTGGGGGCGGCGATCGGAATTTACCGGATTGCCATGGCCATGAACAAAAAAGCCAATATTGTGTTTAACGATATCACCTCGTCCGTCCGTCCCATGATTGACCGGTTTACCGGAAGCAGCGAGTATCCTGATGACATGTTCATAAAGACAAAGGATGCTCTGGAACTGGCGGATCCCAGTACGATCCTGGTGGTGGTGGACGTAAACCGTCCCAGCATTACCGATGCACCGGAACTTCTTCAGGCAGTCAGAACGATTGTGGTTCTGGATCATCATCGCCAGAGCAGTGAGATCATCAGCAATGCGGTGCTTTCCTACGTGGAGCCTTATGCCTCATCCACCTGCGAGATGGTGGCGGAGGTCCTGCAGTATATTGCAGACGGGATACGGATTAAGTCGGCAGAGGCAGATGCCATGTATGCAGGCATTGTGATTGATACCAATAATTTCACGAATCAGGCAGGCGTCCGCACCTTTGAAGCGGCTGCCTATCTGCGCCGGAACGGGGCGGATGTGACCAGAGTCCGGAAGATGTTCCGGGACGACATGGCAGATTATAAGGCGAGAGCGAGAACGATCAGCAATGCGGAGATCTACAGAGACTGCTTTGCCCTGTCCGTGTGTCCGGCTGAAGGAATTGAAAGTCCTACCATCGTGGGCGCTCAGGCGGCCAATGAACTGCTTGACATTGTGGGAATGAAGGCATCTTTCGTGCTCACCCTTTATAACGGGGTTATCTATGTAAGTGCCCGCTCCATTGACGAGGTCAATGTACAGCTGGTGATGGAAAAGCTGGGAGGAGGCGGACACAGAACGATCGCCGGTGCGCAGCTGAAGGATATGACCATTGAAGAGGCCGAAGACAGGATCAAGGAGGTCCTTCAGGCCATGATAGAGAAAGGAGATATTTCATAAAATGCAGGTAGTATTATTAGAGGATGTGAAGTCCCTGGGAAAGAAGGGACAGGTAGTAAACGTAAATGACGGATATGCCAGAAACTTCATTCTGAAGAAAAATCTGGGTGTGGAGGCAACGGCCAAAAATCTGAATGACTTAAAGCTGCAGAAGGCAAATGCGGAAAAGATAGCAGCAGAGCAGCTGGCTGCAGCCAAGGAACTGGCAGCCAAGTTAGAGGGCCTGTCCATTACCCTGACCATGAAGGCAGGAGAGGGCGGAAAAGCGTTTGGCTCCGTTTCCGGAAAGGAGATCGCTGCCGCAGCCAAGGAGCAGCTGGGTCTGGAGATCGACAAGAAAAAGCTGGTGCTTCCTGAGGCAATCAAGACCTTCGGAAACCATGACGTACCTGTAAAACTGCACAAGGATGTGACCGGTGTTCTTACGGTAAAGGTCACGGAAGCATAGGAGATCATTATGGATATGGAGAATGATGCCCTGCTGAAGCGGGTGCAGCCTCACAGCCTGGAAGCGGAACAGTCTGTGATCGGAGCCATGCTCATGGACCGGGAAGCGATCATAGCGGCTTCTGAGATCGTTACGGAGGAAGATTTCTATCAGAAACAGTACGGCGTAATGTTCGGGTGTATGGTGGAGCTGTTCAATGAAGGTCAGTCTGTGGATGTGATCAATCTCCAGAATCGTCTGAAAGAGAAGGATGTGCCGCCGGAGGTGGCCAGTCTGGAAACACTCCGGGATATTATCACCACAGTGCCCACGTCGGCCAATGTAAAGGCCTACGCGGGCATTGTTCGGGAAAAGGCAGTTCTTCGCCGCCTGATCCGGGTAAACGAGGAAATCGCCAACTCCTGCTATGCGGGAAAGGAGAAGCTGGAAGACATTCTGGCCCATACGGAAAAAGCCGTATTTGATCTGCTCCAGTCCCGTACAGGAGGGGATTTTGTACCGATCCGTCAGGTGGCTCTGAATGTTCTGGAAAAAATTGAGATCGCATCCAAGACCAAGGATACGGTTACGGGAATTCCTACAGGCTTTATTGATCTGGATTACAAGACTTCCGGAATGCAGCCTTCGGATTTCATTCTGATAGCTGCCCGTCCGTCCATGGGAAAAACAGCGTTTGTCTTGAATCTGGTGGATTATGTCGCCGTAAAAAAGAGGCGTCCCTGTATGATATTCAGTCTGGAGATGTCCAAGGAGCAGCTGGTCAACCGTATGCTGGCCATGGAATCCAATGTGGATTCCCAGAAGCTGCGAACCGGTACGCTTACCGATGCGGACTGGGATGCGGTGGTAGAGGGAATCGGAGTGATCGGAAATTCCACCCTGACCATAGACGACACTCCCGGTATTTCCATCGGGGAACTGCGGTCCAAGTGCAGAAAGAAAAAGCTGGAGGACGGCCTGGATCTGGTGATTATTGATTACCTTCAGCTGATGAGCGGAAGCGGAAGGAATAATGACAACCGTCAGCAGGAAATTTCTGAAATATCCCGTTCCCTGAAGGCTCTGGCCAGAGAGCTGAATGCGCCGGTGATTGCCCTTTCCCAGCTGAGCCGGGCCTGCGAGACCAGAACGGATCACCGTCCCATGCTGTCCGATTTAAGAGAATCGGGAGCGATCGAGCAGGATGCGGATGTGGTCATGTTCCTGTACCGGGATGACTATTACAACAAGGATACGGATAATCCCAACGTGGCGGAAGTAATCATTGCCAAACAGCGTAACGGCCCCATAGGAACGATCAATCTGGTCTGGATGCCGGAATATACCAAATTTGCCAATATGGCCAGAAGCTGACCGTACCTTCAGAATTTTTGTCATAATCCTCAACATGAAGGCATAGATATAAGTAGATGTGAAATATTGCCGACTAAAGGAGAGGATTGCAATGAATGAAATACATTATCTGATTTCTGACGCGTCTAAGAAGGTGGATGTGGAATCTCATGTTCTCAGGTACTGGGAGGACGAGCTGGAATTAAAGATCCCCAGAAATGAAATGGGGCACCGGTATTATACGGAATTTCATATTCGTCTGTTCAGACAGATCAAGGAGCTGAAGGAGAAGGGATACCAGCTGAAGGCGATCAAGGCAGCTCTTGAAAAGATGATGGAAGAAGGAAAAGAAGAGCTGTCAGATGAAATGCTGAGCGAAGGGGCAGCGGCTCTCAGGGAGAGTACTGCGGGCACTGCGGAGGGACCGGCCATGACTCCGGCAGAAGGCGGACGGGCCGGAGACATTCTTACGGCGGAAGAGAAGATGGAGCAGTTCCAGGAGATTATGAACCACATTATCGGACGGGCTCTGGAGCACAATAATGAGCAGCTCAGCCAGGATATCAGCGCTCTGGTAAATGACAAGGTGTCCCAGGAGCTGGAATATCTGATCCGGGTCAATGATGAGAAAGCGGAAGAACGCTTTAAGAGGCTGGATGAGACCATCCGGGAATATCAGAAGGAGGGAAAGGGACGGGCGGAGGCTGCCGCATCAAAGATCCCCTTTTTCCGAAGAAAAAGATTTGGAAAGAAATTGTCATAAAAAAACTGCCTGCTTTCTCCGGAGGAGAAGGACAGGCAGTTTTCTGATTTTACAGAGGATATCAGTTGTCAGGTTCCCGCATCCGGTAGCCTACGCCGATTTCCGTACTGATGTACTTGGGATCGGCAGGATTTTCTTCCATCTTCCGGCGGATATGAGCCATATTTACCCGCAGGATCTGGTTGTTGCTGTCCGCATAAGGCCCCCAGATATGGTTGATAATGAAATCATAGGTCAGCACCTTTCCGGCGTTCAGAGCCAGAAGGGAGACAAGCTTATATTCAATCTGAGTCAGATGAATTTCCTGGTCCGCGATGGTGACCAGCCTTTTTTCAAAGTTGATGGTCAGATCTCCGCTGCGGTAGGAGGCTTCCACATTTTTGGGCGTATTGGCTGACATCTGACTGTGCCGGAGAGCTGTGCGGATCCGGGCCAGAAGTTCGGAAGTGCCGAAAGGTTTGGTGATGTAATCGTCGGCGCCTGCATCCAGAGCCTGAACCTTCTCATTTTCTCCGATCCGGGCGGAAATCACCAGAATGGGCACGGAGGAAAATTCCCGCACTTTCCGTATGATGTCCATTCCGTCAATATCGGGAAGACCCAGATCCAGAAGAACGATATCCGGACAGAGAGAGGTGATGTAGGAAAGACCCTCTTTTCCTGAGTAGGCGGATACCGCTTTGTAGTCATGGGCAGACAGCGTGGTTTCGATAAAGGTACAGATGTTTTTTTCATCTTCAATGATGATGACGGTCAGTTTATGATTCATAAGGTTCATCTCCTAAGGGAAGTGTAAATGTAAATGCAGCTCCGTCCGACAGGTTTTCCGCCCAGATGTTGCCGTCGTGAGCCATGATGATGGTTTTGCATATGGACAGGCCGATTCCCATGCCTTTCCGGGAATCTCCGGAAGATGTGGGGGTATCGGCGTAGCCGTCAAAAATATGGGGGAGCAGATCTTCGCGTATGCCCTGACCATGATCTCTTACCCGGAAGAATGCCTGCCCGTCTGCTACGGTAGCGGTGAGCTCCATGGGGGCGTCGGAATTTCCGTGGTAAATGCCGTTTTCCAGAAGATTTATAATGACCTGCTCGATCAGGGTGGCATCCATGGGAACCATGATGAAATCATCCGGTATGGAGACCTGGACCTTTGCGCCGGGAAGCCGTTTCTTCAGCCTGGAAACGGCTTCGGAGATCACTTCTTCCAGCGGTTCCAGAGAGGTGGACACATGGGCATCGGCCTGGCGGATCCTGGTGACGGAAAGAAGGTTTTCCACCATATTAAGGAGCCAGTTGGAATCGTCATAAATCGTCTGGACCAGCTGGCGCTTCTCTTCTTCAGAAAGGGAGGAACCACTGTCCAGATAGGTGGAACTGGTGCCGATGATACTGGTGAGAGGAGTGCGCAGGTCATGGGAGATGGCCCTCAGAAGATTGGCCCTCATTTTTTCTTTTTCCGCTTCCATAAGCAGCTTTTCCTGCTCGTTCAGGATCCTGCTTTTTTCCTTCAGATGGGTGGTGGTCATGCTGGTAAGGCTTGCGATGATCATCATGGCTGCAAAAGTAAGAGGGTAGCCGTCCAGGGAGAAGGAAAGGGAAAAATAGGGATAAGTGAAGGCGTAATTCACGCAGATTACGGAAAAGAACGAGGCGATAATGCCGGGAACATATCCGGTGGTAAAGCGGGCCGTAAAAACCACTGCCAGGATATACAGAATGGCTACGCTGTCTGCATTGTCTGTAAAGGTAAAAAAGGCAAAAGACCCCGCTGTGGTAAATCCCAGGATCAGAGAAGTGATCAGGATATTACGGAGCAGGGTCTTTTTGTCCATGCGTTTTTTCGGGTGTTTCATGAATGACCTCCGGGAGTTCCGGGGCCGGAAGCCGGCCCCGGGAATATGGCTGTATGGGATCAGTGCCGTTTCCGGTGATTTCCCCTGCGGGAACGGTCCGGATGAGAGGCTCTTCTCTGAGCCATCATCTGCTGGAACTCCTCATCCGATACGCCGATCTCTCTCAGACGCTGGCGCCTGCGCTCCTGGCGCCTGCGCCGCTCTTCTTCTTTCTTCTGACGGCGGATATTCAGGAAGATCACGGCTGCTGCCGCGGAAATGATCACAATGGTCATGACGACGGCGATCCACACCACGCCGGGAATTCCGCGGGAATCTCCGGAAGGCTTTTCCCCATCCTGTCCGGCAGAAGGATCTGTCTGAGCAGAAGGGTCTTCCGGTGATGAGGAGGAATCAGCCGTTCCTTCTTCCCCGGTGCTTTCTCCGTCTGCCTGGGCTGTGCTGTCCAGAGGTGGAAGCACCGTTTCTTCCTCTTCCCCGGTCCGGTTCAGCAGATATGCGGAACCTACCAGCCGGTCGTTATAGGTATACTGTACCTGGGCGATGGCGTTTTCCGGTGCCCGGGAATCCAGCTCGTATCGGACGGTCCGCGCTGTATCCGAAATGGAGGAGGACAGGGGCAGGGTAATCATGCCGTCTTCCAGGGAAAGATCGGAAAGGTCTCCTGCAGGAAGCCCCACAATGGTCATATCACTGTTCAGAGAAGAGAACTGGCTGTCCAGATCAGCAATCTTTGCAGTGTGAAAATTGGAAAATCCGAAATCCAGCATTGCTTTCGTATCGGAATAATGGGTCTGACGTCCATTGAGAACAACAGCGATCAGAGTCATGCCGTTTTTTTCTGCAAAGGTCACCAGAGTATTTCCGGCCAGGGAAGTATAACCTGTCTTGCCGCCGAAAGCCCCTTCATAATACTCTGACCGGCTGGACAGGAGCATGGCATGGTGGGCATAAAGGGTGAGACCGTCAGGATTTCTCTTGGTGGGCGGAAGCTTGTATGTTTTGGATCCGTCGATTTCCAGAAATGTAGGATTCTGGATAGCTGCCTGACAGATCAGAGACATATCGTAGGCGGAAGTATAATGATTTTCGTCATTCAGACCGCTGGGATTGGCAAAATGGCTGTCCTGACAGCCCAGCTCAGCAGCTTTCCGATTCATCAGTTCCGCAAACGCCTCTCTGGAGCCGGATACATGTTCTGCCAGGGCGTTGGCCGCCTCGTTGGCGGACTGAAGCAGAAGGGCGTACAGACAGTCTTTTACCGTGAGTACATCGCCTTCGTCCAGTCCGGCGTTGCTGCTGCCGGCCTCTACGTTGTAGACGGCGTCATGAGAGAAGGTGACCTCCTCGTCAAGACTGCACTGCTCAATAACGATCAAAGCGGTCAGCACCTTGGTAATGCTGGCCGGATAATAGGTTTCATGAAGGTTTTTTCCAAAAAGAACAGCCCCGGAATCGGCATCAATGACAATACCTCCGTCAGCCTGGATCGAAATATTGGACGGCCAGTCCGGCGCGGCGTAGGCCGATGAAGGGAATGCTCCCAATGCAAGGGTTATGGATAGAAATAAAATGAATAAACGTTTCATAGGAATGGATAACTCCGTTTTGAAAAATTGTGACGAAAAAGTTACTTTCTACAGTATATTCCATTTCCCCGGACAAGTAAAGGAAAAAGATGTCCGGAGCCGGTCAGGCGCCATACTTTCGGCTTCTGCGGGAAAGGATCAGGCAGGCAGCGATAAAGATCAGACTGATGCCGCCGAAGATCAGCCCGATATAGAGCGCTGTGTCGGCGAAAAACGGCTCCGGCACGATATTGATCAGAAGATCCGTACTCGGATCAAGAATCCACAGATCATTGTCAAAGAAAATATGATGAAACACAATGAAGCAGCGGGAAAAATCCGAGGCGATGATTCCGCCGATCACGGCAGCCGCCAGAAAGAACAGAACGGAGCCTTTCCAGAGGACCGACGGCAGGAAACTGCGGAGCTTTGCTTTTGTAACGGCCAGCAGGATCACGGCCAGAGCAGCGAGGATCAGGCAGCCGGTCCGGAGATGAAGGCCGCCGATGAACAGGCCGCGGACGTCCTCCATGTGGGCGATTTCACGGGCATTGAAGAATTCCCGGGGCTGTCCGTCTACCACGGTCATTACATGGAGATCTTCCCTGTCTCCCCGCAGATAGGACATCATTTCATGAGTCACGTCCAGAAGATCATCCATAGTCATATGCACGTCTTCCGTAACGGCATACTTGGTATATTCCCGTTCGTAATAACCCGGGATCCAGTACGTGACAGCCTCCACGGAGGTGATGAGAAAAGTAATCATCAGGCAGAAGGCGCATATAATTCCAAGAGACCAGTGGAGCAGTTTCATTCAGATTCATCTCCTTTATAAGGTTTTCCTGTGGCAGTAGGCAGGTTCCAGCGGTATCTGGCGGCCAGAAGCCGGATGGCGACCACGACTGCGGAACAGATAATCATTGCGGCATCATCGGATATACGGTCCAGAAGGGCGATATAGAGCAGAGCTCCTGCAATGGAGGCACAGGCATATACATGCTTGCAGAGAACATAAGGAGTCTGGGCAGCCATAATGTCTCTGAGGATTCCTCCGCCCACTCCTGTGATCACGCCCAGGAATGCTGCCAGAAAATGATAGTCTCCGAAACCGGAATTTACGGCAGTGTCAATGCCGACCACAGTGAAGGCGCCCAGACCGACGGCATCAAAAAAATTCATGATCCGGTCATAGACCAGAAGATAGGTACCGCTCATCAGGTAGTTGTGGAAACGGATGATCAGAAACAGTATGATGACCGTAACCAGTGCCATGAGCACGTAAACCGGATTGATGAACAGGCTGGGAGGAATCCGCCCGATGATGATATCCCGGATCATACCGCCTCCGACGGCTGTGGTGACGCCCAGCACGATCACGCCCAGAAGGTCCAGGTTTTTATGAATCGCTACCATAGCACCGGAAGAGGCGAAGGCGATGGTGCCTACGGTTTCCAGGGCGAAGAGAATGGACCAGTTGATTTCCATAGGAAAGGTCTCCTTTCGTAGGATGAATTGCTTTTTTCAGAATTCAGGGCAGAATACCCAGAATGATTTTAATTTTATCACAAAATAAAAAAAAACGAAAGACAGAAAAAACAGCTTGACAGTTTTGTGCAAGATGATTATACTAGTGGTCAAATTACCAAACAAAAGCGATGATGCATACGACGGCGTAGCAAAGCTGTCAGTATGCATTTTTTTATTCCGCAGAAAAGGGCCCCCGCGGAATCAGCAGCGGAAAGGGTTTGGGATTGATTATGAAAAGTCAGGAGGGGACAGTATGGTAAAAAGAAAAGCTTTAGGAATCATGGCGGCAGGAATCATGGCAGCAGTTCTGCTGGTGGGGTGCGGAGGATCCTCTCAGAGCACTTCCGGCGGGACTGAGGCAGGAACAGTCTCAGAAGACGGTTCCTATAAAGAGACCCTTCGCATTGCGGTCACTCAGCAGTCACCGTCTCTGGATCTCCATAAAAACAGCACTCTGATTGCCAGACAGATGTGTGACGGTACGGTATGGGAGAAGCTGGTTACCCTTAACGGAAACGCGGAAGCGGTTCCGGAGCTGTGTGAAAGCTACGAGCTGAGTGAGGACGGAAAGACTCTGACCTTTGTGCTGAGAAAGGGAGTGAAGTTCCATGACGGAAGCGAAATGACGGCAGAGGACGTGGTGGCTTCCATGAACCGCTGGATTGAAAGCTTCAGTTCTGCAAAGGACATGGTAGGAGATGCCCGGTTCGCAAAGGTAGATGACAGTACGGTGCAGATCACCACAGATAAGTCACTTCTTCTTCTGCCGGCCATGATTGCAGGAGCAGCTCAGCCGGCCTCCATTACCACTGCCGCATGCTGTGAAAATGAGGATGACAACGGATTTATGAAGGAGTACATCGGTACCGGCCCTTACAAATTTGTGGAGTGGAAGCAGGATCAGTACATAAAGCTGGAGAGATTCGACGACTATGTTCCTTACGGAACGGAAGGCGCGGAGGATGACGGATGGGCTTCCTACAAGACGGCGCCTACCAGATATCTGCAGTTTGACATCGTTCCCGATCAGGCTACGGAGACGGCCGGAATGGAAGCAGGTCAGTATGACTGTGCATTTAACATTTCCAGTGACGATTATCCCAGGCTGGAGGCAAATCCTGAGCTGAATGTATACAGAAGCCAGATGGGATCGGTCGCCCTGGTATTCAATCATAAGCAGGGAATCGCTTCCAATCAGTATTTCCGTACGGCAGTGAATGCGGCGATTGACTGTGACGAGATCATGACAGCCTGCTTCGGAGACGGTTATGAGCTGGGAAGCTGTTACATGGATGCAGGTCAGGCGTTCTGGAATACGGATGCGGGAAGTGAATTATATAATCAGAAGGATCCGGAAAAGGCGAAAGAGATCCTGAAAGAGGGCGGCTACAACGGCGAGACCTTTACGATCCTGGCGGCTACTCTTAACGGGATGGACAATATGGCGGTGGCTCTCCAGTCCGAACTGCAGGCGGTGGGAATCAATGTGGAGCTGACCATTGTGGACTGGGCGACTCTGATTGATTACAGAAACGATCCGTCTCTGTTTGATATGTACATCACCTCTTTCGCGGAGGTTCCCGTTCCTTCTCTGAAGCTTTACTTCGGAAAGGATTATCCGGGCTGGTCTGATGATGAAAAGCTGGCACAGCTGTTTGGCGAGATGACTGCGGCTACGGAGATGGATGACGCAAAGGCAAAATGGGAAGAGCTGCAGGCTTATTCCTGGGACTATCTGCCCATCATCTGTCCCGGCCATTATCTTGGCATCTTTGCATGGGATAAAGATCTGGAAGGTGTGAATATGTACAGCGGCGGACCGAAGTTCTGGAATGCGGCTGTGAGAGAATAGCGGATGCTGAAAAAATAAAGAGAATAGAAGTCGGGCAAAGGAGTCCAGGGTTTCATACCGGGGACTCCTTTGCCATATAGTCATGAGAGGAGGCATATTCCTTGAAGAAGTTTATCCTGAAAAGAGTGCTGTCGGTCATTCCGGTACTGATTGTGGTGTCGGTGGTGATTTTTCTGCTGGTTCATCTGGTTCCGGGAGATCCGGCGGCAGCCATGCTGGGCGATATGGCCAGTGCGGAAGATATTGCTGCTCTGAGAGCAAAGATGGGGCTGGACCGCCCTCTGATTGAGCAGTATTTTGTCTGGATCATCAATATGTTCCGGGGAGACTTCGGAACGAGTGTGGCAAACGGAGAGCCGGTGCTGTCCGTGGTGGTCAGCCATCTGATGCCTACGGTTTCTCTTGCGCTGTATGCGCTGCTCATCGCCGCTCTGATCGCGATTCCTCTGGGAATGGCAGCGGCTCAGAAAAAGGGGACGGCGATTGATCATGCGGTTACTGTATTTTCGCTGGCAGGAGTGTCCCTGCCCAGCTTTCTGCTGGGACTGTTTCTCATGCTGCTGTTTTCTGTCAGGCTCCGGCTCTTTCCCGTATCCGGCTATACGGAAATGAGCGAGGGTCTGGGCCAGCATCTCCGATCCATTACGCTGCCGGCCATCGCGCTGGGATTTATGAACGCAGCTCTGATGATGAGAATGACCCGGGCCTCCATGCTGGAGGTGCTCAGTAGCGATTACATAAAAATGGCCAGGGCAAAAGGCGTGAAGGAAAAATGGATCCTGGGAAAGCATGCGTTTAAAAATGCTCTGGTGACGGTGATCACTGTATTCGGTCAGAGCATCGTTCACGCTCTGGCAGGAGCTGCGGTGGTGGAAAGCCTGTTTGCCATTCCCGGTCTGGGACAGCTGATGGTGAATTCCATCGGACGAAGAGACTACTATGTGATTCAGGCGATTGTCATGCTGATTGCCGTATTCAATGTTTTGATCAATATGCTGATCGATATCCTTTACGGGGTCGTAGATCCCAGGGTAAGGATCCGGTGAGAGGAGGGACAGAATGAGGGATGCAGTGTTAAAAACAGATCTGCACGGCAGCTTTTCCGGCGGTGCAGAACAGCAGGTGGATATGGAACAGCTGAGAAAGTCTCTGAAAAAAGAGCAGAGACAGATCAGAATCAGAAAATTTACAAAAAACAAGGCGTCCGTGTTCGGACTGATCGTGGTGTGTCTTATGATTGTCCTTGCCGTTGGTGCCCCGCTCATCTGCAGGTATGACCCTCTGGAGCTGGATACGGTAAACCGGCTGAAGGGCTGCAGTGCAGAGCACTGGTTCGGTACGGATACCATGGGGCGGGACGTGTTTGCCAGAGTGCTGTACGGAGCCAGGATCTCCCTTACCGTAGGGTTTTCCGTGGGAATTTCCGCAGGGGTACTGGGAATGATCATGGGGCTTTACGCAAGCACCAATAAAATAGCGGACAATATCCTTATGAGAATATGCGACGGACTGAAGGCGATTCCCAGCACCCTGCTGGCGATCACCATGATGACGGTGCTGAAAGCGGATATCAAGAACGTTATCATCAGCCTGATTGTGGTAAATGTTCCCAGTATGGCCAGGATCGCCAGGAGCCAGGCCATTGTGGTAAAGGAGCAGACCTACATGGAGGCGATGAGAGGCCTGGGAGCGAGCCGTTCCCGGATGCTGTGGAAGCATATGGCGCCCAATATCCTGTCTCCTGTTATTGTACAGGTGACCTTTGTATTTGCATCTTCTATTATTACAGAGGCGGCTCTGAGCTTTCTGGGAGCAGGCGTACCGGCTCCTGCGCCCAGCTGGGGCAATATTCTGAACGAAGGAAAAGGCGTGATCTATTCCGCCTGGTGGATGGTTCTGTTTCCGGGAATCTTTACAGTCCTGACCGTTCTGGGACTGAATCTTCTCGGGGACGGCGTCCGTGATTTCCTGGATCCCATGAGCAGCTGATGAGGAGGAGAGACGTATGAAGGAGAAAATTTTAGAGGTGGATGGCCTCTGTACCCAGTTCCGGACAGAAAGAGGTCTTCTGAAGGCCATTGACGGAGTGACTTTTGACGTCTACCGCGGTGAGATGCTTGGGATCGTAGGAGAATCGGGCTGCGGAAAGAGCGTTACTTCCCAGTCTATTTTAAGGCTTTATGATGAGAAACGTCTGGTGAAATATTCCGGAGAGATCCGGTTTGAAGGGAAGAACCTGTTTGAGCTTCCCATGAAGCAGATGAGGCAGATCCGGGGTGAAAAAATCTCCATGGTATTTCAGGATGCCCTGAGCTCTCTTAATCCTGTATTTACGGTTGGAAATCAGATTGTGGAGTCTCTGAGGATCCACAGAAAGCTGTCCAGAAAAGAGGCGGAAGAAAAAGCGGTGGAAATGCTGGACATGGTGGGGATCCCTGATCCCAGACGCCGGTTCTATCAGTATCCATTTGAACTCTCCGGCGGTATGCGCCAGAGAGTGATGATTGCTGTGGCCTTGGCCTGCAGCCCCAGGCTTCTGATTGCGGATGAGCCCACAACAGCTCTGGATGTGACCATTCAGGCTCAGATCATGGACCTGATCGTGGATATGAACCGCAGGATGGATATGGGCGTGATGCTGATCACTCATGACCTGGCAGTGGTGGCGGAAACCTGCAGCCGGGTGATCGTCATGTATCTGGGACAGATCGTGGAAGAGGGAAGCGTGGACGATATTTTTGACAATCCTGCCCATCCCTATACCAGGGGACTGATCGAGGCGGTTCCCAAGATGGACGGAGACAGGAGCAGACGGCTCCACCAGATTGACGGGACGGTACCGCTGCTGAGCCAGATTCCCTCAGGCTGCCGGTTCGCACCCCGGTGCCCCTACGCTTCCGAGCGGTGCAGAAAAGAAATGCCGGAGCTGAAAACGATCAGCGCCACCCAGAAGGTGCGCTGCCACTGTGTGACAGAGGAACAGGGAAAGGAGGCGTAGGATATGACTGAGGAAAGAGACAGAATCCCTGTGCTGAAAGGGGAGGGAATCCGCAAATACTATCAGACCGGGGGAAGCCTGGGACGGGGAAAGCATTTTGTGAAGGCCGTGGACGGAGTGGATATTTCCATTTATGAAGGAGAGATCTACGGTCTTGTGGGTGAAACCGGATGCGGAAAGAGCACTCTGGGAAGAACGCTGATGGGACTGACAGAAGCTACGGAAGGAAAGATCCGCATTCTGGGGAAAGAGATCAGCGGTATGAAAAAAGGAGAGCTGGCAGGCCTGAGAAAGAATATTCAGATGGTGTTTCAGGATCCCTATACCTCCCTGGATCCCAGACAGAAAATAGGAGATATCCTGATGGAAGCTCTGGAAATCCATAAAATAGGAACGAAAGAGGAACGGATGGAGGCGGCGCTGAAGATCATGGGAACTGTAGGACTGAGGCCGGAACATTTTTACCGGTATCCCCATGAATTTTCCGGCGGCCAGCGACAGAGAGTCGGTCTGGCCAGAGCCCTGATCCTGTCTCCCAAGATTATCATATGCGATGAGCCGGTTTCAGCCCTGGATGTATCCATCCAGGCACAGATAATCAATCTTCTGCAGGAGCTGAGAGAAAAGCAGAATATTTCCTTCCTTTTTATTGCCCATGATATGAGCGTGGTACGTCATGTTTCTGACAGGATCGGCGTGATGTATCTGGGACATATGATGGAGGAGGCGCCGACGGATGAACTGTTTTCCAGAACCGTTCATCCGTATTCCAGGGCTCTTCTGTCTGCAGTTCCCAATCCGGATCCTCATCAGAAAAAGGAAAGGATCGTACTGAAAGGAGATCTGCCGTCACCTCTGAATCCGCCGCCCGGCTGTGTATTTCATACCAGATGTCCGTACGCTACGGAGGAATGCTCCATCAGACGTCCGGATATGGAGGAGATCGCCCCGGGGCATAAGGTGGCCTGTCTGAAAGTGCATACAATAAGGGAGGGACAGTTATGAAAGAACTGAAGGAATATCTGAAGGTAATCGAGGAAGCGAAGGAGGACCTCTGCGGTCTGAGCGATGCGGTGTGGGAAAATCCGGAAACGGCGTTTACAGAATACCGGTCGGCACAGCTGCTTGCGGAGTTTCTGAAAAAGCAGGGGTTTCGGGTGAAGGAAGGAGTCTGCGGCATTGAGACCGCATTTACCGCGTCTTTTGGAAGCGGCCGCCCGAAGATCGGTTTTCTGGGCGAGTTTGACGCGCTGTCGGGAATGAGCCAGAAAGCGGGCATTCTGGAGAAGGAGGCGATCCGGGAAGGCTGCAGCGGTCACGGATGCGGGCACAACCTTCTGGGTGTGGGGGCTCTGGCAGCGGCCATGGCGCTTAAGGCTTATCTGGAGGACGGTCATGAGGGAACTGTGATCTATTACGGCTGTCCCGGTGAAGAAGGAGGATCAGGGAAGGCTTTTATGGCGAGAGAAGGCATTTTTGATGAGCTGGACTGCGCCATTACCTGGCATCCCGGAACCATGAATATGGTCTGCAAGGACAGTTCGCTGGCCAATTTCCAGCTCCTTTATGAGTTTGAAGGAAAGAGTGCCCATGCGGCAGGGTGCCCGGAACTGGGAAGAAGTGCACTGGATGCGCTGGAGCTCATGAACGTGGGCTGCAATTTCCTGAGGGAGCATATGCCGGAAAAGGCGAGGGTCCATTATGCGATTACGGATACCGGCGGTTATTCTCCCAATGTGGTGCAGAGCCGTGCCAGTGCCGTCTATCTGGTTCGTGCTCCGAAACAGCAGGAGGCGTATGAACTGATGGAGCGGGTGAACCGGATTGCCCAGGGAGCGGCTCTGATGACGGACACGAAAATGTCCAGCCGGCTGATCAAGTCCTGCGCCAATACTGTTCCCAACCGGGTACTGGAAAAAGTAATGTATCAGGCCATGCAGGATGTGGGGGTGCCGGAGTACACGGAGGAAGAGTACGAGCTGGCAGTAGCATATCGGAATACGGCGGGAGACGGACCGGATACAGGTTTTGAGAATGTGGTGGAAGATCATCTTCAGCCGGAAAACCTGCAGTTTCTGAAGAGCCACCGGAAGGACAGACTGTATGATTTTATCGTACCCTATGAGCCGGTCCATCTGGTAAAGGCCATGGGAGGTTCCACGGATGTGGGAGATGTGAGCTGGCAGTGCCCCACAGTGCAGATCAATACGGCGGTATGGGCGCCCAAATCTCCCGGCCACTCCTGGCAGGTGGTGGCTCAGGGAAAGTCTTCCATTGCGCATAAGGGAATGCTGTACAGCGGAAAATGCATGGCTCTGGGGGCGATGATGCTGATGGAATCCCCGGAGATCCTGGCGGAGGCCGGTGAGGAGCTGAAGGCAGAATTAAACGGGCAGACCTACATCGCTATTCCTCCTGAGATACGGCCGGCCGCGATCAGCCAGTTAAAATAAAGAGGGGGGCGGTGTATGAAAAGCAATTATGTGATCACCATTGCAAGAGGATTCGGCTCCGGGGGGAGAGAGATCGCCTCTCTTCTGGCAGACCGGCTGGGGATCCACAGCTATGAAAACAGGATTCTGACCCTGGCGGCCCAGTACAGCGGAAGAGATGAACATGATTTTGAAGAAGTGGACGAGCGGCTCAGGGGCGGTTATGTACGCCATCAGCTGTCAAAGCTGCAGAAGCATTTTGATCCCAGACCTCAGACGGAACGGTTTGAGTCGGATGACCGCCTGTTCTGGTTCCAGGAAAAGATCATCCAGGCACTGGCACAGGAGGAAAGCTGCATTATTGTTGGAAAGTGCGCCGACTTTATCCTGAAGGATTATCCCAATGTACTCAGCGTTTATGTGGAAGCGCCCAGAGCGTACTGTCTGAAAAAGGTGATGGACCGGATGGGAGTGGATGAGGAGGAGGCTGCCAGGCTGATCACCAGAACGGATCACTACCGGGCCGAGTATTATAAATATTATACAGGCGGAAACTACTGGACCAATCCCATCAATTATGACATTACTCTGAACAGCGCCAGACTGGGACAGGAAAAATGCATTGAGCTGATTCTGCAGGCGCTTCGGATCAAGCTGGGAGCGGAAATCTGCTGAAACAATGAACAGAAAAGACGGTTCGTCCGTCTGCGGCAGGATCATGATGCCGCAGGCAGACAGACCGTCTTTTTTACTGTCCGGATTCCTTCATCCGCTTGATCACCTTCAGGCGGGTGAACTCCTCCCGTTCCTTTTCCTCCAGAGCGTTGGTAATGTCTCTGGTAAGAGACTGGTACATGGGAATGGTAATGTTTTTCAGGGCATTGGCCCTTTTCTGTGTTTTCTTGATGTTGGAAGCCAGACGGTAGGCGGAATTTTCCACCATGGAAAGCTTGATGGTCAGTTCTTTTACCTTTTCAAACTTGGCTCTGGCTTCATCCAGGGATTCTCTGGTGCTGTAATAGGCGTAGGTAAGATTGAGAGGCGCCGGTTCGTGCTGCACCAGAGGGATCTCTGTGCCCATAATGCTTCGGGATTTGATGCGGATCCCGTTTTCCACAGGAACCGAGGCGCTGATCTCCTGCACATAGTTGATGCCCAGTTCAATATTGGCCTTCTGGAGGGCCCGGTAGGCTTCTGTGAATGTGGAATCAATTTCAGACTGGATGTCCTTGGCCTGGTCGATGAGAGCCATCAGCTCCCGGAGCAGGATGCTCCTTTTTTTATCCATCAGGCCGTAGCCCTGGGTTGCCAGGGCCAGAGAGTTTTTGGCCAGAATCAGATTTCCTTTTGTTGGAAATGTATTAGGATTCATGAATATTCCCCCTATTCAGATAAAGGAGCAGGATGGTAGAACTCGTCCAGGATCTTTGTATCAATCCGATCCAGCTCCTCCCGGGGAAGCATGCCCAGCAGCTCCCAGCCGATGCTGAGGGTGTCCATAATGGTCCGGTTTTCATGGGGATCCTGACCGACAAAGCGGGCTTCAAAGGCTTTTCCGAATTCCAGGTACTTTTTGTCTATGGGAGAGAGCTCATCCTCGCCGATTACGGAAGCCAGAGCCCTGGCATCGCCCACTTTTGCATAGGAAGAGAAAAGCTGGTTGGCCACATCCCGATGATCTTTTCTCGTATAGCCTTCCCCGATGCCGTCTTTCATCAGACGGGACAGACTGGGAAGGACATTGATGGGCGGATATATGGACTGCCCCTGAAGCAGGCGGTCCAGTACAATCTGACCTTCGGTGATGTAGCCGGTCAGATCGGGAATGGGATGGGTAATGTCGTCGCCCGGCATGGTGAGAATGGGAATCTGAGTCACGGACCCGTTTTTTCCGGCCACGATGCCGGCTCTCTCATAAATGGCGGCCAGTTCACTGTAAAGATAGCCCGGATAGCCTTTTCTGGACGGAATCTCTCCTTTTGAGGATGAGACCTCACGCATGGCTTCGGCAAAGGAAGTCATATCCGTAAGGATGACCAGAATGTGCATTTCTTTTTCAAATGCCAGATATTCTGCCAGGGTGAGGGCAACCTTTGGGGTGATCAGACGTTCCACCACAGGATCGTTGGCCAGATTGATGAACATGGCCACATGGTCGGATACGCCGCTTTCCTCAAAGGTGCGTCGGAAGAAATCCGCCACATCGTACTTTACCCCCATGGCAGCAAACACAATAGCGAATTTTTCATCCGAGTCTTCTCCCAGGGAAGCCTGCTGGACGATCTGAGCGGCCAGCTGGTCATGAGGAAGGCCGTTTCCGGAAAAGATAGGAAGCTTCTGCCCCCGGATCAGAGTGGTCAGCCCGTCAATGGCGGATATGCCTGTGCGGATGTAGTTTCTGGGATATTCCCGGGTTACCGGGTTCAGGGGTTTTCCGTTTACATCCAGCATTTTATCCGGCTCGATCTCTCCCAGTCCGTCAATGGGAACTCCGATGCCGTTGAACGTCCGTCCGAGCATTTTTTCCGACACGCCCAGTTCCATGGGATGGCCTGTGAGGCGGGTATGAGTATTTCTGAGAGCCATGCCGTCGGTACCCTCGTATACCTGGATCACTGCCCGGTCGTCATAGATTTCAATGATGCGCCCCAGTCTCGGTTCAGCGCCGTTTACGGTCATTTCCACAATTTCGTCGTAGGCAGCTCCGCGGACGCCCTCCAGCACGACCAGAGGACCGTTGATCTTACTTAAGCCCAGATATTCAACTGTCATGGCAGCCCCTCCTTTCTGCTTACGCATTCCGTTCCACGACGTCGTCGTAGAACCTGTCGATCATTTTTTTATAGTCATCGAACATCTCCGGCTTGTTGTTGGGGATGTCATATTTCATGGTGATCACCTGATCAAAAATCTTGTCTTCCTTCAGGACGGACATGGGCATACCCATGGAGATCAGAGCTCTGGATTTTTTGTAAAGATACAGGATGGTCTCCATCATTTTGAACTGTTTGGACAGGGGAACGCAGGTGTCGTCTGCATGGAAGGCGTTCTGCTGAAGGAAACCGACCCGTATGACGCGGGCGATCTCCAGGATCAGTTTCTGGTCGTCGGGAAGTACATCGCTGCCGATGAGCTTTACGATCTCCATCAGGTTGCTTTCCTGGGTCAGAAGGTATACCAGCCGGTTCCGGTAATCCACGAATTTCCGGTCCACGTGTGCGGTATACCAGGGAGCGAGATCCGTCAGGTACTCGGAGTAGCTGGAAAGCCACTGAATCGCCGGAAAGTGTCTGGCATAAGCCAGGGATTTATCCAGTCCCCAGAAGCAGCGGACAAAACGCTTGGTGTTCATGGTCACCGGTTCAGAGAAGTCTCCGCCCTGAGGGGATACAGCCCCGATGATGGAGACAGAGCCTTCCGTTCCGTTCAGATTCTGCATCATGCCTGCTCGCTCATAGAAAGCGGACAGACGGGAAGCCAGATAGGCGGGGAAACCTTCCTCGGCGGGCATTTCCTCCAGACGTCCGGACAGTTCCCGGAGAGCTTCCGCCCAGCGGGAAGTGGAGTCGGCCATGATGGCCACATGGTAGCCCATATCCCGGTAGTATTCCGCCAGGGTCAGGCCGGAATACAGGCTGGCCTCACGGGCAGCCACGGGCATGTTGGAGGTATTGGCGATCAGGGTCGTCCGGTCCATCAGGGGATTTCCGGATTTGGGGTCGATCAGCTGGGAGAATTCTTCCAGTACCTGAGTCATTTCATTGCCGCGCTCTCCGCAGCCGATGTAAATGATGATGTCAGCGTCGGACCATTTGGCGATCTGATGCTGGGTCATGGTTTTTCCTGTTCCGAAACCGCCGGGAATGGCGGCAGTGCCGCCCTTGGCCAGGGGAAACATAGTATCCAGGATCCTCTGACCGGTGATCAGGGGGACGGTAGGGGGAAAACGCTTTGCCGCAGGTCTGGGAACGCGGATCGGCCACCGCTGGGTCATGGTAATGTCTCTTTCCGTTCCGTCCGGCAGCTGAAGCGTGAGAAGTTTCTGATCGATCGTGTATTTTCCGTCTTCCACCACGTCCGTTACATATCCCTCCAGATCAGGCGGGATCATGACCTTGTGAACAATGGCCGGGGTTTCCGGAACCTCGGCGATAATAGAGCCGGGAAAGAGCTGATCGCCTTTTTTAACGGTGATATGGGTATCCCACAGCTTTTCCCGGTCCAGGGAGTCTACGTTCACTCCGCGGGGGATATAGTCTCCGCCTGTTTTGGCGATTTCTTTCAGGGGACGTTCAATTCCGTCGAAGATATTGCTTAAGATTCCGGGAGCCAGAACGGCGGATACAGGAGCGCCGGACCCGGTGACCGTTTCTCCCGGCCGGATTCCGGTGGTCTCTTCATATACCTGGATGGTGGTGGACTGGGAAGAAAGCCCGATCACTTCGCCGACCAGATGATTGGGACCTACCGCTACCATTTCATGCATTTCAAAGCCCACATCGCCTTTTACATGCACGATTGGGCCGTTGATGCCGTATATTGTTCCTGTTTTAGTCATGGCCCGATCCTCCTTTTTCTGCAAGATGGAATGTAAAATGACGTTTCGCTTCACTGATCAGGGAGTTGAAGGAGTTGTCAATGAGAATGTTTTTTGAAGGAATCACAGCCCGGGAGCCGCCGCCGAAGGTATACTGGCTCAGGCGCACGTCGGCGGAACCGCCGGCATGGAGAGCGATGCGCTGCAGCTTGTCTCCGTCCGCCGGATCCAGATAAACAGTCAGCGCCTCGCCTCCGGCCACTTCCCTGGCCTCACGGATCTGGCGTTCCAGCATATGCTGATATTCTGCGGTTTCCATAAAAGATGCCAGGCGGTTTCTCAGCTCGACAAAAAGCATATCTCTCAGCTCGTCCTGTTTCTGACTCAGCTCCCGCCTGATCTTCAGCTGCTCTACAGCCAGCTGCTTGTTGATTTCTCTTCGGATCCGGTCTTTTTCAAACTGAATCTGCATAGCAGCCCGGTGCTCGGCCTCTTCCCGGTGCTCCTGAAAGGCTTTTTCCAGAGCTTCGGTGCAGTCGTCCAGCATTTTAGCGCTGCGGGTACGGGAGTCTTCCATACAGAATTCCAGAAAATGCTGTAATTTTTCCTCAGTAGTCATATCTGATCACCTGCCTTCCTATAGTTTCAGGCCGATGGCCTCGTTTACATAATCTGTGATAAAGTTAGGCTTCCGGCCGGTTCCGTGCCGGTCCGGGATCTCCACAAACAGGGGAGTCCGATGCTCCAGCTTCAGCTGGTTTACCACATCGGGGAATTCTCTTCCGAATTTCTCCGTGAGAAGAATGATCCCGATTTCCCGGTCTGCCAGAGCCCGGTCCAGAGCAGACTGAAGCTCTTCTTTTTTGTGGACCACTTCTCCCTCCACACCGGCCAGCCGCATGCCGGTGTAGGTATCAATATTGTCGCTGATCAAATACATTTTCATATTACAGCTGCCCCAGGATCATAAAGGAAATGATCAGACCATAAAGGCATACGCCCTCAGCCAGGCCTACGAAAATCAGGGATTTACCCAGAATGGAGGAGTCCTCACTGATAGCGCCCAGAGCGGCAGATGCGGCGGCAGATACGGCGATGCCTCCGCCTACGCAGGAAAGTCCGGTAGAGAGAGCGGCAGCCAGATAGCCCAGACCGGCAGAGGAAGAAACGGCGGCCGTTTCTTCCGCAGCGTAAGCGTTTCCGCTGAACATGAGAAAGGCAGATACGGCCATTACGCCGAAAAACAGGGCGACATTGCAGGCCAGGGCTTTTTTGTAGCGTCCTCTGGTTTTTTCGCCCAGGGCGAAGGCGCCGAAAGGAACGGCAATGCTAAGGATCAGTGCAGCAGCCAGGGTAATTTTAACTAATAATGACATAATGAATTCTCCTCTCAATAGATTGGCTTATATAGGACCGGTGAAGGTATGGATAACGGGATCAGGCTCCGGTTCTGCCGTAGGGTCTGAACTCCCGTCCGGTTCCTCTGTAGAAACGGCTGAACAGCTCATAGTACTCCAGACGGAGAACCTGAATGCCTACGATCAGACCTTCCATGGCACAGACAAAAAGATTTCCCAGGATGACGACCAGCCAGTTTGGGGATCCGGCCTCCGCTCCGGCCAGCATGAGAACTACCTCCATCATTGCCGCGTGGCTCACAGCAAAAGCGCCCACACGGACAAAGGAAAGGGTGTTGGAAAAATAGCTGAGCAGGACTTCGAACAGCTCGAAGAATCCCTGGATCACAAACATGGCTTTTCCGCCAGGAGCTGTTTTTGCGGCTTTTTTCTCAAGGCAGGCAGTAAGGGGCTCCTTGAAGAACATGAGCAGCAGGGGAATACCGAACATCAGGATCAGTACAGCTGTTCCGGGAACGGGATTTCCGGTCATGAACAGGACGATGGAGGCCACCGCACTGCCGTAAAAGACCAGACCGGCAGCTCCGTTGGTGTCAAACCAGAGCTTTTCCGTGTCCTTTTCGCGGATGCTGTTTATAATGTTCAGAACCATGGTCAGCAGGATAATTCCCATTCCGATGGAAATGGCCACTACAAATACGGTGTTCAGCTTTCCTATGAACGGAAGCTCGGTCATGGCATCTGCCGGCCGGAGCCAGAGGGGACGGATCACATTTTCAAATCCGAATACGCTGCCGAACAGGAATCCGAAAATAGTGGAGAAAAATCCGCAGCAGGATATGATGGCTGCCAGATTCAGCTTTTTGATCCGGTAAAGAAGCAGTCCGCCCAGCAGCAGACACAGGCCCTGCCCTGCATCACCGAACATGAATCCGAACAGGAAGGAGTAGGTAATGCCGATCAGGATAGTGGGATCAAATTCCTCGTAGGCAGGAAGGCCGTACATCTGGATAAAAAGCTCAAAGGGACGGAACAGCCCGGGATTTTTCAGCTTTGTGGGAGGCTTGCTCAGCACGTTTCCGTGATCTTCTTCCACAATAAGGAATACGTCAGGATCATTGCGTATTTCTTCCCGGAAGGCTTTGGCCTGGCTTCTGGTCATCCATCCGCAGAGAATATAAAAGGTGGAATCCTCATGATGAGTACATGCAGCCATTTTCCGTACGCCGAAATTTCTGGAGAAACGGGAAAGCCTGGCTTCTGCGGCCAGAATAGCAGTGCGGTTTTGCTCCAGACAGGAGACCTGCTGCTGCTTCAGGCAGGAGATCCGCTGATTGATCTCACCGATTTTCTGATCCAGTGCCTCTCCTGCTTCCAGAGGAGTTCCGTCGTATTCGTCAGGGATGAGATACCGCTCAAAGTGCATGGATGCGTAGATGGCATCGATCTTTTTGGAAAGAGATTCGGGCACGAAATAAACGATCCATACATAGTCGCCTTCTTCGCTGCATTTGTAGTAGACGGTATCAATCGTATCGTATACATAATCCGTAAATTTCCGGAAATATTCTTTCGGAATCCGGCCGAACCGGAAATGGATGTATTTAAAGTGAAGGATAGCGCTCAGATTATAGTTCAGGTCAGTGAAAGGAGAGATCCGGGCCCGGGATTCCTCAAGAGCCGCCGCCTGCTGCTCCAGATCCTTTTTTTCCTTTTCCCAGGAAGCAAGATCAGATGTAATGCGGGAGATGGTATCCAGGGCTTGTTCCAGACTTACGTCCGGAAGCGGTCCCTCGTTTCCGGGCCGGTCTCCGGCTTCCGCTTTCAGAGGAGCGGCCAGGGTCTGTGCCCGGGCGGTGATGTCTTTATACGGATCGGTTTCCGTAAAGGGCCTTAAGTCTTTGACGGAACGAAGCTCTGACAGGGCGTTTTCCAGCTGTATTTCGTATTTTGACAGATACTTGTCTACTACCCGGTCAATATCAGCCTTCGGTCCGGTGATGCTTATGAATTTCATCGGTTCGATCACGTTCGGTTACCCCCTTTTTTATTTTTTATAATATAGGAAATGATCTCAGCCGGAGGAATTCCGTAACGGATTCCTTCCACGACGGTAATCAGCCGGTGAATCTCCAGATTCTTGAAGTAGAAATAGGAGTTCAGAACGGCGGCAGAGTAGGGATCCTTTCTGGCTGTCATGGAATGAATCCGGTCCATGACCTGCTCGTAAAGAGCTTCCAGATCCGGACGTGCCTTGATATCGGTCTGAGGGAGACTGCCGTAATAGGTGCCGCTCAGAACGGAAAAGAACTCGTCTGTACTGCCGGCCTCCGTCAGTCGGCTGATATCATCCTTTTTCAGACGGTAGTTTACCGGAATCAGCAGAGGATAGATCTGATCAGGCGGAAGATGGTAGTATTTTTTGGAACGGTAGATCCACTGGGCGTTCAGCATGTCCAGCTGTGTTCCGAAACACTGGGTCAGAACCCGCCGTTCTTCTTTGTTCATAAAGCGGTTCTTGATTTTCCAGATCCAGCGGAAATGGCAGAGATCCAGCTGGATCTCATAGTCAAAGACGGTTGCATTTTCCTGCTCTTCGAGCTGGGCAAAGAGGGGATAGTACAAGGTGCCCTGCAGAGCCTGGGTCAGTTCAGCCACAGATGAAGCCTGAGTCAGCTTCCCCACGTCAAGGCCGGAATGTCTGGAAAAGAAATCCTGGAACATGGACAGATCGGAAGCATCCCTGTCCGGATGGGCGATATTCCGAAGACAGCGTTTCAGCAGGGAAATTTCAAAATTTGAAAAATACAGGTTCAGAAATTTTCTCGGACCCGGTCCGGAAAAACGGTACAGCTTCTCAAAGTCCCGATAACGGGAGAGGTAAAGCAGTTTCTCCAGCTGGGAACGGTGAATATCGCTGTCCGCGGAAGAAAGAAGTTCTCCGTAGGCCGGCTGAGCCCTGAGAAATTCCAGCGCTTCTCCCACAGAAGAAAGAGACGCCAGTTCTTCCAGCTGACGGTCTGTGATAAAGCGGCTTTCCATTGCCCGGATCTTTGTGGTGAGACCGCTGTAGGTGAGCAGATTGCCCATTTGATCACTCCTTTGTCATAGACTGGAACAGGGTTTCCACATATTGAGTATGACGGCTCTGATAAATCTCTTCCATGCGGCGGATCTTCCGGTCGGCTTCTTTTCTCTGAGCGTCCAGCTGCGCCAGAGCTTCCTGCTCCATAGCGGTCCGGAGTTCCTTCAGCCGGGCGGCGGTTTTTTCCTCCAGCTCGCTGTCAAAGGCTGCCGTTTTCTTTTCCATCTCTTTTTCGTATTCCTTTTTCCGCTCTCCGGCCGCTTCCATAATGGACGCGGCGGAAGCTTCAATCTGGGATATCTTGCTGATGATGTTGTTCATATGCGCCTCCTGCCGGTATTGGTCTTGTATTAATATAAGTACAATTGTTACTTACCCATCATACTCCCTTTGGAATTAAATTACTATGGTCAATAATTAACAAAATATTATGAAAAATTCCAAAAATTTCTACAGACATGCTCTTGATTCATTGTGCACTCCTGACATGGATGGCTTTCCCGGCATAGAAGGAGGAGAATTATTACACAAAAGAAAAGAGAGACAAAACAGAGAAAAATGTAACAATGTCACAGAACAGAACGGAGATATTTGATATTATGAAAAAAACAGAGGAAGGGAGATGGGAAGGTATGAAGCGGTATGTGTGTTCGGTGTGCGGCTATGTGTATGAGGAGGAAAAAGGGGTTCCGGAGAAGGGAGTGGCTCCGGGAACCCGATGGGAGGCGCTGCCGCAGAATTGGGTATGCCCCTGGTGCGGAGCGGGAAAGGAGAGTTTCCGGGAACAGGGCGTTCCGTCTGCGTCTGTACTTGGACCGGATCCGGAAGCTCCGGAGCAGATGAAGGAACTGACACCCATGGAGATGAGTGTGATCTGCTCCAACCTGGCTCAGGGCTGTGAAAAACAGTATCTGCCGGAAGCGGCGGAAAAATACCGGCTGCTGGCGGAGTTTTTCAGAAAAAGCGGAGAACCGGAGCTGGATCCCTCGCTGGAGGAAGTGTCCAGGCTGGTGAAACAGGATCTGGAGAGCGGATATCCTTATGGACAGAGTGCTGCCGGAAAAGCAGCGGACAGGGGCGCTCTGCGCAGCCTGGTTTGGAGCGAGAAGGTGACGAGAATGCTGGATTCCCTTCTGGAGCGGTATGAAAGAGAAGGACCCGGAATGTTCAGGGATAAGAGAGTGTTTGTATGCACGGTATGCGGGTTCATCTATGTGGGAGAGCAGGCCCCTGAGCTGTGCCCGGTATGCAAGGTGCCGGGATGGAAATTTGAAAGGATAGAGGGAGGGGAAAACGTATGGCAGAAAAATATGCGGTGAGGAATCTGAGACTTTGTACAAAAGACTGTCTTTGCCTTTATGTATGCCCTACCGGCGCCTCGGACACGGAGAACAGCATAATTGACAGAGAAAAATGTATGGGATGCGGGGCCTGCGCTCAGGCCTGTCCGTCAGGGGCTATTTCCATGGTTCCCAGAATCATGCCGCCTCAGCAGCCGAAAGAGGAAACGGTGAAGACGGCGCTGAGAGCGCTGATCCGGAGCAAGAACCGGCAGGAAGCCATTGCCGGTGCGCTGCCCGGAGTACTGGCACAGGCCGTTGCCAGATCAGCCAGGCTTACGGCCGAGGATCTGTGCCGGGAAGGTGGCTACATGCTGCCGCAAAGTGAGAATGCCAGGCAGTTTCTGCAGTATGTGAAAGAATTGCCGGGGATACCTGCAGAGACGGCGGAAGAGCTTCTCAGGGAATTTTTCGGAGAGCAGAGCTGATCTGACAGAAAAAGACCGTATGCGTATTCAGACGCATACGGTCTTTTGGGTATGAAGATTCTACTGCCTGGTAAGATACCGGGAGGATACATAGGCTTCCTGACCTTCAAAGATAATCACTGCCCAGGTATCGTTGTAAGCCCGGACATATTCCACAGGGGCGTGGGCAGCCAGAACTCCCAGCGTGCCGCTGTCTGCAGAGGGCTGAGGCCGGACGTAGAGTTCCGTGGTCGTCACATAAACTGCTGCAGGCTCGGTTTCGGGGGGAGCGGTAGTCTCAGGGGCCGCGGTGGTAGCGGGCTCGGTCTCGGGAGGAGCGGTGGTCTCAGGAGCCGCAGTGGTAGCAGGCTCGGTCTCGGGAGGAGCGGTAGTCTCAGGAGCCGCAGTGGTAGCAGGCTCAGTCTCGGGAGGAGCAGTGGTCTCAGGAGCCGCAGTGGTGACAGGTTCGGTTTCCTGAGAAGATTCTGCCTCGGAGGCAGAAGACTCTTCTTTCTTTGTTTTTGATT
>CALWRQ010000007.1 GCA_944383965.1 uncultured Lachnospiraceae bacterium
ATCTGGCGCCGTCTCCCGTTCCGTCTTCAAACTTTCTCACATAGATCACTCCGTAGCGCTGTGACATTTCTCCGGTAGTGGCGCTGATCAGATCGATGCAGCCCCAGGGGGTATAGCCAATCAGATTCACGTCGTCTTTCTCCACTGTATCCTTCATGGCCCGGATATGGGAGGAAAGATAGCTGATCCGGTAGTCGTCCCGGACCGTTCCGTCCTTTTAACTCCTGGTTCATTGACTGCGATGCCACCGGTGAGATCTATGACGACTATACGCCGGAGCATATCACGACTCAGGAGCAGGACCTGGCTGCCCGTCTGGAGCGGATGGCCTATATAAGAGACCGGTATGGCCTTGTGATCGGATCGGAAGGCGGGAATGATTTCTCGGCTCCGGTGATCGCATTTGCCCACGGAATGGAACTGCCCAGTTTTTCCTGGATGGATGAGGACATGAAATCCAACAAAGACAGTGAATATTATATTGGAAATTACTATAACCCTTCAGGAGGAGCGGTAGACCATTTTGTGAAAAGGATTCCCATAAAAGAACAGTATTACACCGTATTTGCAGATCCGTGCTATGACATTCCTCTCTTCAGGCTGGTCTACAATGATTCAGTCATAACCTCTTATCACTGGGACTGATCCACTTTCAAGATTCAGGGGGCGACCCAGGATCGGATGATCCGGGAAATCCTTTATAATGTACCGCCGCTTTTTCATCTGGACCGGGAACAGTGGGACGAGTACGGCCAGGATATTGCAGCTCACTGCAGGGTATGGTCGGACTTCAGCACAAAAGCCGTGCAGAATGAGATGACGGATTATGATTGTCTGAATGAAGAAGGAACCGTACAGAAGACGGTGTATGGAGACCGGATCACTGCCGTGGCGAACTTCGGAGACGAGCCGTATTCCTATGAAGGAACAGAAATCGCCCCTCATTCGGTGCTGATGGAAGAATCCGGACAGACCACGGTTTATACTCCGAGCCTGGAGGAGGAACACAGATAACGGCCGGAAAGTTCCCTATTCGGCATCGGCTTTTTCATTGCTTTTTTTCTGATAATCCAGTCCCCAGGCTTCCATGGAAGCCAGAATAGGACGCATGGATGCCCCCAGCTCACTCAGGGAATATTCCACCCTGGGAGGAACCTCCGGATAAGCAGTACGGATCACAATGCCATCCGCTTCCAGAGAACGAAGACAATCAGTGAGCACTTTCTGGCTGATCCCGTCCAGGCTCTTTTTCAGCTCATTGAAGCGCCAGGGCCGCGCCAGCAGGTTCCGTATGATAAGCAGTTTCCATTTGTTTCCGATCAGAGCGACGGTGGTGGCCACCGGACAGGCGGGCATTTTTTCTTTCGTCAGCATGGATACCTCCTTAAACGTTTCAGCTTTAATAGTTCAGTATGATTATACGGCATGGATATATGGGAAATCAAGAATCGGAGAATGGGAATTCAATCAGCTGTCTGCCGGCGGAACGGGATATGCAAGACAGCGAAAGAAACAGATTCTCAGCAGTTCCTGATTGCTGCCCACTCCAGGGTATGATATGATTGTTTTGAACGCGAAGGAATGCAGAGAACAATGGCTGCGTTCATTTGCGGTCGGGTTGCAGGGGATTCAGATACCGGGAGGAGAGACAGATATGAAACGCGGAGATGCAAGTTTTACGTTTCTCAGCAGAATAAGGGAGATTGAATGGAATATAGAAGACGGAAGATGGCAGTCCGCACTGGCGCTGGCGCTGACGCTTCCCGATATCTGCGGAGGAATTGAATATCCGGAGCTGGTCAAAACATACCGGGACGGACGCATTATGAGAGACAGAAGCGGAGAACCTGCCAGGGATGTGGGAAACCAGTATATCCGGTGGTTTGACCAGTTTGCAGCAGAATATTTTAAGAGGAATCCGGAGGATGACAGGCCATATCTTTCCGGCGAACGATGCTGGCAGCTGCGCTGTGAATATCTGCACCAGAACAAAGGTTTTGCCAATGAAGAAGGACAGGCAGAGACATATTTTCATCTGGGCATCAATTGTGGGACGTCTGTCTGCATGCCTGAGTCAGACGCAGCGAAGCAGCAGAATGAACACATACGGCTGGACATTCAGCAGATCTGTTCCCGGATGTGTCTGGCTGCCAGGGCATATTATGAGAACAATCATGAAAAGAAAGACTTCAGTCTGTATAACACTCCGGTGCTGGATTTTGTGCAGTGGGCAAAACGGGGAGAAGAGATCGGAAAAACGATAGCCATTGTATGCCCGGACAGAGATTACGGAGAAGCAATCAGGGCGGTTCTGAAGAAAGTATCTGGTCTGATTGAGGTATTCCGGGATCCGGAAGGGGCCAGGGTATATCTGAAAAAGAAAAAGCCGGCGCTGTGGATAATCACGGGAGAGATGGCGGAACAGAAAAATCAGCCCTGGAAAACAGATGGGGTTCCGGTGATCGTTCTTTCCGGAACTGCTCCGGAAGATGAGGACGGAAAATATCTTCGGATGCCCATTCCCTTTTCCATAGAGATGCTGAGAGAAAATGTCAGGAAACGGCTGCTGTAGGAGGCGGATATGAAAGACATGATACTGATACTGGCTTGTGCGGCTGCAGCCGGAACGGTGCTTCTGCTGTGGCTGAAGGACAGGGCAAACTGGAAACAGATCTGTGAAAAGCAGAAGGAAAAAGAAAGGGAGTATCTGCAGCGGAAGGAAGAGCAGGATGGATATATCCGGAAGCTGGAGAATGATCTGGCGCAGTCTGATCTGGAAAATCAGGCGCTTCAGGCGGAAATAAGAGCGCTGTCCGAGCAGCAGAAAGAAAGAGACAGAGGCTGCTCAGACAGACAGGAAGACGGAAGAAAGGCGATGATGAAAATACATATATATGCACAGCTTCTGCGGGAACAGATTCAGACGGCAGCAGGACAGAGCCAGTGCGACATCATTCTGAGGGAATGCGAGAAGCTCATGGAGCCGGGAGAAAAAGCGCTTCTGAAGGACTGAGGCAATATGGAGAAAGGGCATACTGATACAGGAGGGGAAAAGTTTCACAAAATATACCCTGTTATTTTTTGTGTAAAATGGCTTTTGAAACGGAACCGAACAGTTTGATATAATTATTTTGAGAAACTATGTCAACAGGATTCAGGTAAAGGAGAAAAACATGCCCGGAAAAAATGATTATGTCAATTACAGTACACAGGGGATCTGCCGGATTGAGGATATCCGTTTCATGAAGTTCAGCTGGGATGAGAACCAGAGGGAATATTACGTGCTGAAGCCGGTTCATGAGGAAAATGCTCATATCTTCGTTTCGGCAGACAATCGAAAACAGGTAGAAAAAATGCGGCCGATCTTATCCAAAGAGGAGATTGACCGCATGATTTTAAGTGTGAGGGATCAGGGAATGGAGTGGATCTCTGACCACAGGGAACGGACCGCCCGTTTTCAGGAGATTCTGGCCGGACGGGATGAGAGGGAGCTTCTGCTTCTGGCAGGCAGTCTTTATCTGAAGGCCTCAGAAGGAGGCAGAGGGCTTTCTTCCGGTGATATGCAGGTGCTCAGAAAAGCGGAAAAGATCATCAGGCAGGAGTTTGCATTTTCCCTGGGCCTGGAGGAACAGGACATAGGGCCATATATCCGGGAAAAAATGGGACTGATCGTTTGAGACGGTCAGACCAGTCTGTCTGCGCATGCGGAGCAGAGAAAAGAGAAATATGGAAGGATTATGTGGCAAAAAGTATTGGTATATGGTATACTCCCATCGTTAGAATGACAGAATAAGGAGCGAGATCATGCGATACCATAATATAACAAAAGACGATATGCTCAATGGAGATGGCCTGCGGGTCGTTCTCTGGGTGGCGGGCTGCAATCATAACTGCAGAGACTGCCATAATCCGGTGACCTGGGATATCCGGGGAGGGATTCCCTTTGATCAGGCTGCGAAGGAGGAACTGTTCGCAGAGCTGGAAAAACCCTATGTTTCCGGTATTACCTTAAGCGGAGGAGACCCCCTTCACCCTGCAAACCGGGAAGACATCGGAAAACTGATCGATGAAATTTCAGAGAAGTTTCCTTATAAAACGATCTGGCTGTACACCGGCTACGACTGGGAGGCGATCCGGGATCTTCCTTATATAAAAAAGGTAGATGTGGTAGTGGACGGAGAATTCGTAGCGGCTCTGAAGGACAATAACCTTCATTGGAGAGGAAGTTCCAACCAGAGAGTGATTGAAGTACAGCCCAGTCTGCTTCGCGGCGATGTGGTGCTGCACTGCCGGTAGGAGGACGTATGAAGATCAGAATCAGATATTTTACGGAAGAAATAGAAAAACTCCGCTATATAGACGGAAAATCCGACTGGATCGATTTAAGGGCGGCAAAGGAAGTGGAACTGAAAAAGGGAGAATTTGCGCTGATTCCTCTGGGGATTGCCATGGAGCTTCCTGCCGGTTATGAAGCACATGTCGTACCCAGAAGCAGCACATTCAAAAATTTCGGCATTATCCAGACCAACAGTATGGGAATTATTGATGAGACGTACTGCGGAGACAACGACCAGTGGTTTTTCCCTGCCTATGCTCTGCGGGATACGGTGATTCATGTAAATGACAGAATCTGTCAGTTCCGTATTATGGAGCATCAGCCGGCCCTGGAATTTGAAGAGACGGCAGTGCTGGGAAACCTGGACCGGGGAGGACACGGAAGTACGGGGAAATGCTGAGGAAGGAGACGGTATGAAGACAACGGGGAGCATAAGACTCAGAGCGGCAGCGGTCGCAGCAGCCGGTCTTCTGACTGGGGGGCTGCTGACAGGCTGCGGCGCCGGTCCGGCAGGCGATCAGTACCGTCTGCATGGGATCAGCCAGCTGTAGCAGGGAGATTACGAGAGTGCCATTCAGTCCTTTGACGAGGCAATCGCTCATTCAGACGGCCGCGTAGGGGAGTTTGAACTGGATGTATTAAAATACCGGGCTGAGGCAGAATATAAAGCAGAGGATTATGAGGCTGCCGTGCATACATATGATGTGCTCCTGGAGGCCGGAGGAAAAGATGCGGATGTTTACTATTTAAGATGCATTTCCCAGGCTGCGCTGGGAAATGCGGCAGAAGCACAGGCGGACTATGATGCAGGATCAGGAATGAGTGCAGGCCGCACTTCTCCTGCGGCAGATGAGGCGCTGGCAGCTTTAGGAAAGGCTTATCAGGCTTCGGGGGATCCGGACAGAGCCAGGGAGATCTTTGATCAGGCGCTGGCGTCGGGAACGGCCACCGCAGATCTGTACAACAGTCTGGGGATGGCTCTGCTGGACGGAGGACAGGCAGAAGAAGCGGTGGATTATTTTGACAGAGGTCTGGTTCTGGCTCAGGCCGGAAGCGAGGAATATGGAACCATTCTGAGAAATAAGGGGGCAGCTCTGGAACAGGCGGGCCGGTTCAGTGAAGCGCTGGAAGTGTTCCGCCAGTATCAGGCTTCCGGAATCCAGGATCCGGAAGTGGAGCGAGAGATCCGTTTTCTGGAGACGAGGTAGAGGATATGGCAGAATTGATTGAGATCAAAGATACGGAAGAGCGGGTGATTCTGGTAGGAGTGAATGCTTCCGACGGAGAGGATACGGAAAGCTCTCTGGATGAACTGGAGGAGCTGGTAAAAACGGCAGGAGGTACGGCAGTGGGCCGCCTGATCCAGAACCGGGAAAGGATTCATCCCGGGACCTATCTGGGAAAGGGAAAACTGGATGAGCTGAGAGAGCTTCTCTGGGAGACGGGAGCCACAGGAATTGTCTGTGACGATGAGCTGTCACCGGCTCAGATGAGGAATATGGAAGACGTTCTGGATACCAAGAGCCTGGACCGCACCATGGTGATCCTGGACATTTTTGCGGGAAGGGCGACCACCAGAGAAGGAAAACTGCAGGTAGAGCTGGCGCAGCTGAGGTACCGTGCCGTACGGCTGGTGGGCCTCCGCAGTTCCCTGTCCAGGCTGGGCGGCGGAATCGGTACAAGAGGACCGGGAGAATCCAAACTTGAGATCGACCGCCGGCGTATCCATGACAGGATCGGTCAGCTGAAAGCAGAGCTGGAGGAAGTGAAGCGTCACAGAGAAGTTTCCAGGCAGCAGCGGGAGAGGAGCCATATGCTGCGTGCAGCCATTGTGGGCTATACCAATGCAGGAAAATCCACCCTTCTGAACCGGCTGACGGATGCAGGAATCCTGGCGGAAGACAAGCTGTTTGCCACCCTGGATCCCACAACCAGGAATCTGAAACTGCCGGACGGTCAGGAGATCCTTCTGACGGATACGGTGGGATTCATACGAAAACTTCCCCATCATCTGGTAGAAGCATTTAAAAGTACGCTGGAGGAAGCCAAATACTGTGATATCATCCTTCACGTGGTGGACTGCTCCAACCCCCAGATGGACATGCAGATGTATGTGGTATATGATACGCTCAAGCAGCTGGGAGTGGAGGACAAGGAATATATTACTTTATTTAATAAGATTGACCGGGCCGAAAAAGAGCAGGTGCTCAGAGACTTCCGGTCCGATCACCAGTTAAAGATATCCGCCAAAACCGGAGAAGGGCTGGATGAACTTCTGGAACTGCTGGGAGCTATCCTCCGGAGCAGAAAGGTCTACCTGGAGCGGACATACCCCTATGCTCAGGCCGGAAGGATCCAGCTGATCCGGAAGTATGGCGAGCTGCTGTCCGAAGAGTACGGAGAGGACGGAATCGCGGTTAAGGCGTATGTTCCCGCAGAGCTCTATACCAGCCTGCTTCCATCCTGACTGGAAAAGAGTGTGTGTGGACTGCGGACAGCCGTTTTCACAGTCATTAGAAATTATAATAAACACAATATCTTGTTTGGCCGGAAAGGGCAAACATAGATATTGTGTTTTTTTTGCTGGTCTGCTATAATGGGTTCCATGGCGCTTCGGCGCATTGAAAGGAGTAGGGGAAGATGATCAACGTAATAAAACGTGATGGGGAGATTGCAGAATTCAGCCTGAATAAGATTACAGATGCGATCAAGAAAGCATTCAAGGCTACGGGAAAAGAGTATAATAATGAGATCCTGGAGCTTCTTTCTCTTCGGGTAACTGCAGATTTCCAGAATAAGATGAATGGAGAAACCATCGGTGTGGAGCAGATTCAGGACAGTGTGGAGCACGTTCTGGAGCAGACCGGTTATACCGATGTGGCCAAGGCATACATACTCTACAGAAAGCAGAGGGAAAAGATCCGCAATATGAAAAACACCATCCTGGATTATAAGGATGTGGTGAACGGATATGTGAAGGTGGAGGACTGGAGAGTAAAGGAAAATTCTACGGTGACCTATTCTGTAGGCGGACTGATCTTAAGCAACTCAGGAGCAGTTACGGCCAACTACTGGCTGTCCGAGATCTATGACCAGGAAATTGCGGAAGCACACAGAAATGCAGATATTCATCTTCATGATCTGTCCATGCTGACAGGCTACTGCGCCGGCTGGTCCTTAAAGCAGCTGCTGCTGGAAGGTCTGGGAGGCATTCCGGGAAAGATCACCTCTTCTCCGGCAAAGCATTTATCCGTTCTGTGCAACCAGATGGTAAACTTCTTAGGGATCATGCAGAACGAGTGGGCGGGAGCTCAGGCATTTTCTTCCTTTGATACCTACCTGGCTCCTTTTGTGAAAGTGGATAATCTGACCTACCCGGAAGTGAAAAAGTGTATAGAGTCCTTCATTTACGGTGTGAACACGCCCAGCCGCTGGGGAACTCAGGCACCGTTCTCCAATATTACACTGGACTGGACCGTACCGGACGATATGGCGGAAATGAACGCCATTGTGGGCGGAAAAGAGATGGACTTCAAATATAAGGACTGCAAACGGGAAATGGACATGGTAAATAAGGCATTTATTGAGACCATGATCGAGGGAGATGCCAATGGGAGAGGATTCCAGTATCCCATTCCTACCTATTCCATTACCAGAGAGTTCGACTGGTCGGATACGGAGAACAATCGTCTGCTGTTTGAAATGACCGCAAAATACGGTACTCCGTATTTTTCCAACTATATCAACAGCGATATGAAGCCCAGTGATGTGCGCAGCATGTGCTGCCGTCTGAGACTGGATCTGAGAGAACTGCGGAAAAAGACCGGAGGATTTTTCGGTTCCGGCGAGAGCACCGGTTCCATCGGCGTAGTAACCATCAATATGCCCAGAATCGCTTATCTGGCCAAGGATGAAGAGGATTTCTACCGCCGTCTGGATCACATGATGGACATTTCCGCCCGTTCTCTGAAGGTAAAGAGGGAAGTAATCACCCGGCTTCTGGAGGGAGGACTTTACCCCTATACCAAACGTTATCTGGGAAGCTTTGAGAATCATTTTTCCACCATCGGTCTGGTGGGAATGAATGAGGCCGGACTGAATGCCAGATGGATCGGAAAAGATATGACCCATCCGGAAACCCAGAAGTTTACCAAAGACGTGCTGAATCATATGAGAGAAAGACTGTCTGATTATCAGGTTCAGTACGGAGATCTTTATAATCTGGAGGCGACTCCTGCCGAATCCACATCCTACCGTCTGGCAAAGCACGACGTGCAGAGGTATCCGGATATCAAAACGGCATCCGGAGACTGCGGTACTCCCTATTACACCAACAGCTCCCATCTGCCGGTGGGGTATACGGCAGATGTATTCGATGCTCTGGATATTCAGGATGAGCTTCAGACCCTTTATACATCAGGAACCGTATTCCACGCATTCCTGGGAGAGAAGCTTCCCGACTGGAAATCTGCAGCCAAACTGGTGAGAGCCATTGCGGACAACTACCGACTTCCGTATTACACCATCTCTCCCACCTATTCCATCTGCAAGGATCACGGATATCTGACAGGAGAGCATTTCACCTGTCCCGTCTGCGGAAAAGAAGCAGAGGTATACAGCCGGATTACCGGTTATTACCGTCCGGTGAAGAACTGGAACGAGGGCAAGCTGCAGGAGTATAAGAACAGAAAGACCTATGACGTGCTTCACATGGGCTGGAAAGTAAAGGCAGCGGCAGGAGAGAAAGAGGAGCAGAAAGAAGCTGCAAAAGAAGGAATTCCCGCAGGAACCTATCTGTTTACCACAAAGACCTGTCCGAACTGTAAGGCGGCAAAGGAATTCTTAAAGGATGTGGAATACAAAGTAATCGATGCGGAAGAAAATCCGGAGCTGTCCAGCCGGCTGGGAATCATGCAGGCCCCGACCCTGGTACTGGTCAAAGACGGAAAGATCCAGAAGTATGTGAATGCTTCCAATATCCGCCGCTATACGGAAGAAAAGAAAAAATAAGTTCTGCAAAACACCCTGGATCATAAGGTCCGGAGAATGCATTTCATTCTCCGGGCCTTTTTTGTATGCTTCCGGACGGGGATGTAAAGAGTATTTCAGAAAAAAACATAATTTTTTACATGGATTTGACCAGCCGGACCGTCTGTCTTTAACGGGACCATGGTATGGTATCAGTGTCAGGACAGAAATACCGGAAAAAATGATATGGAGGACAAACGGATGGTAAAAAAATATGTGCTGGATACCAATATTCTGATTCAGAGTCCCTGCGCTCCGGAATGCTTTGAGGACAATCAGGTCATACTGCCCATAGTGGTACTGGAGGAGCTGGACCGTCTGAAACAGGCGGAAGGAGAGCGGGGGGCCAATGCCCGCACGGCCATTCGTTTTCTGGAAAAGCTCAGGGGAGAAGGAGATCTGCTTTCCGGCGTGCCTCTGGAAGGGGGAGGAAGTCTGCGGGTGGAGAAAAATTTCGTGGATGTGATCCTTCCTCAGGATATGCCGGATCATACAGCGGATAACCGGATCCTGAAGATCTGTCTGGGATTGAAGGAAGGATCCCGGGAGAAGGTGATTCTGGTCACCAAGGATATTCTTCTCCGGGTGAAGGCTCAGATGATCGGCATACAGGCAGAGGATTTCACCGCCGAGCAGGCTCCCGGGAAAGAGGAGCAGTATCAGGGAAGAACGGAAGTCTATGCTCCGGAGGAGCTGTTCAGAGAGTTCAAGAAAAAAGGAATTTCCGCAGATCAGGTCTATCAGATGGGAGCGGACGGCCGGAAAATCCTTCCGGAGCTGTTTGAAAATGAGTTCGTAATCCTCCGCGCAGACCAGTCCGTGGGAAAGACTCATCTGGGCCGGGTGGAGAACGGAAGGATCCGGAAGCTGGATTACAGGAAAAGCACGCCCTACGGAGTTTCCCCACGCAACGCAGGACAGTATTTTCTGCAGGAGGCACTGATGCAGCCGGCGGAAAAAGCTCCCCTTGTGATCGTAAAAGGAGCGGCCGGAACCAGCAAGACCTTTTACTCTCTTGCGGTGGGCCTGGAGAAGGTGCTCAACCGCAGAGACGGAGAATACCGCCGGATCCTGGTGATCCGTCCCAATGCCCAGTTTGATTCGGACATCGGCTATCTGCCCGGCAGTGAGCAGGAAAAGCTTTCTCCCCTGATGCGTCCCATAGTGGACAATCTGGAACAGCTCATTGATTCCAATGAAGAAGAACGGTATGAGGATGAGGAAGAACTGAAGGGAAAAACGGAAGAGATCTTTTCCAGAGGGCTTCTTCAGACGGAGGCTCTGAACTATATCCGGGGACGATCAGTGGTCAGAACCTATATGATCATTGATGAAGCACAGAATACCACTCCTGACCAGATCAAGGGGATCATCACCCGGGCCGGAAAGGATACGAAGATTATTCTTCTGGGAGATCCGGATCAGATCGACCGGCCATTTCTGGATGAACGGACCAACGGTTTAAGCTATGCATCCGAAAAAATGAAAGGCAGTCCTCTCTGCTGGCAGATCACCATGACCGCAGAGGAGTGCGAGCGTTCAAGACTGGCTCAGGATGCTATCCGGAGACTATAAAATAAAAACACAACACCATCAGAGACAGAAAGGAAAAACGATGCAGATCAGTTACAGTCAGATCAGAGAGAGCAGGGAAATCAACCTGATGATTGAAAAAGGAAACGATGTACTTAAAAAGCTGGGATATACAGAGCATTCCCGCAGACATGCAGCAAAGACGGCAGAGACCGCGGCTATGATTTTAAAAGAACTGGGATATAAAAAACATACCATTGAGCTGGCAAAGATTGCCGGGTATATGCATGATATCGGAAACAGCATAAACCGTCACGACCACGCTCACAGCGGAGCAATCCTGGCCTGGAATGTGCTGAGGGGAATGGAAATGGAGCTGGAGGATGTGCTTACGGTTACGGCCGCCATCGGCCATCATGACGAAGAGACGGGAGACGCCGTAGATCCGGTATCGGCGGCCCTGATTCTGGCAGACAAAACGGATGTGAGAAGAAACCGGGTCCAGAATCCGGACAGGAGAAAGTTTGACATTCATGACCGGGTCAATGATGCGGTGCTTTCCGCATCCGTGATCGTGGATGCAAAAAAACGGGTAATTCATATGGAAATGGAACTGGACGACGGAACCTGCAGCCTGGTGGATTACTTTGAGATTTTCCTGGAAAGAATGCTTATGTGCCGGAGAGCGGCGGAAATGCTGAACTGTAAGTTCAAGCTTTCCGCCAACGGAAGCAAGCTGTGCTGATCCGGCACCGGGAAAGGACTATTTTTCGAAAGCAGCAGCTACGTCCTTAAGCAGGCGGGGAATCTCCAGGTGCTGAGGACAGGACCGTACGCAGGCCCCGCAGGAAATGCAGTCAGAAGCTTTTCCGCCGGATCTGGCATAGTTGTTATAGTAGATGCGGTGAGTGTTGGCACCTTTGGTCAGTTCCTGATGGTCTGCATTGTAAAGGGCAAAGTAGCTGGGAATGGGGATGTGCCTGGGACAGCCTTCCACACAGTAGCCGCAGGCCGTGCAGGGAATGGCGATGGCTCCGCGAATGATGTGGGTCACTTCGGACAGGACCTTTTTTTCTTCCGGAAGCAGAGGCGCCGCATCCTGCATAAAGGCAGTGTTGTCTTCCAGCTGGGCCAGATCGGACATCCCGCTGAGGACCATCATCACATGATCCAGTCCGGCGGCGAAGCGGATGGCCCAGGAAGCGGGAGACCATTCAGGACGGCAGCTTTTCAGAAGTGCTTCTCCTTCCCGGGGAATGCGTGCAAGCACGCCGCCCTTTACCGGTTCCATAACAATCACCTTTTTTCCGTGGCGGACAGCGGTCTCATAGCATTTTCCGGACTGAATCCCGGCATCGTCCCAATCCAGGTAGTTGATCTGAAGCTGAACGAATTCCACTTCCGGATGAGCGGTCAGGATTTCATCCAGCAGGCCGGCGCTGTCATGGAAGGAAAAACCGATGTGGCGCACGGCTCCTTCTTCCTTTTTCTTTCTGAGAAATCCGAAGCTGTCAAAAGCCTGAGCCGTGGGATAGGTGGAAGAATTCAGATTGTGGAGCAGGTAATAATCAAAATAGGTTACGCCGCATTTTTCCAGCTGTTCCTGAAAGATCCGTTCCTGATCTTCCGGCTGTTTGAGTAGCATGGTGGGCAGCTTGGAAGCCAGCAGGTAGCTTTCTCTGGGATGGCGCTCGGTAAGCGCCTTGCGGACAAAGGTCTCACTGGTATGCTGATGATACATATAGGCGGTGTCAAAATAGGTGAAGCCCCGCTCCAGAAAACGATCCACCATGCGGCAGAACTGCTCCAGATCTACGCTGGCGGGATCGTCTTTATTCAGAAGCGGAAGTCTCATGCACCCGAATCCCAGTTTTTTCATGATATCAATCCCCTCTCGTATTCATATTTGCTTCTATGTTACCACACTTGAGTGAAAAGGGTAAGAGATTTTGCCGGTTTTCCGGGGAGGGTGGCATCCTTTCCATTCCGGAAAAAATGTGCTATGATGAAGGGGAAGACGGCGGCCCGGAGAAAATGGCGACGAAGGCCGCCTTTCATACGGAACAGAAAGGAAATGAGATATGAGACAGACCATTGATATGCGGGGAGTGCCCTGCCCCGGTCCGGTGGTGGCCGTGAAGAAGAAGACAGATGATATGATCGCCGGAGAGCTGATCGTACTGGTGGATAATCAGGCGGCCGTACAGAACCTGGAAAAATTTGCGGAATATAAAGGATTTACATCAAACTGGGAGAAAAAGGGAGAAAAGGAATTTCATGTTCAGATCCTGGTAGGACCGAAAAACCTGCGGGATGTGGATGAGTATTTTGATATTTTTCATGAAGAGGAGAAAGAAAGAGAGCCGGAAAGGAACCCGGAAAAGTCAGTGAAAAAGGAAGAGGAAAAAGAAACCGGTGACGAGTGTGAGACCTGCGGCCTGATGGATCCTCAGGAGATCCTGAAACAGGCGGGAGAGTCCGGGGAAGCCGTTTCTCAGAAAGAAGAGAAAAAGATTCCTGCCGGTCCCATCGCCAGAGGGACGGTACTGGTCCTTTCTTCCGACGGAATGGGAAGCGGTGATGAGGAGCTGGGACGTCTGCTGATGAAGGGATTTGTATATGCGGTAACAGAACAGGACCAGCTGCCGGAAGTGATTCTGTTTTACAACCGGGGGGTATTTCTTACAGTGGAAGGATCCGGGGTCCTTCAAGATCTGCAGGAGCTGGAGAGAAGAGGAGTCCGGCTGCTGTCCTGCGGCACCTGCCTGAACCATTTCGGCATGCTGGACAGGCTGAAAGTGGGAGAGGTGACGAATATGTATGAGCTGGCCGGTCATATGCTGAAGGCAGAAAGGCTTGTGCGGCCGTGACAGAGAGAGTAGAGCACCGGTTTTCCCCCGTATTTGACCGGAATTCCCGGGTGCTTATACTGGGAACCATGCCGTCTCCCAGATCCCGGGAGCAGGGATTTTACTATGGCCATCCCAGAAACCGCTTCTGGCCGGTGATCGCTTCAGTGCTGGGAGAAGACCCTCCGATAACGGCTGAGGAAAAAAAGGATATGCTGCTTAAACACGGCATAGCTTTGTGGGATGTGCTGGCCAGCTGCGAGATCAGAGGGGCGGATGATTCCTCCATCCGCAATCCGGTGCCCAACGACCTGAGGGTGATCCTGGATCAGGCGGATATCCGGGCGGTTTTTGCCACAGGAACAAAGGCAGCGGCCCTGTATCGCCGTTTCTGCCGGGAACAGACGGGAATGGAAGTGACTGCATTGCCATCTACCAGCCCGGCAAACTGCCGGATCAGTCCGGACGAACTGAAGAAAGAGTACAGCAGGATCCTTCCGTATTTGAACGGAAATGGCAGATGAACCGTGCCGTTTGCAGAAGATCGGGAAAGCCTGATTTTCAGGGTGGAAAGGGGTCTGAAAAGCCGCCGCGTGTTGACAAAAGGAAGGATCGGGGGTATAATTTGCTCCGTAATTCCTAAAATGGACAGCATGTAACACTTGAATATATAGGGAAAAGATTATGAGGAGGAAAAGTTTATGACATCCAGAAAAGTAAGCACCAAGTCTGAGACTGCCAAAACAGCAGGAAAGACAGCTGCCAAGGCTGAAACCAAACCGGTTGTAAAAGCAGAGGAGAAGGCTCCTGTAAAAGCAGAAGAGAAAGCTCCTGCCAAGACGGCTGCAAGAACCGCTGCAAAGAAGCCGGCTGCGAAGACAGTTGCCAAGGCTGAGCCCCAGGCAGAGGTTGTGATTGAGTTCAACGGAAGACAGATCGTGGCAAAAGAAGTACTGGAAGCTGCCAAGAAGGATTTCGCTGAGAAGCACAAAGGAGCGGAGCTGAAAAGCATCCACTTATACATCAAGCCGGAGGAATCCGTTGCCTACTATGTAGTGAATGACGGAATCGGTGATCCGGAGGATAAGGTAGAGTTTTAAGGATGGCAGGAGCCGCATATCGATCAGGTATGCGGCTTTCTTTGTGAACGGACCGGGGTCAGCGGACCACTCTCCGGTGGAATCGGCGCAGAAATACGGAACAGGAGGAACCGAAGAAGATCTCCAGACCGCTGGTTACCATTCCGTACTTCAGAAGAAGGACAAGAGAAAGAGCGGCGATGGTCCAGAATCCCAGAAGGAAGCGCCGGGCCAGTACCGGATTGTTTCTCCGATAGCGGAGCAGCAGCAGAAGGAGCCCGCAGAGAAAAAAGATGGGTGACAGAAAGGCGCACAAAAAGTGTACCTGAGACCAGAACGGGAACCGTTCCGGCAGGTAAGGAGTCGACATGGCCAGAATCAGAGCCAGGCATGCCGTGCGCACCAGAACAGAAGAGGCCCGGACAGGGGAAAGTCTGCGGGACAGATCACGAAACCACAGGGAAAAGCAGAGGATCAGGGCAGCTCCCCAGGACAGAAACAGAACTTCTTTTTCCCCGCTGTTGCGGAGAATGGAAAAATTGGTAGCCGTCCAGTCGGTTTTCCAGGCGAACCAGACGGAGGCTGCAGGAATAAAACAGTAGGCTAAAAAATCATAGATCATGGAATTATCTCCTTTATGCTTTCAGTATTCCCCGAAAGAAGAAAGGCAGAGCTGGAGATGTTTTCCTGAGCAGAAGCTGAAGAAACAGAGAGGACAGGAATGACAGGACTTCCGGAAGCGTTTGTGGAAAGAATGAAAAAACTGCTGGGAGAAGAGTACGAGGCGTTTGCAGGAAGCTATGAGCAGGAACGCTCCCAGGGACTGAGAATGAATTATCTGAAGGGGGGAAACGAAGAATTTCAGAAGATCGTTTCCAGATTTGACTTAAAGCCCGTTCCCTGGACGGAAGAGGGCTTTTATTACGGCGGAGATCAGAGACCGGGAAAATCCCCTTATCATGAGGCAGGAGCCTACTATATTCAGGAGCCCAGTGCCATGGCAGCAGTCTCTCTGCTGGATCCACGGCCGGGAGAGCGGATCCTGGATCTGTGTGCGGCGCCGGGAGGAAAGACCAGTCATGCGGCTTCCCGGATGCGGGGAGAAGGTCTTCTGGTAAGCAATGAGATCCATCCGGCCAGAGCCAGGATCCTGTCCCAGAATATAGAACGGATGGGATGCAGGAATACGGTGGCAGTATGCGCAGCTCCTGCAGATCTGGTTCCCTGGTTTCCGGGATTTTTTGACCGGATCATTGTGGATGCGCCCTGTTCCGGAGAAGGGATGTTCCGCAAAGACGAGGAGGCCAGGACTCAGTGGAGTCCGGAAAACGTTGCGCTGTGCGCCGGACGGCAGCAGGAGATTCTGAATTATGCGGCTTCCATGCTCCGGCCGGGCGGAATGCTGGTTTATTCTACCTGCACGTTCGCTCCGGAGGAGGATGAGGGGACAGTGGACCGGTTTCTGGCATCCCATGAGGAGTTTTCCGTTGCGGAAGCACCGCTTCTCCCAGGCCTGTCCAAGGGAAGACCGGAATGGACGGAAAGCGGCAGAAGCAGCATTTCCTCTTCCTTCCGTATCTGGCCTCACAGGACAGAAGGCGAAGGTCATTACCTTGCTCTTCTGAAAAAAGAAGGGGAAGAGAGGAGAAAATTTTCCGGAAGAATGCCGGTCTATCTGAGAGATAAGACCTTGAAAAAGGGGCTGGAAGAGATGCTTAAGGAGATCTGCCCGGGTGCGGAGTGGCTGCGGGACAGAGAGGAATGGATTCTGTTCGGAGAACAGATCTATCTGCTCCCGGAGGAGATGCCTGACTTTTCCGGGCTGAAGGTTCTCCGCCCCGGACTGCATGTGGCATCTGTGAGGAAAAACCGGCTGGAACCGGCTCACGGTCTGGCAGCCGCCCTGAAGGAAGAAGAGGCGTCCCGGATATGCAGGCTGGGGGAAATGGAGGAAGCGGCCAGAAAATATATCAACGGAGAGACGCTGCCCTTTGGCGGAGAGAAGGGATGGACACTGGTCACCGTGGATGGCTATTCTCTGGGATGGGGAAAGCAGGCCGGCGGAGTTCTGAAAAACCATTATCCGAAAGGACTGCGCCGCCTGCTGTAGGAAGAGGTTTCTGCAGGTTCTTCCGTCAGACAGGATAGATGAATTTCATATCATCAGGAAGAGGAGCTTCAAAATGGAGCTCCTTTTTTGTTATGGGATGAGAGAAGGTCAGCGCATGGGAGTGAAGCGCCTGCCGCGTAATCAGAGAATAGTTGGGACAGTAGAGAAAATCTCCCGGAAGAGGATGACCGATATAAGCCATATGAACACGGATCTGGTGGGTCCGGCCGGTTTCCAGACGGAGAGAAGCCAGAGAGAGGTCCAGATCCGGCCGATAAAGAAGGCGCCGGTAATGAGTCCGGGCCGATTCGCCTTTTTCCCGGTCTACGGTTCTCCGGATCACGGATCCTTCTGCTCTTGCGATAGGAGCGTCCACTGTTCCCTGCTCCGGAAGCAGTCCTCTGACCAGAGCCAGATATTCCCGGCGGACCTGCCTCTTTTCCACCATGGAAGATAACAGAGAGGCGGAAAGCATGTGCTTTGCCAGAATCAGCAGTCCGGTTGTATCACGGTCCAGTCTGCTGACAGCCCGGAAGACAAACGGTTCGCCTTTCTGAAAAAAATGCCAGGCGATTCCATTGGCCAGAGTATTGCCGTGATTTCCCTGGGAAGGGTGCACAGGCATATCCGGCCCCTTATTGATGACCATCAGGTCCTGATCCTCATAAACCACATCCAGCTCCATGGGAACAGGCTGGATCTGCTCCGAGGAACGGTCCGGAGGAAGAGTCAGAGAAATCTGATCCCCTTCCGAGAGGAGACAGGAGGCAAATACAGGAACTCCATTGACGGACAGGCCGTCGGGGAAAGACTTGAGGCGGGAGAGTACATTCCGGGAGCATCCTATGCGCTTCAGATACTGTTCCAGAGAAAGTCCGGAAGAAGCTGCGTCAATGCGGTAAGTGAGAGTCCGGGTCATGCTGATCCTCCTTCTGAAAGTGATTGAGATGCTTGTGTTTGGATGCGGCGTGGTCTACCAGGGAATCCCTGCAGAGAAAGCTGGCCCGCTTGATGCTGTCTGTACCGAACCGGCTTCGGATGGCGTCTACGGCCTTTTCCATTTCCAGACGTTTTCTGTCCTGCTCCGTTTCAAACAGACTCATCTGGATAAAATTCCGCTCGGAAAGCTTTCCGGCCCGGATTCCGATGAGGCGGACAGGAGTCAGATCCCAGAACTCCCTCAGCAGACGGCATGCCTCCCCGTAGATCACAGAGGTGGAGTCCGTGGGAGTATCCAGCAGGCCCTGGTGGGAGGAAGAACGGAAACGCCAGTCCCGCAGTTCCACACAGACCTGACTGCACAGCATCTGATCCGCCCGCAGACGGGCACCTACGGTCTCGGCCAGGGAAAGAAGCACCTGGAAGGCATCCTCAAGAGAGTCCACGTCCCGCGAAAGGGTGACCCGATTGCCGCAGCCTTTCCTTGCTGCAGGCTGGGTGATCACCGGTTCCTGATCAATGCCGTTGGCATAGTCATGGATCAGGCGGGCATACTTCTCCCCCAGATGAAAGCTCAGCAGCTCAGGCCTGCAGCGGGCCACATCGCCTATGGTATGCATTCCCAGAGCCTCCAGTTTCTTCTGGGCAGATCCGCCTACAAGAAACAGGTCCCGGATGGGAAGAGGCCACATTTTTTCCCGGATCTGGGAGGGAAACAGGGTATGAGTCCGGTCCGGCTTCTCGAAATCAGAGGCCATTTTGGCCAGAAGTTTGTTGGAAGAGATTCCTATGTTTACGGTGAAGCCCAGCTCTTTTCGCACTCTCCGGCGAATGGTGTCTGCGGCCTGAAAGGGCGAGCCGAACAGGTGAATGGTCTCGGTCATATCCAGAAAGGCTTCGTCAATGCTGAACTGTTCCAGGTCCGGGGTATACTCTTCCAGAAGATGGATCAGCTTCCGGGAATTTTCCGTATAAATCTCAAAATGAGACGGAACGACCACCAGGTCCGGACACTTTTTCAGGGCCTGGGCCAGGGGCTCCCCGGTAGTCACACCGAAGCGCCTGGCCGGTGTGGATTTGGCCAGGACGATGCCGTGACGCTTGGCGGCATCCCCTCCAACGGCAGAAGGAACGGTACGCAGGTCCAGAGCGGCAGGGTCCTTTTTCAGGCGGTCCGCTGCCTCCCAGCTTAAGAAAGCGGAATTCACATCAATATGAAAAATCAGACGTTCTTTTTCCATAATGCCACCTCATTTCCGGAATTCAGGAATGCTCTCATTATAGCAGAATGTATGTTCGCCTTCAAGGAGAAGCTGTGGAAATGATGCGCCGTCCTGCATACATAATAAGCAGGGGGAGAGAATAAAATAAAAAGAAGCTGAGGGGGAGGCCGGAACCCATGAAGATCCGCAGAATAAGACAGTTTCTGGCTGCAGTGGCCGCGGCCGCCGTGACCGTTGCCGGAGGAGGTCGGGCTGTAAGGGCGGAAGAGACAGACCAGGAGCTCCGGCTTTATGCCCAGTCAGCCGTTCTTATGGACGGAAGGACCGGGCGGATTCTTTATGGAAAAAATGAACTGGAAAAGCGGCCCATGGCAAGTACGACCAAGATCATGACCTGTATTCTGGCCCTGGAGAACGGAGATCCGGAAGAAGAGGCGGAGTTTTCCGCTCTGGCTGATTCCCAGCCGCAGGTCAGTCTGGGAGCGCCTGAGGGAAGACGTTTTTATTTAAAGGATCTGTTGTATTCTCTCATGCTGGAATCCCATAATGATACGGCGGTGGCAATTGCAGAGTGCATAGCCGGTACTACGGAAGAGTTTGCGGCTATGATGAATGAAAAAGCGGAGGAACTGGGCTGTGAGGACACATGGTTTGTGACGCCGAATGGTCTGGACGCTGTATCCAGAGATGAAAAAGGAGCGGAAAGAGCCCATTCCACCACGGCTGCGGACCTGGCCAGGATCATGAGATACTGCATATATCAGTCTCCAAAGAAGGAGGAATTTCTGAAAATCACCGGAACATCCGAATATCAGTTTGCAGACAGGGAAGGAAAGGGAAGCTATTCCTGCGTGAACCACAATGCATTTCTGACCATGATGGAAGGGGCCTTGTCGGGAAAAACAGGATTTACAGGCGGAGCAGGCTATTCCTATGTGGGAGCTCTGGAAAGAGACGGGAAATGTCTGATTGTGGCGCTGCTGGGATGCGGATGGCCTCCTCACAAGACCTACAAATGGTCGGATACCAGAAAACTGATGGAATACGGACTGAACCGGTATGACTATCAGGATGTGTGGCAGGAGCGCTCCTTTCCGCCGGTTCCGGTCAGGAACGGGATTCCGGAATCGGGAGATCTGGGAGACAGGGCTCTGGCAGAGATCGCTCTCACCCCGGAAGCAAGAGAACTGGTACTGCTTTTGAAGGAGGGAGAGAAAGTGGAGATCAAATATGAAGGAAAGAGCAGCCTGACGGCTCCCGTAACGCCGGGAGAGGAAGCGGGACGGGTGATCTATTCCCTGAATGGGGAGATCGTGGCGACTTTTCCGGTGACAGTCCGGGGCAGCGTAGGGGAAATCACCGGGCGCTGGTGTCTGGAAGATGTATTGGGAAAATATTTCTTGCGCAGTACGGAGTCGGATGGTATACTCATGTAGACAGGAGAAAGAAAAACGTGATGACAGACAGTTGGAAGAAAAAGAGAATCGATCATTCAGGCAGGCCGCAAGGCCTGCTTTTTCTTGTCTGTGGGCCTGTTGTAAAGAACTAAAGCAATAAAAGGAGAAATGCTATGAAACGAATGGTAAATGTGGGCAGTGTGTTTTTGGGCAATACACTTTCCGCGCTGGGGATCGGGGCATTCCTCATTCCGGCGGGAATGATGATGGGAGGTGCTACCGGTATCGGACTGGCGGTGAATCACTATACGGGTGTGCCCGTATCGGCGACGCTGGCGGTTCTGAACGTGGTGCTGTTTCTTGCCGGAACAGCAGTACTGGGGAAAGCTTTTGCCCTGATGACAATCATCAGTACCTTTTACTCCCCGTTTATTCTGGAACTGGTGCAGAGAACCATACCGGCCCCTCTTACAGAAGATACCATGCTGGCCACAGTCATCGGAGGGCTGCTGGTAGGAGTGGGCATGGGACTGGTGCTCCGGGTGGGAGCGTCTACGGGAGGCATGGATATTCCGCCGCTGATCCTGAACCGGAAAGCAGGAATCCCCGTAGGAGTCAGCATGTATGTGTTTGATTTCATCATACTGGCTGTACAGGCTGTATTCGGAGGCCTGGAGAGAATGCTTTACAGTGTGATCCTGATCATCATCTACACAGTGGTGATTGACAAGATCATAACGATGGGAACGGCTCAGATCCAGGCAAAGATCATCAGTGAAAAATATGAAGAGATCAACCGGGCCATCCAGACAAAACTGGACCGGGGAACTACGCTGCTTGCCATGAAGGGCGGATATCTGGGAAGAGAATCCTATGAGATCATGACCGTGCTCAGCAGTCGGGAACTGCCCAAGCTGAGCAGCCTGGTGACAGAGCTGGACCCGAAAGCCTTTCTGATCATCAGCCGGGTGAGCGAGGTCCGGGGACGGGGATTTACGCTGGGAAAAAGATTTCTGGAGAGAGGACAGGCTGGCTGACGATTGGCAGAATTTGAGAAAAATGACTTGAATTTTTCAGAAAGCCATTATACAATTATAATCGGCAGAAATTTGATTTACTAAGCAATGGTTCGTTAAGTTTTTAACCACTATTGTGAAAATATTACAAAATGGAGGGCTGCAAAATGAGTAATTCAGCACAGACATCAGCAAGTAATCGAATCAAACAGTTACTTGATGAGGGCAGTTTTGTGGAAATCGGCGGGTATGTTACTGCCAGAAGCACCGATTTCAACATGGCTGCAAAGGAAACTCCTGCCGACGGTGTGGTGACCGGATATGGTACCATAGGCGGCGGGCTTGTGTATGTATACAGCCAGGATGCTTCCGTACTGGGAGGTTCCATCGGTGAAATGCATGCGAAAAAGATTTCAAATATCTACGGAATGGCAATGAAGATGGGAGCCCCTGTCATCGGTCTCATCGATTGTGCCGGACTGAGACTGCAGGAAGCTACGGATGCTTTGGCCGGCTTCGGTGAGCTTTACCTGTCCCAGTCCATGGCATCCGGCGTAATTCCGCAGATTTGCGCAGTATTCGGTTCCTGCGGCGGAGGCATGGCAGTGTCGGCAGCACTGGCTGACTTTACGCTTATGGAGGAAAAAACAGGCAGACTCTTTGTAAATTCTCCCAACACTCTGGACGGGAACTACAAGGAGAAATGTGACACGTCTTCCGCAAAATTCCAGAGTGAAGAAACCGGCATGGTAGACTTCATCGGTTCAGAAGCGGAGGTTCTGGAGCAGATCAGAACGCTCATTTCCATTCTTCCCGCAAACAACGAGGATGATATGTCCTATGAAGAGTGCAGCGATGATTTGAATCGTCTGTGCGAAGGCCTGGAGGGCTGGGCCGGAGATACCAGAGAGGCTCTGAGAACGATCTCTGATGATCATTTCTTCTTTGAGACAAAGGCTGCTTACGGACAGGCTATGGTGACCGGCTTTATCCGCTTAAACGGCGTAACGGTAGGCTGTGTGGCCAACCGCACGGAGATCTACGGCGAGAACGGAGAGAAGGAAAAGGAATTAAACGGAGGTCTGACAGCGAGAGGCTGTGAAAGAGCGGCAGAGATGGTGAATTTCTGTGATGCATTCAACATTCCGGTACTGACTCTGGTCAATGTCAACGGCTATCAGGCAGTAAAATGCACGGAGAAGAAGATTGCCAAGGCGGCTGCAAAGCTGACCTATGCCTATGCCAATGCAACTGTTCCGAAGATTACCGTGATTGTCGGAAAGGCTTACGGCACCGCATATCTGACCATGGGCGGAAAGTCCGTAGGAGCAGATGTGGTTTATGCATGGCCGGGAGCGGAGATCGGCATGATGGATGCGTCCAGCGCGGCTAAGATCATGTATGCAGATGAGATCGCCCAGGCAGACGACGCTGCGGCTCTGATCCAGGAGAAGGCTGAGGAGTACAGAAAGCTTCAGTCCAGCGCTCTGGCAGCTGCAAAGAGAGGCTATGTGGATGATATCATTGAAGCGCAGGAGACCAGAAAACGTGTGATCGCTGCGTTTGAGATGCTGTTTACAAAGAGAGAGGACAGACCGGCAAAGAAACACGGAACGGTCTAAAGGCGAGGTGACAGTGATATGAGGAAGATAAAGAAAGTTCTGCTGGCACTGGGCATGGCGGCCGGTCTGGCAGCCCTGTCAGCCTGCTCCGCTCCTGCAGAGGATGAGACGAAGCCCCTGGATCTTACCCTGTCCAGTACGATCTCCATGGCTTCTGAAGCAGTGCTGCAGCAGGTTACGGCCGCTACGGAGGCGGATGTGGACCAGCTGATCGCTGACAGCGAGGAAGCAGACAGCGCCTTTGCAGTAGAGGCATATACCACCTGGAAGAATGTGATGAGCGACACGGGAAGCTACGTGAAGGTAGAAAGCTCAGACGTATCTCTGGTGGATGACGAGTATGTCTGCGAGATGGTGGCACAGTTTGAGAACCGCCTGGTGGACTGCTCCATTTATTACGACAAAAATACATCGGCAGCCACATCCATCAGCATTTCGCCCCGGTATACCACGGGAGAGCGCCTTTCCAAGGCAGGAATGAATACTCTGATCGGTATGGGCACCGTATTCATCGTGCTGATTTTCATCAGCCTGCTGATCAGCTGCTTCAAGTATATTAATCAGTGGGAAAAGAAGATGGCGGAGAAACATGCTCCGGCATCCCCGGCTCCTGCTTCCGTTCCGGCAGCTCCGGCAGTTCCGGAAGAAGAGGAACTTACGGACGATCTGGAGCTGGTGGCAGTTATTACGGCAGCGATCGCAGCTTCTACAGGAGCGTCCGCAGACGGACTGGTGGTCCGCTCAATCAGACGTGCTCCGGCTTCAAAATGGAAACGAGTTTAATTCTAGGAGGAAGAAAAGATGAAAAGCTATACAATTACAGTGAACGGCAATGTATATGATGTAACCGTGGAAGAGAACGGAGCTGCACCGGCTGCGGCACCCAAAGCAGCACCGAAGGCAGCACCGGCTGCAGCCCCCAAGGCAGCACCGAAGGCAGCTGCAGGCGCGCAGGGCTCCATCAGCGTATCCGCTCCCATGCCCGGAAAGATTCTCGGCGTAAAGGCTTCCGTAGGACAGGCAGTAAAGAAGGGTGAGGTTCTGCTGATCCTGGAGGCCATGAAGATGGAAAACGAGATCGTAGCTCCGGAAGACGGCACAGTAGCATCCATCAACGTAGCTGTCGGCGACTCCGTAGAGGCAGGCGCAACTATCGCAACCTTAAATTAATGAATGGAATCTGGATGCGTGAGTTGAGCGTATCTTTGTGGAGGGATGAACAATGGAATATATTTTAAGAACATTTGGGAATCTTCTTCAGCAGACGGCATTTGTAAATCTGACCTGGGGCAACTTTATCATGATCGCAGTTGCATTTATCTTTCTGTACCTGGCGATTAAGAAGGGATTTGAACCGCTTCTTCTGGTTCCCATCTCCTTTGGTATGCTTTTGGTAAATATCTATCCGGATATCATGCTGGCTCCTGAGGATTCCGCAAACGGAGTGGGCGGCCTGCTTCACTACTTCTACATTCTGGATGAGTGGAGTATCCTTCCGTCTCTGATTTTCATGGGCGTAGGCGCCATGACGGATTTCGGACCGCTGATCGCCAACCCCAAGAGCTTCCTTCTGGGAGCAGCAGCTCAGTTCGGTATTTACGGAGCTTACTTCATGGCAATTTTCATGGGCTTCAATGATAAAGCGGCAGCAGCCATGTCCATTATCGGAGGAGCAGACGGCCCCACTTCCATTTTCCTGTGCGGTAAGCTGGGACAGAAGGAATATATGGGTCCCATCGCAGTGGCAGCATATTCCTACATGGCTCTGGTGCCTATTATCCAGCCGCCGATCATGAAGCTTCTCACTACAGAAGAGGAAAGAAAGATCAAAATGGAGCAGCTCCGTCCGGTTTCCAAGCTGGAAAAGATCTTATTCCCCATTATCGTTACGGTTGTTGTCTGCCTGATCCTGCCCACAACAGCTCCCCTGGTGGGAATGCTGATGCTGGGAAATCTGTTCAGAGAGTCCGGCGTGGTTAAACAGCTGACAGAGACGGCTTCCAATGCCCTGATGTACATCGTGGTAATTATTCTGGGAACTTCTGTAGGAGCGACTACAAGTGCTGAGGCATTCCTGAAGCTGGACACCATCAAGATCGTTATCCTTGGCCTGGTAGCGTTTGCTCTGGGTACGGCAGCAGGCGTGATCTTCGGAAAGATCATGTGCAAGGTGACCGGAGGAAAGGTGAATCCGCTGATCGGTTCTGCCGGTGTATCCGCGGTTCCCATGGCGGCCCGCGTATCTCAGAAGGTGGGCTCAGAGGCCGATCCGACAAACTTCCTGCTGATGCACGCCATGGGTCCCAACGTGGCCGGCGTAATTGGTACGGCGGTGGCGGCCGGTGCCTTCATGGCGATCTTCGGAGTAAAATAATGCCTCTTGCTGAGGTTTAATACATTTCGTTTTAGGAGGAATAATCATGGCTGAAATAGAGAAAAAGCCGGTTAAGATCGTGGAAACCGTCCTTCGTGACGCCCATCAGTCTTTGATCGCAACCAGAATGACCACAGAGCAGATGCTTCCTATTGTTGACAAGATGGACAAGGTCGGCTTCCATGCAGTGGAGTGCTGGGGCGGCGCTACCTTTGATGCCTGCCTGCGCTTCCTGAAGGAAGATCCCTGGGAGAGACTGAGAAAGCTGAAAGACGGCTTTAAGAATACAAAGCTGCAGATGCTGTTCCGCGGACAGAACATTCTGGGATACAATCATTATGCCGATGATGTGGTGGAGTATTTCGTACAGAAGTCCGTAGCAAACGGAATCGACATTATTCGTATTTTTGACTGCTTAAATGATATCCGCAACCTGCAGACGGCAGTCAAAGCCGCAAACAAGGAAAAGGCTCATGTGCAGATTGCGCTGTGCTATACCCTGGGAGATGCTTACACTCTGGATTACTGGAAAAAGATCGCCAAAGAGATCGAGGAGATGGGAGCCGATTCCCTGTGCATCAAGGATATGGCCGGACTGCTTACTCCCTATGCGGCTTCCGAGCTGGTAAGAGCCTTGAAGGAATCTACCTCTCTGCCTATTGACCTGCACACCCATTATACTTCCGGCGTAGCCTCCATGACCTATTTAAAGGCTGTGGAAGCAGGCTGCGACATCATTGACTGTGCCATGAGCCCGTTTGCTCTGGGAACCAGCCAGCCGGCTACGGAAGTAATGGTGGAGACCTTCCGTCCTACCCCCTACGATACGGGATACGATCAGAACCTTCTGGCGGAGATTGCGGATTATTTCCGTCCCCTTCGTGAGGAGTGCTTAAAGAGCGGTCTGATGAATCCCAAGGTACTGGGCGTGGATATCAAAGCCCTTCAGTATCAGGTACCCGGCGGCATGCTGTCCAACCTGGTTTCCCAGCTGAAGGAAGCAGGAAAAGAGGATAAATATCAGGAAGTTCTGGAAGAGATCCCGAAGGTAAGAAAAGACTTCGGAGATCCGCCTCTGGTAACTCCCTCTTCTCAGATCGTAGGAACTCAGGCGGTTATGAACGTGATCGCCGGAGAGCGGTATAAACTGGTTCCGAAGGAGTCCAAGAAGATCATGCTGGGTGAGTTCGGTCAGACCGTAGCTCCGTTCAACAAAGAGGTACAGAAGAAGATCATCGGAGACGAAACTCCCATTACCTGCCGTCCGGCAGATCTGATCCAGCCTCAGCTGCCTCAGTTTGAAAAGGAATGTGCACAGTGGAAACAGCAGGATGAGGATGTACTGTCCTATGCTCTGTTCCCCAAGGTAGCAGAGGAATTCTTCAAATACCGTGAAGCACAGCAGAAAAAGGTGGATGCATCGGTAGCGGACACCAAGAGCAAGGCCTATCCTGTATAAGCCGCAGAAAAACATATGATTTCAAGAGCCCCCGGCGTCCGAAGCGCCGGGGGCTCTTTCGTCCGTCATCCATGAAGAAATTCGGGATTTTTAAGAAATTCCGGATAATCGTAAGAATAATGTTGGGAAATTTTCAGAAATTTATGCTATAATATAGAAAATGGTAGAGGAAAATCCGGTGTAGCTGAAAATTATGAGATAAAGGAGGAACGGATATGAAAAAATGGGCAGTTGCAGCATGTGCGGTGCTGATGAGCGCGGGAATGACCCTTTCAGCGTATGCAGGCTGGAGTCAGAGCAACGGGCAGTGGTACTATTATACGGACAGCGGAACTCCTGTATACGGGCAGTGGGTCCAGGATGGAGGGAATTGGTATTTCCTGGATTATGACGGAACCATGGCGGTAAACCAGCTGATCGATGACACCTATTATGTGAATGAGTCGGGAGTGATGCTCACGAACAGCTGGAGATACATTCAGGACGATCCGTGGGCAGCGGAGAGCCACTGGTATTACTTCGGCAGCAACGGACAGGCTTACGGGGACGGATGGAAAACGATCAACGGGGTAAAATATCATTTCTCCGGTCAGCACATGGATACAGGATGGTATGAGGAAGATAACAATATGTATTATCTGGATTCTTCCGGAGCTATGGTGACCGGATGGCAGTACCTGTACTCGGACCGGGCGGATGACTGGAATGACCAGAACTGGTACTACTTCAGCACCACCGGACGGATGTCCCGTTCCAGAGAGCAGTCCATCGGCGGTGCGGATTATATCTTTGATCAGTATGGCAGAATGCTTACCGGATGGGTGGATCCGGAGAACTTTACCAGCGCTTACTATGATAACATTACGGATGACGTGAACCGCCTGGTTTACTGTGAGGCCAGCGGAAATGAGGCCAGCGGATGGCGTTATCTCCCTACTCCCGATGAGTCTGATGAAAACTGGTACTATTTCCGAAACGGCCGGGCCTATACGGCATCCTACAAGACCACGGCGCTCAGCGACCGCTATGGGGTGGCCAGGATCGACAACAAGATCTACTGCTTTACCGCAAACGGAAGAATGATTACCGGTGAGCTGGAGCTTTCAGACGGCAGAAACTATTATTTTGACGAAAGCGGAGCTATGGTGACCGGACGGGTGGATATTGACGGAGAGACTTTTTATTATGACAAGACCGGTTCTCTGGAAAATATCGGCGCCGGATATACGGGAGTGAAAGACGGATACCTTTATGACAACGGAGCGCTGGTACGGGCTGAGGACGGCATGCGCTATGAAGTGGTTCATGTGGACGGAAAGGATTACCTGGTTAATGAAAGCGGAAAGGTAAAAACAGGCGGAACTGCTACGGATGCGGATGGAAATAAGTACGATGTGGATGAGAATGATGACGGCGGCTATACCATTCGCCGTGTGAACTGACAGTAACCGGTCTGGGAAGCAGCGGCTGCTGTTCACGGAAAGTTCATGATTTTTAAGCAGGAAGAGGTTGCAGTCCGGTGAAGCGGAAGAGTATAATGTCATACATAGCTGAATGACGGAGCGGACGGCTGAAGAGCCGTCCGTTTATGTGGAGGTAATCATGATGAAGAAATTCGGAAAAATGGCAGCAGTACTGGGGCTGGCTCTATGGATGGCAGCAGGCAGCGCAGCAGGGGTGTATGCCTATGAATGGGACGAGGAAGAGTATCAGGGAGCAGTGCAGCTGGAAACACCAGGAGTATGGTGGGATGATACAAAGGCAGAGTGGGATGAAGTGGAACATGCCTATCAGTATGAGGTCAGAATCTATCGGGACGGTTACCGGGTGGATACGATAAAGACCAAGAGCACCAAACTGGACTGCCGTTCCCGGATGGATCGGTCAGGAGAATACACATTCCGCGTTCGCGCCCGTGCCAAGAGCGGAAGCAGCAGTTATTTCCACAGTGACTGGTCGGAAGAAGCGGAAAGTTATGTAGTGGATGAGGCTATGGCTGAAAAAAACAAGCAGCTCAGCCAGGAAGCAAAGGACGAACTTTATATTCCGTCCGGAGCTACGGGCCCGGGGGACGCGGTGGGAGCGGACCCGGAAGAAGAGAAGCAGACGGTGACTTCCGGCTGGCAGCAGGATAATATGGGCTGGTGGTGGCTGGATGAAAACGGGACTTACCCTGTGAGCCAGTGGAGATATATTGATGGTCAGTGGTACTATTTCAACGAATCCGGGTATATGAGGACCGGATGGATCCCGTGGAATGGATCCTGGTACTACTGTGACAGCAGCGGAGCCATGCTGACAGATACGACTACGCCCGATGGCTACTATGTGGACGGAAACGGGATCTGCAGATAACTGAAAAAATGAAAGCCGGAAACCGGAGAGAACTGTTCTTTCCGTTCCCGGCTTTTTTATTTTGTCCCGGGAACGGAATAATCGGAGGAGGCATTCATATATTGAGATAAAGAGGTGAGGACATGGGGGAAAGAGAAGAATGGATCCGTATTTTCGGAAACGGTATCAGGGAGGTTCTGAAAGGACTTTCTGTCGAATATGAAAAACTTCAGGAAGTCCGGCTCCGCACAGGACTCCCGCTGTTTATACGATATGAAAACCGGGAATATGGAGTTACGGCGGAAGGCAGGCTCGTGCAGCCCGGGTCCGGAGACAGCCGCCGGCTTCGGGTAGTGACCGGAGAGGAACTGAGAGACACGGTGGAATGTGCGTCCAGCTATTCCCTTTATGCCTATGAGGAGGAAATCCGACAGGGATTCATAACCGTGCGCGGCGGCCACCGCATCGGGTTGGCGGGGAAAACAGTGACCGACAAAGGAGAGGTGAGAACAATCCGCTACATTTCATCTGTAAACGTAAGGTTTGCGCATCAGGTCAAAGGATGCGGCCTTCCGGTCCTTCCCTTTCTGATGGATGGGGACAGGCTCTGCTCCACTCTGATCATATCGCCGCCGGGAGGCGGAAAGACGACTTTGCTGCGGGATCTGATCCGGCTTCTCTCCTGGGGGGCAGGGGATATGCCGGGCAGAAATGTGGGAGTGGCGGATGAGAGGGGGGAGATCGGAGCCTGCTATGAAGGAATTCCGCAGAATGATCTGGGGCCCCGGGCAGATGTGCTGGACGGCTGTCCGAAGGCGCTGGGGCTGATGATGCTTATCCGCACCATGACGCCGCAGGTAGTGGCAGCGGATGAGCTTGGAAGTGAAGAAGACCTGAATGCAGCAGAGTATGGAGCGAACTGCGGCTGCTCCCTGCTGGCTACGGCTCACGGCAGCAGTCTGGATGAGATCCGGAAAAAGGCGGCATTCCGACGGCTGGAGACGAAAGGAGTTTTTGACAGGTTCGTTATTTTGAAGGGCAGTGAGCGTGCCGGACAGGTGAAGGAGATCAGGGACGGAGAAGGAAGAATCTTAAAGGAGTGGATAAGCGGATGATCAAAACGGCTGGAGCGGTTCTGGTTCTTCTGGGAGCAGCCGGACTGGGGAATTTTTTTTCTGCCCGTTTTTCTGCCAGAATTCGCTTTCTGGAAGAACTCCGCCTGCTTGTGTTTTTTCTCAAGGGTGAGATTCTTTATGCGAATTCTTCTTTAAAAGAGGCGTTTTTCCACGCGGGAGAACGGCTTGAGGGGGAAATCGGAGTGTTTTCACAAAAAGTGGCGGAACGGATCGGAGAAAGGCAGGGAATGGCCTTCGGGCAGATCTGGGAGGAGGAGACAGCTGCGCTGAAGAATCTTCCTCTTTCCGGAGAGGAGTTCTGCCAGCTGAAGGAGTTCGGGAGGCAGCTGGGATACCTGGACAGGCAGATGCAGGAAAGAATCCTGCTGCTTTATCTGGAGCAGCTGGAGCGGGCGGCGGACAGCCTGAGAGAGAAACGGCGGGAGGCCTGCCGGCTGTATCTGGGCCTGCCTCTGGCTGCCGGCCTGTTTTTTGTGATCATGGTGTATTAGGAGGAAGAGATGGAAGTCAATCTGATTTTTAAGATCGCGGCAGTGGGAATCCTGGTCTCCGTCGTGTGTCAGGTGCTTAAACACAGCGGGAGAGAAGAGCAGGCATTTCTCACCAGCCTGGCCGGACTGGTCCTGGTCCTCTTCTGGATGATCCCTTATATTTATGATCTGTTTGAAACCATAAAACAACTGTTTGCTCTGTAGGAGGTGAAAAAATGACCATAATCGGTGCGGCAGCGGCCGGGCTGACGGCAGTGCTGCTGGCAGTACAGCTCAAAAGTGTAAAAAGCGAATATGGAATTTATCTGGTGATGGCGGCCGGTATTTTCATTTTTCTATACGGTTTGTCCAGAATGAAAATCGTTCTTGAGACGCTGGAGATGATCCGTTCCTGTATTCAGGTGGACTCTGCCTACCTGAGCACACTGATCAAGATGATCGGAATTGCCTATGTGGCGGAATTTACTTCAGGTATATGCAAAGATGCGGGGTACGGAGCAGTGGGAAATCAGATCGAATTGTTCGGAAAACTGTCCATTCTTTCAGTGAGCATGCCGGTTTTTGCGGCGCTGATCGAGACCATGCAGTCTTTTCTGGCCTAGGAAGGCAGGGAGGAGCGATGGCAGAAGGGAAGAAAACAGGAAAAAGGGCGGGACGCATCCTGTGCCTGCTTTGCTTTGCGGTTTTCCTGGCTGTAGGGTGGAAGTATGAAGTTTACGGATCCGAACCCGGAGAATTTCAGGATTATGATCTTTCTGAAGCAGAGCAGCTTCTGGAAAGGTATCTGGGAAGCGGCAGAACGGAGATTACTTTTTCCGGCCTGCTGTCGGCTCTGATGCGGGGTGATTTTTCAGAAGCAGCGGGCCTCCTGGCGGAAGAGGTCAGGGAAGGACTTACGGGCGGTCTGCGGGAGAGCCTGGGGTGGCTGGGGCCGTTCATGGTTCTGGGGACTGCCGGAGCGGTGTTTGCAGGGATCGCAGGGGTTCTTCAGACGGGCCAGGTGTCGGAGACCGGATTTTTCGTGACATATCTGCTGATCTTCACTTTGCTGGCCGCCGGATTTTCTCAGGGAGCAGCTCTGGCGAAAGAAGCGCTGGAACAGGTGTCAGAGGTGATGCGGGCACTTATGCCCTCCTATTTTCTGGCGGCAGCTTTTGCCGGAGGAGCGGTGACGGCAGCAGGGCTGTATGAGGGAATGCTGCTGATGATTACAGGAGTGCAGGGGCTGTTTCTGAAGGTTCTTCTTCCTGGGACGGAGATCTGTTTTCTGCTCATGCTGGCCGGCCATATGGTCAGAGAGGACCTGTTTGTCAGACTCAGAGAGGTTCTGCAGACGGCTGTGAGCTGGGGAATCCGGACGGCTGTAGGGCTGGTGGTAGGAATCCAGCTCCTTCAGGGAATGGTGCTTCCTTATGCGGATGCAGTAAAAAACAGCGGACTGACAAAGGCCCTGGAAGCCATACCGGGAATCGGACAGGGAATGGGCATTGCGGCAAAAATGGTAATGGGGTCCGGTGTTCTGATCAAAAATACCCTGGGAGTGGGGGCGGTGCTTCTTCTGGCACTGCTCACTCTTGTTCCGGTGGTGAAACTGGGAATTCTGGCTCTTTTCTACCAGCTGGCTGCGGCGGCGCTGGAACCGGTCTGCGACAAACGGATCACCTCCTGCGTGGCGGAGGCGGCAGGGGGGTACCGGCTGCTTTTAAAACTGGTGGCTTCAGCTTTCAGCCTGTTTGTGATTGCTGTAGCCCTGGTATGTACGGCTACGAATGTCACCTATTATGCAGGATGAAAAGGAGGAAAATATGGAAGAGATCACCGGATGGGTCAGGAACCTTGTATTTTATCTGGTATTTCTCACACTGGTTCTCAATCTGCTTCCCGCGGGAAAATATGAAAAGTATGTACGTCTGTTTGCGGGAATGGTTCTTGTGCTGGTAGCGATCCGGCCGTTTACTTCCGGCTTTCGTCTGGATGAAAAGGTCGCTTATTATTTTGATGTGTTTTCTTACAGAGAGGAGGCAGCGGATTTTGAAAAGCAGCTGACGGGAATGGAGGAAAAGAGAATGGAGGAACTGACCGGCCGGTATGAGGAGGCAGCGGCGGATAGAGTGCGGGAAATGGCGGAGGAAGCAGGAATGGAACCGGAGACGGTGGAGGTGACCATCGGGAAAGACCGGGAGGAGGAATCGTTCGGAAAGATAACGGATATCCGGATTCTGGAAAAGGAGGCAGAGGAGGAGAATGCGGAGAACAGAATCCGCATTGAGCCGGTCCGGCCGGTGGAACAGGTCGGAAAGGAGAACGGGAAGGAAGCAGGAAATGGGACTGATTTTCCTGCTGCAGCGTCGGCAGAAGCGGTAAAGGCGGCTGAAAAGGAACCGGAGGGGGCGAAAGAACTGCGGCGCCGGATCGCCGAATATTATCAGTTGGAGGAGAGCCATGTGGAAGTTCAATGGGAACATGAGTAAAGAAAAATGGCTGATGGTCCTGGCTGCCGGGATCTGTCTGATGCTCCTGGCCATTCCTTCAGGAAGCAGAACGAAGAATGCCGCAGAGCAGGAGCTGAGGCAGACGGCAGAACCGGAAGGAGCATCAGGACGGGGCTATGAGAAGGAGATGGAAAAAAGGGTGGAGGAGCTGCTGTCTACGGTGGATGGAGTGGGAAAAGTGGACGTGATGATCACACTTAGTTCTTCAGAAGAGAAAGTACTTGCTTCCGACCGCACTCAGTCCCAGTCGTCTTCTGAAGAAACGGACAGCGCAGGAGGAACGAGGAGCACAAAGACTGCAGAACGGCAGGAAACCACAGTACTGGCAGGAGGTACGGGAGACGGTCAGCCCATTGTGGAAATGGAGAGGATGCCCGAGATCAGAGGAGTGGTGGTCAGCGCCCAGGGAGGCGGAGACGCCAGGATACAGGCAGAAATTTCTGCAGCTCTGGAGGCATTATTCCATGTTCCCCAGCATAAGATAAGAGTATTAAAGCGGGTGGAATAAAGGAGTGTATGGAGTAATGAGGAGGCTCAGAAGCCATATGAAAGGCATGAAGGATCTGAAGGTAAAAAAGATATTCCGCAGAAACCAGATCATTATTACGACACTGGCTGTGATGATCGCGGCAGCAGGATATCTGAATTATGCGGGAAAGGATCAGCTTACATCCGGAGAAGATGTCTATGAGGCAGGAATGATGGAAATTTCTGATGAGGATATCCTGAAAGAAAATCAGGCAGCCGCCGGAATGGACGGGATCCAGGAAATTGCCAGCCTGGACAATGATCCGTCTGACGAGGCCGCGGCGGTGGAAGAGGCCACAATGGGGGCGGAACAGGCGGCGTCCGGGGAAGAAGAGGATATTCAGGCAGAGGATCCGCTGAACGGGAATATGGATGCGCCGGGGGAGGCGGTTCTTACCAGCGGAATGGAAGTGTCGGAATACATAGCGGGTGTGCAGCTGAACCGGGAGCAGATCCGTGCAAAAAATAAGGAAACCCTGAACGAGATCATCAATAATCAGACACTGGACGAAGCGGCCAGACAGGAAGCTGTCCAGAATATGGTAAAGATCACGGAAGTGGCGGAGAAAGAGAATGCTGCGGAGACCCTGCTGATGGCCAAAGGCTTTGCTGATCCGGTAGTGAGCATCACAGGAGAAAAGGTGGATGTGGTGATCCATGCTGCTGATATTACAGATCCGCAGAGAGCCCAGATTGAGGATATTGTGAAACGGAAAACAGAGGTGGGGGCGGAAAACATTGTGATTACCCTTCTGAATACTGAGGAATAGGAAAACGGAAAAGCATGGTCCGGACGTTGTCAAATCCCGGGTGATGTGATAAAATAAGCCATAAGAAACGGAATTGAAGGAATTTGATATACAGGAGGGATTTGACATGGCAGAGACAGATAACAGAAGTACTCATAAGGTTTATGAAAAAGAGAAGCTGGGTGAGGTTCAGATCGCCGATGAGGTTGTGGCCATTATTGCCGGTCTGGCGGCAACGGAGGTGGAAGGCGTGGATTCCATGGCCGGAAACATTACCAATGAACTGGTTGGGAAGCTGGGCATGAAGAATCTTTCCAAGGGTGTGAAGGTGGATGTGACGGAAGAACATGTTTCTGTGGATCTTTCCCTGAACATCAAATACGGATATAAGATTCCGAAAGTGAGCGAGACTGTTCAGGACCGGGTGAAGGCGGCTATTGAAAATATGACCGGTCTGATGGTGCTGGATGTAAATGTCAAGATTGCCGGAGTGAATATGGATCACTGAGCTGATAGTATGTCCGGGATGTAAAAGAGGCATCCCGGATTTTTTTATGGAATGTGTTAGCACTCGATAAAAATGAGTGCTGATTTTTCGTTGACATTTTAAAATACTGGTATTATAATATGGCTTGTGATAGTAAAACTAGAACAGCAGTGGTGCTGCTGTCCGCATAAAGCAGTGTGCCGCCATCGGAACCGGAGATGGACAAAGCACGGCAAATAAGAAAATGAGGAGTGATTTTCAGATGTCAGAAAAAAAAGGCAGTTTATCCATCAACAGTGAGAACATATTCCCGATCATAAAAAAATGGCTGTATTCCGACCATGATATTTTTTACAGAGAGCTGATTTCCAATGGCTGTGACGCCATTACCAAATTAAAAAAGCTGGCTCTCATGGGAGAGTATGAAGAGCCGGAAAATCCGGAGTATAAGCTGATCGTTACGGTGAGTCAGAAAGACCGGACCATTTCGGTGGAAGACAACGGTATGGGAATGACCGCGGAAGAAGTGGAGGAATATATCAACCAGATTGCTTTTTCCGGCGCTCAGGACTTCCTGAACAAGTATAAGGATAAGGCCAGCGAGGATCAGATCATCGGGCATTTCGGCCTGGGCTTTTATTCTGCATTCATGGTAGCGGACAAAGTAACCATCGACACTCTGTCCTATAAAACGGGAGCTGCTTCCGTACACTGGGAGTCCGAGGGCGGAACAGAATTTGAAATGAGAGACGGGGACCGGGAAAAAACGGGAACCTGCATTACTCTGTACCTGAACGAAGACAGCGCGGAATTCTCCAACGAATACCGGGCGAGAGAGGTCATTGAGAAGTACTGTGCGTTCATGCCATTCCCCATCTATCTGGTGAATGCAGACGGAGAGCCTCAGTATGAGACGGTTGAGAAGGACGAACTGACGGAAAAAGACACGGTGATCGAGACCATCGTTGAGGAAGAAAAAACAGAGGAAAAGGAGAATGAGGACGGTACCAAGGAGACGGTAGTGGTTTCTCCCAGAAAAGAGAAGTATAAGATTGCCAAACGTCCGGTTGCTCTTAATGATACCAATCCTCTCTGGAACAAGCATCCCAATGAGTGCACGGAAGAGGAGTACAAGGCATTTTACCGGAAGGTATTTCTGGATTACAGAGAACCGCTGTTCTGGATCCATCTGAACATGGATTATCCGTTCAATCTGAAGGGAATCCTTTACTTCCCCAAGATCAATACGGAGTATGACAGCCTGGAGGGAACGATCAAGCTGTACAATAACCAGGTATTTATTGCAGATAATATCAAGGAGGTCATTCCGGAGTATCTGCTGCTCCTGAAAGGCGTGATCGACTGTCCGGATCTGCCTCTGAATGTATCCAGAAGTGCCCTTCAGAATGACGGCTTTGTGAAGAAGATTTCCGATTATATCAGCAAGAAGGTGGCGGACAAGCTGTCCGGCATGTGCAAGACAGATCGGGAGACCTACGAGAAATACTGGGATGATCTGGCACCGTTTATCAAATTCGGCTGCATCAAGGATGAGAAGTTCGCAGAGAAGATGAATGACTATATCCTGTTTAAGAATCTGGACGGAAAGTACCTTACTTTGAAGGACTGCCTGGAGGAGAACAAGGAAAAGCATGAGAATACGATCTTCTATGTGACCAACGAGAAGGAGCAGAGCCAGTACATCAATATGTTTAAGAAGGAGGGACTGGATGCAGTGATCCTTCCTCATAACATCGACAATCCCTTTATCAGTCATCTGGAGCAGAAAAATGAGGGACTGAAATTCCTGCGGATTGATGCGGACTTAAATGACGTCTTCAAGGAAGAGACGAAGGAAGAGGATGCGGAAGAGTTCAAAAAGCTGGGAGAAAAGCTGTCCGGAATCGTGAAGAAGGCGCTGGCCATGGACCAGCTGGAGGTGAAGGCTGAGAAGCTGAAGGATACTTCCGTTGCCTCCATGATCACTGTTTCTGAGGACAGCCGCCGGATGCAGGATATGATGAAGATGTACGGCATGGGAGATGCGGCCATGTTCGGAGGAAACAGCGAAGTCCTTGTGCTGAATGTGAACCATCCGCTGGTGAAATATGTGATGGATCATGAAGAGGGGGAGCATACCGCTTCCATCTGTGAGCAGCTTTACGACCTGGCAGAACTGAGCCACGGAACCCTGACTCCGGAGCGGATGACAAAATTTATTGAGAGAAGCAATGAGATCATGATGGCTGCGGCTGATAAATAAAGAAAACGGCAGAGAGCGGAGTTCTTTCCGAAGGGAGGGAGCTCCGCTTTTTTGCGGCTGTTTTCAGAGAAGCTCTGCTTTCCCGGAAAGGGCGGAAAAGGGGATGGAAGGAAGAACGGTTCCGTGATAAAATGGGAGCAGAAAATGCAGGGAAGGGGGAAGGAAAATGAATGCTGTGTGCCGGGATATTTTCCGGGGAATCCATGAAGGGAAATGGCTGAGCATTGAGTACCGGAATACCCAGGGACAGGTGACCAGATACTGGATCGGAATCCGGGATCTGAACCCGCGGAGCCGGACCATGTGTGTGGACGGGCTTCATCTGGGCAGATACTGTATGGAGCGGTTTGACCGGATCTATATTGACTCCATTCTTTCTTCCCAGGTGCTGGAAGGAACCTATTGCCCGGTCAATGAAAGACTGACAGAGGATATGACCCTTAATCCGGAAAAATACAGAGGCCTGTTTGATCATGGAGCCAATTTGAAGATTTTAAGCTATCTGGAAGATTGCAACCGGATGGATACCACACCGTATCGATCAGAGTTTGCCCTGATCAGACGGCTGGACCGGGAGAGCTTTTCCGGGGGAGAATATGATCTGGATGAGGAACAGTTTCAGGCTGTTGTGCGGGACTTTCAGCTGAAAGCGGAACGGGCGGCAGAGGGGAAGGGAAACGGGAAGCTGACGATGCAGAGACTGGCCATGAATGTGGTAAGTCTGCATACGGCAAAAGGACTTTACGTGCTTGCTTACCGCCGGCTGGATCTGGACGTAAAGAGAAAAAGACTTCGACCGGAAGATTCCGTTACGGTATGTACGGAATTTACCATTGACGGGACCAGAGAAAGCATCCGCCGTTTCCTGGACGGAGATGATTATGAGCTTCTGAAGGATTTTGAGAGGAACCAGGAGAAGATCAAGGACGCTCTGATGAAAACAGCGGGCAGGGGGCGGGCGGTAGATGATATGCCTTACATGATCGGACTGGGGATGGACATTGCTCTGGATCTTCACAGAGAGTACGGAGGAATCCTGGATATGTACCGGAAGGGGGAAGCCACGGTTCCCGTAAAAGCTTTTTTCGGAGATCTGCTGGACAGGCCCAGAGGAGGCCGCCCGCTTCCTATGGCTCTTCCGGACAGGAAAGTGAATCTGGACCAGCTTCTGGCCATTCATAACGGGATGAAATATCCGGTGGCTTATATTCAGGGCCCTCCGGGAACAGGAAAAACGAATACCATTGTCAATACGATCATCACCGCTTTTTTCAATGAGCGGACGGTTCTGTTTTCTTCCTACAACAATCATCCCATTGACGGGGTGGCAGAAAAGCTGGCCGGTCTGACCTACCGGGGAAAAAAGATTCTGTTTCCTGCAGTCCGCCTGGGAAATCAGGAAAAGATGAAACAGGCACTGAAACAGATGAGAAGGCTCTATGAAGAGGCTTCGGACGTGAAGGTTTACTCGTCTACGCTGGAGAGAAACCGGGAAGAGCAGGCAGAACGGGCCAAGAAACTGTCTGCAGTGCTGAAGCGGTATGAAGACCGGCTGGAACTGAAGGAACGGGAAGAAACGATCCGCCGCCTGCTGGAATACGAGAAAAAACACGGGGATTCCATGCAGATGATCAGCTTTCAGGCAGATCTGAGCGGGCGCCAGATGGAGCAGGTGAAGGACCGGATGAAAAAAACCGGAGAGGTTTCGGAGGAGGAAGCGCTTGCTTTGCTGGATCAGGATACGGAGGTGCTGAAAAAATATCTTTACTATATTTCAGCCAAATATCTGAAACGGCTGGATGAGCCGAAGAACGAAGAACTGAAGGATATTCTGTATATGGACGATCCGGATCAGCAGGCGGAGAGATTTCAGAACTATCTGAGTGAGGAAGACAGTCTGAAAAATTTTCTGCGGATTTTTCCGGTGGTGGAGACCACCTGCATTTCTGCGTATAAACTGGGAGAACCGACACCTAAATTCGATATGGTGATCATGGATGAAGCCAGTCAGTGCAATACGGCCGTATCTCTTGTTCCGATTATAAGGGGAAAGCGGCTGATGCTGGTGGGAGATCCTCAGCAGCTCAACCCGGTGATTCTGCTGGATGAGGGCACAAACCGGAAGCTGAGACAGAAGTACGGGATTTCCGAGGAATATGACTACAGAAAAAATTCAGTTTATAAGACTTATCTGGCCTGTGACTGTGTAAGTGATGAGGTGCTTCTGCGCCGGCATTACCGCTGCGCCGGAAAGATCATTGATTTTAATAACCGGAAATATTACCATTCCCGCCTGCTGATCTGTACGGAGGAAAAAGGAGGAACGCCTCTTCAGTATATTGACGTGGCAGATTCCGGAACTTATCGGAAAAATACCGCTCCGGGAGAAGCAGAGGAGGTGATCCGGTATGCCCAGTTCCATCGGGATCAGACCATCGGGGTGATCACTCCGTTTGTCAATCAGAAGGAGGCAATTGAGGCCCGGCTCAGAGAAGAGGGGCTGACGAATGTTTCCTGCGGTACGGTTCATGCCTTTCAGGGTGATGAAAAGGATGTGGTACTTTTTTCCACTGCAGTGACGGATGAAACCTATGAAGGAACGTATCAGTGGCTGAAAAACAACCGGGAACTGATCAATGTGGCTGTTTCCAGGGCAAAGGACCGCCTGGTGGTTCTGTCCAGCATGAAGAACCTGCAGAGGCTTCACCGGGACGGAGAAGAAGACGATCTTTTTGATCTGGTTCAGTATGTCCGGACCAACGGCCGGTCATCCGTGACGGAGAAACCAAGCCATTCCCGGGCGTTGGGAGTAAAGCCTTTCAGCACGGCCACGGAAGAGGCCTTTCTGGCGGCGCTGAACCATGCGCTGGGAAATATCTGGCTTACCCAGAGCCGGTTTTCCGTGGAGAAGGAGGTGGCCATTGCTCAGGTATTTCCGGAAACGGAGATCCACAGCGATTTGTTTTATTCCGGACGCTTTGATTTTGTTGTGTATGAGAGGCATGGAGAGCTGAAATATCCGGTGCTGGCTATCGAACTGGATGGAAAAGAACATCGGGAGGATCAGGTGGTCCGGCAGAGAGACCGGAAAAAGCAGGAAATATGCAGCAGCAAGGGGCTGGAACTGATCCGTGTGGAAAATTCCTATGCAAGACGGTACCAGCATATCAAGGGGATCCTCACCTCTTATTTTGCAGTACGGCATTGACAAAAATCTTCAGAAAGGAAAAACACGAGATGGTTACAAGAGAAGAGGCACTGGCGTTCTGTCTGTCCTTCCCCGGCACCTTCCGGGATATGCCGTTTCACGATCCAAACTGGACAGTGGTCCGAAGGACAGAAAGCAGAAAGATCTTTGCCTGTGTGTTTGAACGCAGGGGGAAGATCTGGATCAATATCAAGACCGATCCGGAGTGGAGGGATTTCTGGAGGAACGCCTTTCCATCCGTGATTCCTGCTTATCATATGAATAAAGAACACTGGAGCAGCATCATTCTGGACGGGTCGGTTCCGGACTGTGACATCAAAAGGCTGATCGGGGAAAGCTATGATCTCACAGGCGGAAAGAGGGGCGGGAAAGAAACGGGAAAGCAGTCGGCATTTGCAGAGAAGGTATTTCAGGCTGTGGCAGCCGTGCCGGAGGGAAGAGTCGCTACTTACGGACAGATCGCCCGTCTGGCAGGAAGTCCGCGGGCAGCCCGGGCGGTGGGAAATCTTCTGAGAGAGAATACGGACCCGTCACTTCCCTGCCATCGGGTGGTGAGCAGCCAGGGACAGCTGGCTCCGGAAGGCACTTTTGGAGAGGCAGGAGAACAGGAGCGCCGTCTCAGAGCAGAAGGCGTGGAAACAGCAAACGGAAAAGTGAATCTGAAGCGGTGGCAGATGGGAAAATAGAAAAAACGGTTTAGGACAATAAAAAAGTTACCAGCCGGAGTGTGTTCCCGGGATAATCTGTGTGAGACCGGACACCTCCGATACGGGCGAGACCGCACTCCTCCCGGAACTGGTAACAAGGCTATTGTATCACGGCAGTAGGAATCTGGCAAGAAGACAGGAGAAATATGAGAATGGGGAATCCGGAGCGGGAGACTGCCTTATGAAATTATAGGAGACACAGAGGAGGAAACCAAAATGAACGAAGAGTGTCTGATCTGCAAAGCGCCTCTTGAATATCTGAATATGGACGTGGAGATGGAATGCGCCATATGTCACAGAAAGGAACAGAGCAAGACAAGATGCGTAAACGGGCATTATGTCTGCAGCAGCTGCCATACGGCCGGAATCGACGTCATAGTTTCATTCTGCCTGTCAGAACGGTCCAAAAATCCGGCAGAGATCCTGAACCGGATGATGAGGCTGCCTTTCTGCCATATGCACGGTCCGGAACATCATGTGATGGTCGGCGCAGCCCTGCTTACTGCCTATAAAAATGCAGGGGGGAAGGTCAGTCTGCAGGACGCGCTGTCGGAAATGGTCAATCGGGGCAGACAGGTTCCGGGAGGAGCATGCGGGTTCTGGGGGGCCTGCGGAGCCGGACTCAGCTCAGGAATGTTTATTTCCATTATTACCGGTTCCACACCGCTGGCAGGAGAGGCCTTCAGTCTTTCCCACAGGATGACGGCCGGAGCGCTGGCGGCCATTGGAGAGGTGGGGGGACCGCGATGCTGCAAGAGGGATTCCTACCTTTCCATTCAGCAGGCGGTTCCTTTTGTGAAGGAGCACCTGAAAATCGAAATGGAGTGGGAAAAACCGGTCTGCGAATTTTCTGCAGGCAATAATCAGTGCCTGGGAAAGCGGTGTCCCTTTTCGAAAGCCAACCCATAATGGTATGAAGATTATATTTCAGATGTGGAGGAGCAGGGATGGAAGAGAAGAAGAGTAGACCACAGGACAAATGGGATGCCAAGGCAGGGATGGTTCCCAAAACCTACAAAGTGAAGAAGGATGCAGCAGAAGAGTTTGCTGTATTATGCAGACAGCAAGGAATTGCTGTAGGAATTAAGCTATCGGAACTGATGGCTGAATATGTGGCGGGACATAGGAAAGACATAAATGCTACGAATGATTAAGGAGGAACCATAATGCCAAAAGGTAGCCCAACCCCTCAGACGATTGCCAGTGAGAAGTACCAGAAAAAAGCTGGTTATATGACAAAAGGATTTAAGATCAAACGCGAGGTAGCAGAGCGGTTTGAACAGGCCTGTGAAAAAGCAGGAGTCAGTCAGGCTGCAAAAATCACGGAATTGATGCTGGCATTTGCAGAGGAACAGGAAAGAGATTAATGGGGGAGAGGACGTCTGAGAAGGCGTTCTTTTTCTGTATAAAAAGCGAGGCAAGTCATCGCCTTTTCTGCGGCCTAAAGGAGGATGCGCAGGAGGGAGATCGGGGCAGGGCGCCGGTAAAGAGACAGAATGGCTTCTTATTGAGTATTCTCTGACGCTATGCGATAATGCCAATGTTACCGCCCCTGTACCGGTACGGAAAGGGGCGTACCAGGTCTTTTTCATATGGAGGTAAGACATTTTTATACATTCCGGTTTTTCCTCTCAAACCACTAAAAACCTCGTATCTATGCGGTTTTTCGCATAAATACGAGGTTTTCTCTCAGTGGAGCATACGGGATTCGAACCCGCAATAAAACCTTGTATTTACGCGGCTTTTCAGGCTTCGTGTGATACATCGTGTGATACTTTTTCAAAATGATCTAATATTTTTCGATTCTGTTTTCTGGCTTCCAGATCAATAACATTTCTGTATACACCTTTTAAGATATTGTCGCTGGACCATCCTCCTCTCTGCAGGATATACTGATCAGGAACACCGATGGCGTGCATGATCGACGCCGAATAATGTCTCAGATCATGAAAGCGGAAGTGGGGCAGCTTAGTAGCTTTTATAGCCCTTTGAAATTTGCCGGTAAGCTGATTGGGAGTACAGTGGATGATTCTCCCACAACATCCGGATAATCGCTGTATAACAACATCCGGCATTTCAATTTCACGGTAGCCGCTGTAGGTTTTGGGCTGCTTGATGATCCAATCATTATCTGGACCCAGTACCATGTTTTTTGATACTGTGATAGTATTGCCACGGATATCATTGGTGTCCAGCGCACATATTTCTCCCCGCCTGAGCGGACCAAAGGCGGCAAGTAATACAGCAATTTCCAGTTCTGTTCCTTTGATATGATCAAGAAGATTTTTTATGTCATTGTCATTGGGACAGTACAGTTCCGGTTTTTGCCTAGCCGGGAGGGTGGCGTTCAGACGGAAGTCAGGAGCAAACATTTCCAATGTTGCGGATAGCAGCCCGTAGGCATTCCGTACAGTTTTCGGAGTCAGCTTCACTGCCAGATCAGAGATCCATATCTGAATCGCAGTATTGCTGAGATCCGGAAGACGTGTGAGCCCGAGAGGACCCTTGAAATATTGTTCGTGAAGACTTTTGTAACCTCTCATGGTAGACGGGCTTAAAACTCCATTTTTAACTTCCATATATCGCCTTATTGCCTCGTAAACAGTTAAGTTTTCAGGCGTAGTCTGCTGATTTGATTTTCCGGTCTGCCATTCTGCGGCGGCCAGCTGAGCCAGCTTTTTTGAGGAAGCGGTAAAGGATTTGTAGTGTTTTTTTCCATTCACGTCGGTGTAGTCGTACACCTGCACACGATAGCTGCCACTGGGCAGCTGATTCTTTTTCTTCTTCGGGGTTTTTGGCATAATGATCCTCCTTTTGAGATTTGATGGTATAAAAATAACACCCAAACAAAAGTTCTGATTGCTGGCTGCCCCCGAAGATGGTATTATGATATTGGTATATGAACACTTCTTCGGGGTGTATCATTCCGCTCTGGTTGGCGCCGGAGCGAGCAGCTGGTCCCTGTTGGCGCAGGGGCCGGTTTTTTGCGTTATTTGACAAATCGTTTGGTTTGACATATAATATACTTAACAAGATAGCCGGAAGGTGAATGCACCTCACCCGTCCCGGCGAAGCTTAACTAAAAAATAGTCGTCGGCTTGTCAGGGCAGGACGGCTATTTTTTATGGGTATAAGTCAGTATCGCAACGATGAGTAAAGCCACA
>CALWRQ010000008.1 GCA_944383965.1 uncultured Lachnospiraceae bacterium
TTCGGGATCGTTCTGTATGTGGACGTTACTTCTCCGGGATTTTTTGACATTATGTATACAACAGCAGCCGGACGGGCTGTGATGACGGTGTGCCTGGTATGTTATCTGGCTGCTGCTGCCGCTGCCTGGCGTATTCTGGCAATTGAGGTATAGAGGGCAGACTTTTTTTGGGGAGGAAGAGATGGAAAAGAAAAAAAGGCGGAGAATACAGCTGATGTGCGCCATATCCGGATTGATTCTTTACGGGGCAGCGGCATCAGGAATGGGATGGGGAGAGCAGAGGATTCTGGACAGGAATTCCCATGGAGAAGGAACTGCTTTCTATAAGGTGGCCGTGGACGGTCTTCTGGATCAGGAAACGGAAATGGAGATTCCTGTAAGAGAACGGAGTTACACCCGGGAAGAGGCGGAGGAAATTTTTGACCGGATCGGAACGGAACTTCCGGAACAGATACGGGGAGAAAATCCGTCTCTGGAGCAGGTCGGGACAGATCTGAACCTGATTGGGAGCAGAGACGACTGGGGAGTGGATATCCGTTGGGAGACAGACGGACGTCTGGTAGACGGGTTTGGGAAAATATATGGGGAAAAGGCTGCTCCGGAAGGGGAAAAGACGGTTCTGAAAGCGATTCTGTCGGACGGAACCTATGAAAAAGCATATGAATTTGAACTTACGGTATTTCCGCCCCGGCTGACGGGAGAAGAAAGGACGGTGATGGAGTTTCTGGAACAGGTGGATCAGGAGGACAGAGAGCAGGGAGGAGAAAAACTGATTCTTCCGGAAACGTTCAGAGGACGGGAACTCTCCTACCGGGATCCGGACGGGAATCCTCTCTGGGCGCTTCCGTTTTTCGGAATTGCGGCAGCTGCATTTCTGGAGGTGGAGGACAGGGAGAAAAAAAGGCGGGAGAAGGAGAAAAGAGAACAGGAACTTTTAAGGGATTATCCTGAAGTGCTGTCAAAGCTCACCGTATTTCTGGGGGCCGGCCTGACGGTACGGGGAGCCTGGGAACAGGTAGTGCGGGGATATGAGCAGGGGCGGAAGGAAGGGGGGAAAGAACGGTACGCTTATGAGGAGATGAAAACGGCCCTGGGACAGATAGAGAAAAAGGTGCCGGAAGGGAGAGCGTACCAGGAATTCGGGAGACGCTGCGGTCTCCGCCCATATATGAAACTTGCCGGTCTGCTGGAGCAGAACCGGAGAGAAGGAGCGAAAAACCTGAGAGGAGCCATGAGAACAGAAATGGCTTCTGCATTTGAAGAACGGAAAAATCTGGCGAGAAAGCGGGGAGAAGAGGCGGGCACAAAGCTGCTGCTTCCGCTGTTTCTCATGCTGGGAGTAGTGATGGCCATGGTGGCTGCGCCGGCTCTTCTGGCTTTCTGAGAAGAACACGGACGGCAGACCCGGGCCGGAAAGGAGAATGGGTATGGATCTGAGAAACGAGTGGAAGGCGTTCTGGACAGAAGAGGACGGAGTAGGAGTGATCGAGGTGGTCCTCATACTGGTAGTGCTGATCGGTCTGGTGATCATTTTCAAGAAGCAGATCAACGAACTGCTTACCAATGTATTCAAGGAGATCAATAAACAGTCGAAAGAGGTGTACTGATGAAAAAAGGCGGACAGATCACCGTATTTCTGGCAATGATCCTGCTGTGCGTATCTGCTCTTCTCTGCGCCCTGACGGAGACGGCCAGAACTGCAGGAGCCAGATGCTATCTTCGGATTGCTGCAGATTCAGCACTGGATTCTGTAATGGCCGGGTACCACAGGGAAATCTGGAAAAGATACCGGCTCCTTCTGCGGGAAACGGCCGGAGAAGAGGAACTGAAAGAGGAGTTTTCCAGATACTTTAAAGGGTATCTTGATGCAGCAGGATGGTATCCGGCGGAAATCGCAGCCGTATCTGTGGATAAGATCAGGAAAATCACAGATGACGGTGGAAAACATCTCCAGCAGGAAGTAGCGGACTACATGGAGTACGGGATCTGGACGCTGGATTTTTCACAGGAGGAGGCAGCCGGGATGGAAGACAGATTGAAGGAGGCGTTTGCCGTGCAGGAGGTTTCCCGGCTGTTCGAAGGGCTGGCCGGCCGTGCACTGAAACTGGAAAAGGCGGTAGAAGACCTGAATGCAGGCCAGTCAGCCCAGAAAAATCTGGCTCAAAAAGGGAAAAATCAGCTGTCGGAAAGGGACGGGGAAGGATTTCTGCGCACGGGAGCCGAAATCCAGAGGGAGCTGTCGAAGGTTTCCGGAGCGGTGGAGCGTTACAGAAAAGAGGCGGAAGATCTGCAGGAAAAACTGGAACAGGTTTATCTGCAGGTCCGGGAAAAGCTGAATGAGATGACTCCCGGAATGCAGGCTGCGGCCCGTGAGGAATATGAACGGTACCGTTCCTATACGGCGGAAGACGGCGCACGGAGAAGGGAAATAGAAGAACTCACCGCACTTGCAGAGGAAAATACGGATCTGATGAAGGCGGTTATGACAGAGGCGAAGGATGTTCTGGACTACATTGACAACTGGGAGGGAGAAGAGGAGGAAGAGCCGGACGAAGATGCTCTGTGGCGTCCTGTGAGAAACCATATGAACGGGTTTCGTGAAAAGGTACTGGCATGTGCACATGGGACAGCGGATAAGGAGAAACAGTCTCTGCTGGAGAATGTCCGCAGGCTTGCAGGAGATGGACTTCTTGGTCTGGTGATACCGGAGCATGCTCAGATTCCGGGAGAGAAAATTCTTTCGGAAGATCTTCCTTCGGAGAGAAAGGGCAGTATGGCAGACAAAGGAGAGGGTATACAGGCCGGTCCGTCTGAAGATCTTGCAGAGCGCCTGATTACGGTTCAGTACTGCAGCCAGTTCTTCTCTCATTTTCTGGATGACCCGGAACCGGGGCTGGTCTGCCAGATGGAGTACCTGGTAAACGGAGGAACGGAGGATCGGGAAAACCTCAAAGAAGCAGCAGCACGGCTCCTGGCTCTGCGGGAGGGGATGAACCTGATTCATATCCTGGGAGATTCTGTCAAACGGTCTCAGGCAAGAGAACTGGCGGCGGTGATCGTGGGAGCCTCCGGAATGCTTCCCATGGTGGAGGTGATGGCTGTCTTTGTAATGGGAATCTGGGCACTGGGAGAGGCTGTGGCAGATGTGCGGACTCTTCTGGCGGGAGGGAAGGTCTCTCTGATCAAAAGCAGGGAAGAATGGCAGATGAGCCTGGAGAAGCTGATTGATCTTGGAAAAAACGGCCGTTCCGATCCTGCGGAATCGGAACAGGGACTTTCCTACGAGAGCTATCTGAAACTTCTTCTTCTGGTATCGGACCCGAAGACGCTCCTGTACCGTATGATGGATGTGATCCAGGATACCATAGGACGGGAAGAGCCGGGGTTCCGGATGGAACGCTGCGGAGTGCGGGTAGAGATGACAGTGACAGCAGAAGCAGAGCACCTGTTTTCACCAGGCAGGGAAGAGAGCGGATACAGAATCAGGACAAAAGCAGGAAGAGGTTACTGATGACGGCAGATCCGGATCTGTCCGGCGGAAGGGAGGTGGAAAAGGATGCCCTTTTTCCGGTACAAATGTAAAAAAAATAAATTATTCAAACAATGTAATGTGACTCTCCAAGTACGCAATCCCCTTTGTAATAACAGAAAAAAAACAGCCGGAATAAGGGTGTCCTTTTCCCTCTCCTGTCCGCAGAAAGGAAGTATGACGGTAGAGGCGGCTTTAGGACTGACCATGTTTTTGCTGTTCATGGCTCTGATGGCTTTTCCCATCCGGATTATGGATACCAGACGGCAGGTTCAGGCGGGAGTGGAGGCGGTGGGAGAAAAGGCAGCCAGATATGCCTATATTGCTGCCGGGCTGGTTGAAACGGATGAGAAAATTCTGCTTGAGGATCTGTCCGAGGAAGCGGTCTGCCTGATGGCGGAAAGGGCTGCGAAGGACAGCGCAGGCACAGACAGGGCTGAAAATTTTTCTGCCGGAAGAAGCCGGATCATGAGGGACGGGGAAACCATTGACCTGATTGTGGATTACAGGATCCGGCTTCCCTTTTCTGTTTTCCGGCTGGAAGGAATTCCTCAGCAGGTCCGCTGCTTCCGGAGAGCCTGGACGGGAAAAACCGGTCTGGGTGCCAAAGGAGGAGAAAAAGAGGGAGAGAAGGCAATCATCGTATATCTGGGCAGGGACGGAAGCCGGTACCATCTGAGCCGCACCTGCCATTATCTTTACAATGATATGGCGGCAGTCTCACGGAGCGAGGCGGAAAAAATGCGCAACCGGGACGGGAAGAGGTACAGACCATGTGCTGTCTGCGGAGAAGAGGGGGGAGAGACGGTATATGTGATGCCCAGCGGGGAAAGTTACCATTCCAGAAGAGACTGCAGGGCAGTTTCTGCATATGTGAGGGCTGTGCCGCTGAAGGAAGCAGAATATCTGGGAGCATGTTCTTACTGCTCGCAGGAAAGATAAAATGAGGGGGATCAATATGAAGGAAATATTGTTTTTAGGCTTTTTGATCATTTCCGCCTGGCAGGACGTGAGGGAAAAGGAGGTGGACTCCTGGCTTTATATTGTATTCGGAGGGCTGATCTGGTTCGGCAAGCTGTGTTTTGAAGGACCTGTCAGTATGGGACCTGAGGCAGCTAATGTGATTCCGGGGATCCTGATGGTTCTGTTTTCCAGATGGTCGGGAGGAGCGATGGGAGAAGGGGACGGATGGTTTTTTGTTGTGGCCGGTGTGGCACTGGGCCTTAAAAAGAGTGTGGCTCTTTTTCTTTCCAGTCTGCTGCTTTGCAGCTTCTGCTGTTTTCTGATGCTGATATGGGGAAGGAAAAAGCATGTTTCCATGAAGAAAAAAACGGTTCCGTTTCTGCCTTTTACCGTACCGGCAGCACTCTGGATCCTGGGGAGGTGACGAGGAAAAATGAGAGGGAAAAGAAAGCACAGGCTGCAGGGAAGCTTTACGGTGGAGGCGGCGTTTATTATGGGGATTCTGCTTCTGACGGTTACGCAGGGAATTCTGTGGACCTTCCGGCTGAAAGACCAGGTAATCGGCGCCATGATGCTGGAGGAGGCCATAGAGCAGATCCGGTATGATGAAGAAAGCTCTTTGGGAGAAGAGGCGAAAAAGGGGCTGAACGTGATGGGGTATGCCATACAGGTACGGGAAACCGGAGGGCGTCTGGAAGGAACGGCAGAAAAAAACGGTCAGATACGGACGCTCTCCATGGAACGGTTTGAACCGGGAAAATTTCTCAGAATGGTATCAGTGATAGAGGAGAAGACGGAAAATGAAGATTCGGTATCAGAGGGAAATCAGACGTAATTATCTGATCATAGAGATGGAAAGTGATCTGGAAAACTATGAAATGAGAATGGCCGAAGAGAACAGCATTCCTGGTTTTCTGCCTTTTCAGATCAGAGAAACGGGGAAGAGGAAGGAGTGCTGCTATGAGATCACTTCCCGCCAGCCTCTGAGCCGGATGGTGGAAAGAAGAGAGATGCGGGGAGAAGAACTGCGCCATCTGATTCTGTGCATTGCGGCAGCAGCAGAAGGGATGGGAAAGTATCTTCTCAGTGAAGAGCATATTCTTCTGGAACCGGATTTTATCTATGTAGAACCGCAGAACTATGCGGTTTCACTGTGCTTTGTTCCGGAATACAGCGGCAGTTTTCCGGAAGCTGTAAGCCGCCTGATGGAGTACCTGCTTGGAAGAATCAGTCATGAAGACAGGGAAGGGGTAGTTCTGGCATATGAACTTCTGCAGGTGACAAAAAGGGAAAATTACGGAATACGGGACCTGCTCCGGACGCTGTATCAGCCTGCGGGGCTGAGAGGGGATGGAGGAGCAAGGCGGAGAGAAGAAGAGAGAAAAAAGCTGTACCTGGAAAAGAAAAGCGGAGAGTGGCGGCAGCCGGAGGAAGAGGCGCCGGTTTTCCCTGAGGAGAAAGAAAAGAAGGGCTTTCTGGGAAGATTGAAAAGAAGAAGAAAGGAAGAGGAAGGATCCTGGCATATGAGTTTTCCGGATGAGGAGGATGAATGGGAGGCAGACCAAAAGCTGCACAGCCCCGTGCAGGCAGGAAAGTATCCGTATGAGAACTGGACAACAGCCCGGAGTCATGGCGAAGAACAGGCGGTAGCGGAATCCTGGGTCCGTTATGAAGCGCCTTCCTATGCAGAGGAAGAGGGAGCAGTCTTACCGGATCAGAGAGGAGAAGGGGAACGGAGACTGACAGATCTTACCGGTGGGAGAGAGATATGGATTCCCTACTTTCCTTTCCTCATAGGAAAGCAGGAAGGACTGGTGGACTGTGTGCTTTCCCGCGATACGGTCAGCCGCCTTCATGCACGGATTGACCGGGATGAGGAAGGGTATACCGTAACCGATCTGAACTCTACCAATGGAGTCAGAGTAGGAGGCCGCCTGCTGCAGACCAATGAAACGGCTCCTCTTCCGGTTGGAAGTGAAATTTATTTTGCGGATGCAGGCTTTTTGTTTTTGTGAGTATTAACAAATTTTGCCAAATATGGTACAATAACTTTGTATAAATAAAAGGAGAGAATGTATGGAGCCGCATCACCGCAGAAAGACCGCATATGTAAACGAGTTCCTGATTGCAGTAAATATTCTGTATTTTCTGTGGCTGGAATATCATGGTTCCACAGAAAATGCCGGATTTATGCTGGAACACGGAGCGATGTATGTGCCTCTGGTAATCAGGGAAGGGGAATACTACCGCCTGTTTACTGCTGTATTCATGCATTTTGGTATATCCCACCTGGTCAATAATATGATCATTCAGTTTGCGCTGGGCGATAATCTGGAACGTGCTTTGGGTGGAGTCAAATATCTGGTCTTTTACCTCATATGCGGAGTAGGGGCAAACATTTTCTCTATGACAGTCAGTATGAACGATTATGAGTACGCAGTATCGGCGGGAGCGTCGGGAGCAATCTTCGGAGTGATCGGCGGTCTGTTGTACGTGGTGCTGAGAAACCGGGGACAGCTGGAGGATCTGAGTACAAGACAGCTGGTAATGTTTGTGGTCTGTTCCCTGTATTTTGGCTTTACCAGTACAGGTGTTGACAATGCGGCTCATATTGGCGGTCTGGTTCTTGGATTCCTTCTGGCAGTGCTGTTTTATGCGGTGCCGGGAAGAAGACAGCCGGATGCTGAGGAGGGAGGTAGAAATGAAGGACAGTAACTGTATTTTTTGTAAGATTGCAAATGGGGAGATCCCGTCCTCCACGATCTATGAGGATGAGGATTTTCGCGTGATCTTGGACCTGGGACCCGCTTCCAGAGGACATGCACTGATTCTTCCGAAGAATCACTACCAGGATGTGTGCGCTTTGGATGATGCGGTGGCTGCAAAGGCTCTTCCCCTTGCGGCAAAGATTGGAGCTGCCATGAAGGAAGCACTGGGGTGCAGTGGCTTCAACATTGTGCAGAACAATGGAAGGTCGGCAGGACAGACAGTGTTCCATTTTCATGTGCATATTATTCCACGGTATGACGGAGGACCTGAGATGGTCTCATGGAAACCGGGAGAGGCTGGAAAAGAGGAGCTGTCGGAAACCGCGGAACTGATCAGACGCGCATTATAAAGAAACAGAATGACAGGCAGGGAAGAAAATGGGACAGGACAGAAATCAGGATTTCCAGCAGATTTATGAAATGTATCAGGCGCCTATGAGAACGATTGCCAAAAGATGCGGAGTAGCCTATGATGACATTGAAGATGTGATACAGGAAACGTTTGCATCCTATTTTCAGGCGTATATGCTTGAAGAAGGCGGAACAGCCGTAGGCAGTGTCAAGGCGATGCTGGTAAAGATCCTAAAAAGAAAATGTGTGGATTTATACAGAAAGAACTGCCGTTACGGAAAAGTCAGCCTGGAGACGGAAGATGGAAAGCTGTCTCCTGAAGTATTGCTGAAATGCATATCCAAAGATGTTTCAGACCTGGTGATCGAAGATTGCCGCTATCGGGAAATCCGCAGAGTGATCGATGAGATGAGGCCGGATTGGCGGGACGTGATCTATTGCTGCTGTGTACTGGATTATACGTCCGCTGAGGCCAGCGAACTGCTGGGAATCTCGGGAACGGCATGCCGTTCCCGATTGATGAGGGCCAGAGTTTATCTGAAGAAGAAACTGGGACCGGAATATTTTCCTCAGTCTGCGGAACAGGATTCAATGAGAGATACGATCGTTTCCACAGCATTTGAAAGCTGACTCTGTTCCATTGCGGAAATGAACCGGGCGCGGTTCCTGTCTGTAGCAACAACAGCCTGATAGAGAGATTCATTTGTCAGGTTTTCTTCTTCCAGAACAGTGCTGAAGCCCTGTTTTTCAAAAGACTTTGCATTTAATATCTGATCGCCTCTGCTGGCGGCAGCAGAAAGCGGAATGAGGATATTGGGCTTCCGGAGAGCGAGAATTTCACAGATGGAATTGGCGCCCGCTCTGGAGACAATGATATCAGCAGCCGCAAACAGATGCTTCAGAGGCTCATCTACGTATTCGTACTGAACATATCCGGGAGTGCCGGCCAGACTCTGGTCCACGTTCCCCTTTCCGCAGATATGTATTACCTGGTAGCCGGACAGGAGCTTGGGAAGAATTTCACGCACGGCAGTATTTACGGTAACGGAACCCAGACTTCCGCCGATTACCAGAATGACCGGACGGTTTGCGGAAAGGCCTGCGTAGTTCAGACCGGAAAGCCGGTCGCCTTCCAGAAGTTCCCGACGGATGGGAGAACCGGTCAGAACAGCTTTTTCCCTGGGCAGGTATTTTAAGGTTTCGGGGAAATTACAGCATACTTTTCTGGCTGACGGAATGCAGATTTTATTTGCCAGACCGGGAGTCATATCCGATTCGTGGATAATGACGGGGATTTTATAATGCTTTGCAGCCAGGACCACCGGAACGGCTACAAAGCCGCCCTTGGAAAAAACCACATCAGGTCTGTAGCTCTTCATAATTTTAAGCGCTTCCCCGTATCCCTTCAGAACACGGAAGGGATCTGAAAAGTTTTTCAGATCGAAGTAACGGCGAAGCTTTCCTGAGGAGATGCCGTGATAGGGAATGCCGGCATTTTCAATCAGCTTCTTTTCAATACCCTGATAAGAACCGATGTATTGGATCTCAAATCCTTTCGCCTGAAGGGAAGGGATCAGAGCAAGGTTCGGAGTGACGTGCCCGGCTGTACCGCCGCCGGTCAGAATGATTTTTTTCATAAAGTTACCTCCACAGCAATTCGGGATTTCTTTCTTACTACTATACTACCCATAAGATATGAAAAGTCAACCCTTTCAAAAAAGGGAAGTTGAGGATAATTGGCAGAATGAGGTGTTTTTTGGACAGCAAGCAAAGCAATGAGCAGCGGAAGGACCGCCTGACTGAAGAAATAAAAGCCGCCTACGGCTTTTCCGACGAACAGCTGATACGGGAAATGGACGATGCCATTGCTCATCCGGATACCTCGCCGGAGCTTCAGGCTCCTGAGAATGAGTTCCAGCTGATCATGAAAAAAGTGGAGGAAATGATGAAAAGAGCAGAACGGCAGGCGACTCCCAGAATTTCAGGAGTTGCGGGATTTACCGGAACCTTTCCGCCTGCACGCCGCAGAAGAAAGAAAATGACCCGTATGCTGCTGGTTGCAGCGCTGCTGGGAGTGATTGGCGTAGGTGGGGTGGTGAGTATAGGAAGAAGCAGGATCCAGTATAGGGAAGTTGAATGGAATGGAATGAGCACTGGCATTGCATGGAATAATGTAAAAACAGTAGAGGAAGTAGATAGTAATCTTGAAAGAGCTTATGAACAGATCAGTGAAAAACTGCAGATACCGGTAGTAGGACTTAAATATGTTCCTTATAGAATGAAATTTACAGATATTGCATTTATAGAACAGGGAGCTGTAATAAGCTTTGACTATAATGGCTATATAGTGCATTTATCGGAGCTCAGCAGTTTTTCTGAAAATGCTAATATGCATGGGTCTGACAGATTAAGATATGATGAAAAGTATCATAGGATATTGGATGAAACTATCATTTTTTGCAGAAATGAATTAGACAATGGTAAAACAGAGTTTGGCGCAGAAATTACGACAGATATGGCATATTACTATTTAAGCGGCGTGATGGAAGAAAATGAGTTTAAAAAGATGGTTGAAGGCTTATATTTTTATCAGAAATAGGGGGATAATTATATGAATAAACTGGTTAAAAGTATTTTAGTGGCTGGATTGATGGTAATTTTAGTAACGATGCCGGTCTTTGCTATGTCTTCATCCAATGGGCTGGAATCTGACCAGCAACAGTCTGTTGTGAAAATTTATGATAGGAGAGGAAACTGGATTGCGGATGGTCTTTTGACAATAACTAATCTCAGAAACGGTAAAATAGGAATTGATATGTCAACCTTTTGCCATGTGAATGTAGATGAAATTCAAATGGAAATATCGGTGGAAAAACATAATGGAAGTAGTTGGGAGCAGGTTGATTATCTTACATACAATTTTTATCCTACTAATGGGAAACTTTCGCAAGCTACTGTTGATACAGAAAGGGCCTGTCCGGAGCTTAATAAGGAATATCGCTTAGTAGGCTGGCATACAGTCTTTGTAGGAAGCGGATCCGAATCGTTGAAAACCAATACAGCTGGTCTTGTTATTACAAACCGTTAATATTTAAGAACAAACCCAGAACTGCCGCAAGCCTGCGGCAGCTCTGTCTGGGGGCCGTTGCAAAATAGATAAGAGATGATTATCTATGGAGTAGCGGCTCTGTTTTTATGCTCAGAAAATAGAAAACGTATTCCGAAGGGTCCGTAATCCATGGTATAAAAATATGACCAATAAATTAAAATACCACAAGAATTATACCGAATTCGGTGAAGTTTATCAACTAGTGTTGCCATTAATTAGAAGGATTGGTTCCTGATGAGACTTAAGCTCGACTGCTGAGTCACCAACTGGAGGGATTGGATTACAGCTTGCTGTATCAGGCTTACTCGGCCAAAGGCAGAAATCCGGCAGGTGGACCCAAAGTCCATGTTTAAGATCCTGACTTATGCGTATTCTCAAAACATTTATTTAGCCAGAAAGATTGAAACAGCATGCAGACGCGATATGAACTTTATGTGGCTGCTTGCCGGACAAAAAGCGCCGGATTACAGCACCATCGCCCATTTTCGAAATGGTTTTCTGGCAGATGCCTGTGAAAATCTTTTTTATCAGATGGTCAGCCGCCTGGGAGCAGGCGGAGAATTATCAAAAGAAACCGTAATTATCGACGGGACAAAATTGGAAGCCAATGCCAATAAATATACATTTGTCTGTAAAAAATCGGTGGAAAAATGGGAAACAAAGATGTATGAGCGGATTCAGGAGGTAGTCTGTCTTCTGAACCAGGATTATATCTGTGGCTTCTATATCGGAGAGGAAAGTCGTACTCGTGATTTGCAGGAAATCTACTGCTGTCTGGAAGAGAGATGCTGGATAGATAGGACGTTTTTTGTACATGGAAGAGGAAAACTCAAAAGCTTGAATCAAAGATATTTGGAACTGTTTCTTCGGTTTCTGGAACGCCAGACGATCTATGACTGGCATATAGCCAGTTTCCAGGGTCGGAATAATTACTGTAATACAGATCTGGATGCCACTTTTATGCACATGAAAGATGATCATATGAGGAATGCTCAGCTGAAATCGGGATATGACGTCTAGATCGCAGCGGACAGTGAATACATTGTGTCAGCTGAGATTTTTAAGGATTAGAACGATGTGTGGACGCTGGTACCGTTTCTGAAACACATGGAAGCAACCCCGGGTATCGATATCCAGTGTGACTGCGGATTCTGGATATGAAAGAGAAGAGGCTTATGAATATCTGAAAAGCCAGGGACAGATCCCGTAAATCAAACCGCAGACCTACGAAAAATGGAAAAAGAGAAGCTTTATGAAAGACATTAAGAAGATTTGGAATATGACCAGATGACATTAGTAGAATATATCGACTCATTTATGGGTGAGCCGGTAAGAAAAAAGAGGAAATAAATCTCTTGGAGAAGTAGTAGGAAGTCAAAGCAAACCGGTAAGCCCTTATGGGGCTGGCAGGTAGAAAGTAGCACTGAGATGCCCTTTTAAGGACATCTGAGAATGTGATGCAGCTGGTAGACTTTCAGTGCGCTTTCCCGGCATAAGCAGGTAAAAGGCCCTTATGGGGCCAGAACAAACCGCAGGCTAAACTGGTGGTTGTGATTATTGTAACGAGCGGAAGTGCTACTCAGCCATTTAATTTGATGATTTTGCGACACTCCCTTTTTTCAGCAAAAATAAAGGCTGTATCATAAACAGTAGAAATTTCCTTCCACTTTATATATAATAATGAAATACAGCAGCTCAGCAAATATTCATATCTGCAGAAAGGAGAGCCGGGAATGTCACAGCGAACAGCAATAAAAACAGCGGGGCTGACAGGAGCCCAGCTGAAAGTGACGGCTATGGTGATCATGCTGATTGACCATTGCGCAGTAGCTCTGGTATCTCCCATGGCGGCAGCGGAACCGCTCTGGAGCGTTCTGTATCTTGCCATGAGGACTGTGGGAAGGCTGGCATTTCCCCTCTACTGCTTTCTGCTGACAGAAGGGTTTGTCCATACCCGGAACAGAAGAAAATATCTTTCCAGACTGATTCTGTTTGCAGTGATTTCTGAAGTTCCCTTTGATCTGATCCTGTTCGGCAGGATGTTTGATCTGGATGGACAGAATGTTTTTTTCACTCTTTCCATAGCGCTGGCGGCGATATGGGGATTGGAAGGATATGGAAGAAATACCCTGGCCTGCGCAGCTGTTACGGCGGCAGGAGGAACGGCAGCGTATATTCTGCGCAGCGACTATGGCTTTGCCGGAGTGCTGCTGACAGTGCTGCTCTATCTGTTCCGGAATGACTGGGGCAGGAGAAGAATAGGGGCAATTCTGGCGGGAATTGCCATTTATCCTAATTTTATGTGCATTCCTTTTCTGGGTTTTCTGCCCCTTGTGGAGCGTTATAATGGAAAAAGAGGGATGAGGCTGGGTCTCTGGGCCTACTGGTTTTACCCGGCTCACCTGCTTATTCTGAAAGGATTGCAGATGCTGTTATTTTATTGATTTGGAGGAACACATGATTTTTGATACACATGCTCATTATGATGATGAGGCGTTTGAAGGAGACAGAGAGGAGCTGCTGTCCGGCCTTCAGGAGAACGGGATTGAAGCAGCAGTGAATGTAAGTGCCAGCATGGAGGGCGTGGAGCGGACACTGGAACTGATCCGGAAATGGCCCTGTCTGTATGGGGCAGTAGGCGTCCATCCCAACGAGACGGGAGAACTGAATGAGGAAAAGATCAGCCGTCTGAAAGAAGCTTCCCGGGAACCGAAGGTGGTGGCGGTCGGAGAGATCGGTCTGGATTATTACTGGGACCAGCCAGAGAGAGAGGTTCAGAAGCGGTGGTTTATCCGCCAGCTGGAGCTGGCCAGGGAGGTGAAGCTCCCGGTGATCATCCACAGCAGAGACGCGGCGAAGGATACGCTGGATATTATGAAGGAACAGAAGGCGGGGGAGATCGGCGGAGTGATTCACTGTTTCTCCTACGGAACAGAAATGGCCAGGGAGTATCTGAATATGGGATTTTTCATCGGGATCGGAGGAGTGCTCACTTTCCGTAATGGGAAAAAACTGAAAGAAGTGGCGGCTTTCGTTCCCATGGACCGGATCGTGCTGGAGACGGATTGTCCCTACCTTTCTCCGGTTCCGAACCGGGGCAAGAGAAACTCTTCCCTGAATCTTCCTTATGTGGTGGCTGAACTGGCCCGGATCAGAGAAATATCGGAAGAAGAGGTGATACAGATCACCAGTCAGAATGCCAGACGGCTGTACCGTCTGAGAGAGCAGTAGGAGAATGCAATGGCAAATTTAGGAATTCCCAAGAATACCATAGAAGTAATACAGAAGTACGGGTTTGCGTTTCAGAAGAAGTTCGGCCAGAATTTCCTTGTGGATACTCATGTACTGGAAAAAATCATCCTGGCGGCCGGACTGACCGCAGAGGATATGGTGCTGGAGATCGGTCCCGGAATCGGAACCATGACTCAGTATCTGGCAGAAAACGCCGGACGGGTAGTGGCTGTGGAGATTGATGACAACCTGATTCCCATCCTGAAGGACACGCTGAAGGAATATGACAATGTAACGGTTCTCAATGAGGATATACTGAAGGTGGATATCAGGGCTCTGGCAGAAGAATATAACGGCGGAAGGCCGATCAAGGTAGTGGCCAATCTGCCGTATTATATTACCACTCCCATTATTATGGGACTGTTTGAAAGCGGAGTGCCCATAGACAACATTACGGTCATGGTGCAGAAAGAGGTGGCGGAACGGATGCAGGCAGGGCCGGGAACGAAGGATTACGGTGCGCTTTCCCTGGCGGTCCAGTACTATGCCGAGCCTTATATCGTGGCAAATGTGCCTCCGAACTGCTTCATTCCCAGACCGAATGTGGGTTCTGCGGTGATCCGCCTGACCAGGCACAAGGAGATGCCGGTGAAGGTGAAGGACGAAAAGCTGCTGTTTGCACTGATCCGTGCATCTTTCAATCAGAGGCGGAAAACCCTGCAGAACGGCCTGAACAATTCTCCCGAACTGTTCTTTTCCAAGGAGGAAATCGCGGCAGCCATTGAGAAGCTGGGACTGCCGCCGGCAGTACGGGGAGAGGCGCTGACGCTGGAACAGTTTGCCGCACTGGCAGATCTGCTGGGATAAGGCCGGAAAAGAATGATGGACTGCTTCGCGGGGCAAGCTAAAGCCTGCCGGAAAGGAGATGGCATATGCTGAAGAAATGGGTGCCGGCGGAAAAGCCGGAAGAACAGGAACTGAAGGAACGCCTTAAAGAGGCGGAAAAAAAGCTGGAGAAGTATCAGATTCAGGTAAAAGAGCACAGGCTTCCTGTAATTGTCGTGGTCGAAGGCTGGGGAGCTGCGGGCAAGGGCAGCGCGATCGGGAAGATCATACGCAATATCGATCCCCGCTTCTTCCGGGTAGCGGCCATGGAGGAGGCTACGGAAGACGAAAAGCGCCGGCCGTTCCTGTACCGTTATGTGGCCCGCATTCCTCAGGAAGGGAAGTTTGAATTCCTGGATTCTGCCTGGATGGATGAGATCGTAAGGCAGAGGCTTGAGGGAGAACTGAGCGACAAGGGATATGAGCAGCGGGTGGAAAGCGTGCGCCGTATGGAAAGGCAGCTGACGGATAACGGATATCTGCTGGTAAAGCTGTTCTTCCACATTTCGGAGAAGGAGCAGAAAAAGAGAATCGAAAATCTGAAGAAGCAGAAGGATACGGAATGGCGGGTAAGCCGGTGGGACAAGCTTCAGAATTCTCATTATGACCGGTGTGCGGAGCTGTTTGACCGCTGCATGGCGGATACCGGCTCTTCCAACGCGCCCTGGTATATTGTGGATGCAAAGGACAGCCGGTGGGCACAGCTGCAGGCCCTGGAAGCACTCTGCGGCGGCCTGGAAGTGGCGTTCCAGAACAGCAGGGGGGCAGTTCCCGTTCCTCAGAATGTATTTCCTCTGGTGAAGATGCCCCTTCTTTCCCAGGTGGATCTGAGCTGTTCCATTTCCGATGAAGAATATAAGAAGGAGCTGAAGGAGCTGCAGGCCCGGCTCAGTGAGCTCCACAACCGCCTGTACAGAAAAAAAGTTCCGGTGATCATTGCTTACGAGGGATGGGATGCCGCCGGAAAAGGCGGGAATATCAAACGGATCACAGGAGCTCTGGACCCCAGGGGATATGAGGTTCATCCCATTGCCAGCCCGGAGCCGAAGGAAAAAGCCAGGCATTATCTCTGGAGATTCTGGACCAGGCTTCCGAAAACAGGTCATATTGCCATTTTCGACCGTACCTGGTACGGCAGAGTTATGGTGGAAAGGCTGGAGGGATTCTGCAGCGAAAACGACTGGAAGCGGGCCTATAATGAAATCAATGAATTTGAAAAGGAGCTTTCCGAATGGGGAGCGGTGATCATTAAATTCTGGGTACAGATTGACAAGGACACACAGCTGGAACGGTTCAACGAGAGGCAGAATACTCCGGAAAAGCAGTGGAAAATCACAGATGAGGACTGGAGAAACCGGGAAAAGTGGGATCAGTATGAGGAAGCAGTAAACGAAATGATCCGGAAAACAAGCACGGAGTTTGCTCCCTGGCACATTCTCCCGTCAGTAGACAAAAAATATGCCAGAATTCAGGCTCTTCGGATCGTGATCCGTGAGCTGGAAAAAGCATTATCATAAGAAAAAACAGATCTATGGCCGCAGGTTCTTTTTTGAGCCTGCGGCCGATATATTTAGAATAAACAGCAGCTTGGGAAGGTCATTGGTGAATAAGACAGTTGCGGAGCCGCTTATGGGGCTGGTGCTTCTGCTGGTGGTATTTTTTGCGGCCAGGCATCTGGGATTGCTGGAAGCTGCCAGAGCGGAAGGACAGGCGGCAGAGCGGGAGCGGAAGGTAGTCGTAATCGACAGCGGGCATGGGGGAAATGATCCGGGAAAAGTAGGAGTGGACGGCAGCCTGGAAAAGGATATCAATCTGGCGATTGCCGAAAAGCTGAAAATCTATCTGGAAAATTCCGGTGTGAAGGTAGTCATGACCAGGGAAAAGGATGAAGGACTTTACCGGGAGGGAGACGCAAAGAAAAAAATGGCGGATATGAGGAAACGGTGTGAAATCATCGGAGAGGCTGGGCCGGATGCGGTGGTAAGCATTCATCAGAACAGCTATCACCAGGAAAACGTATCGGGAGGTCAGGTATTTTATTACAGAGGATCGGAACAGGGAAAAAGGCTGGCGGAACTGATTCAGGACCGCTTTTCCTATGTTCTGGGGGAAGAAAATACAAGACAGGCAAAGGCGAATGACAGCTATTATCTCCTTCTCCATGTAAAGGAACCCATTGTGATCGTGGAATGCGGCTTTTTAAGCAATCCCAGGGAAGCGAAAGCACTGGGAGAGGAAGATTACCAGGACAGAATGGCGTGGACGATCCATATGGGGATCATGGAATATCTGAACGGGGCGGAATCCTATGGATCGGAGACAGGCAACTGACAGCTGACGGAAGACATAATCCGGGGACCGGCCCGGAAAAATTCCCGGCGAAGGCCATGGGGCAGTATTGATTGGCAGGAGTCTTTTTGCTATTATGGCTGTATGGGAAAAGGGGACGGAACCTTTCCCTGGAAATGTAAGAACACGGTTTTCTTACAGAGAAGGAGAGAGATTATGATAAAAAAAGAAATTTCAGAGATCAGAAAGCTGTTCCGTATGGAGGACTGCTGCCTGACCCGCATCTGCGGCTGTTATGTAGACTATGAAAAGACCAAAAAGCTGGCATTCAGGGAAACGTTTCTTGCGCTTCCGGAGGAAGAGGGCTTTAAGTATCTGAAACTGTTTAAAAAAGCATTATCCGGAAGCCTGGGAAAAAATCTTCAGAATCTGGAATTTCCTCTGCAGGAGGAAGGACAGGGCGGCAGGCAGCAGTTTCTTTATCAGGTGAGAGAATCCCAGCTGAAGGATGAGGAATTGATGGATCAGCTGTATGACCGGATCATAGAAACCTATCCTTTCGGAGAGAACTATCTGATCCTGATGATTCACGGTCTTTATGATGTGCCGGGAAAGGCTTCGGACGGAATGGTGATGGAAGATGCTTCCGATACCGTGTATGAGTTTGTGCTGGGCTGCATCTGTCCGGTTGCTCTGTCAAAACCGGGGCTCTGTTATAATGAAGAGCACAATCACATTGAAGACCGGTCCAGAGACTGGCTGGTGGGAGACCCCATGACCGGCTTTCTGTTTCCTGCTTTCAACGGACGGGAAACGGATATTCACAGCATGCTTTACTATTCCAAAAAGGCGGCGGATCTGCAGCCGGAGTTTGTGGAAGGAATGTTCGGCTGCCCGGCTCCCGTGGATGCAGCAACACAGAAGGAGATCTTCAACGCAGTGATCCGGGATACGCTGGGAGAAGAGTGCAGCTATGAGACGGTGCGGACCATTCATGACAATCTTCAGGAAATGATCGCGGCTCATGAGGATGATCCGGAACCGCTGGAACTGACGGGAAGAGATGTGAAGCGGCTGCTGGAGGCCAGCGGAGCTTCGGAAGAGCGGCTGGAAAATTTTGACAGGGAGTATGCGGAGACCGCAGGAGAGAAAACGGCGCTGCTTGCGGAAAATATTGCGGAATCCAGAAAATTCAGCATAAAAACACCTGACATTACCATACAGGTGAGTCCGGACTGCGCCGGACTGATTGAGACCAGGCTGATCGACGGAAGAAAGTGTCTGGTCATTGCGGTAGATGACCGGGTAGAGGTAAACGGAATGCCTGTGCAGGGAATCTGACAGAACAAGGGACAGAAAAAGAACCCGGAAATCCGGGTTCTTTATTTTATATTTCCTTATAGAAATAATAGCCGTTTTTTTCTGCTTTTTTAATGAAATAAAGTGCTTTGTCCGCACGGCTCATGGCGGCTTCCAGCGGTTCCCCGGCAGTTATGGGGGTGCCGCCTATGGAGATGCCGGGCCAGCATTCCAGATCGTTCTGCCCGGATTCCATACTTTTCAGGATCCGTTCCGCTACATGGCGGGCGCTTTCCTCGTCTTTCAGACCGCCGCACAGCAGCATGAATTCATCTCCGCCCATCCGGCAGGCAATGTCGTGGGAGCGTACGCTTCCGGCCAGGATACGGGCCACTTTTCTGAGAACATGGTTCCCTGTCACATGGCCGAAGCAGTCATTGATATTTTTGAAATCATCCAGATCCAGAAGGAAGAGCCAGCTGTGATCCCTGTTCCATGATTTCCAGCGGGATTCGAAGGTGTGAAAGTTCATCAGTCCCGTCAGACTGTCATTCTGAGCCAGAATGGTCATTTCGCAGACCTTTTCCCGGGCTTCCTTCAGCTGTTCGGAAAGCTTTTTCGGATAGTATTCTCCCGGAAGCTGGTCCTGATTCGGAAGAGACTGGTGGATGTGAACGCATTTCCAGCTTTCTTCAGATTTCCGGAAGACGATGGAAAAGCGGCTGTCCATATTGATGCAGATCTGCCCATCCTCGCTTTCCCACCATATATGCAGGGTGCCGTATACCAGGCTGGTATCCGGGCTGAGCCGGTGCTCTTCACATCGGAAGTTCCGGCACTGGAAAGAGACGTTTTTCCTCTCTTCCATTTCATTCTGAATGGCCTGGGTAAAACCGGCAAGATCGGTATAAAATTCGTGAGCGCCGGTACCAATAATAACGCAGTTCGGATCCAGGTACTCTAATATCCCAATCTGATCCGCCGGATCCGGCGAAAGATATTTTTTCCAGAGAGTTTCCGTTAATTTACATAAATCCACAGTAATCGTTCTCCTATGCCTGAGGTCATTGGTGCGCCGGATAAGGGAGCGCCCCGCCGGTCCGGCGGGGACTATGAATAGAACAGATCTGCCTGTTAAAGAAGGTAAATTTTATGGGATGCACATTCCCTGCGCATCTCCCTGGGCCAGAGACTGGCCTGAACTTCGCCGATATGGGCGCGGCATAACAGAAGCATGCACAGACGGGACTGCCCGATTCCTCCTCCGATCGTATAGGGCAGTTCTCCGTTGAGAAGCATCTGGTGATAAGGAAGCTGCTCCCGCTCCAGGCAGCCGGCTTTGATCAGCTGCCGGTGCAGGGATTCCTCATCCACACGGATGCCCATGCTGGAGATTTCAAGGGCGCGCTGAAGCGGTTCAAACCAGAACAGGATATCTCCGTTCAGGCTCCAGTCGTCATAGTCCGGGGCGCGGCCGTCATGAGGCTCGCCGCTGGCCAGTTTGTCGCCGATCTGCATGAGAAAGACACAGCCGTGCTCCCTGCAGATCAGGTTCTCTCTCTCCTTGGGAGTTTTGTCCGGCCAGCGGTCTTCCAGCTCCTGTGTGGTCACAAAGGTGATATCCTTGGGGAGATGGTTTACTGCGTCAGGATATTTATACCATACCTCATGCTGCATATGCTTGATGATCTTGAAGATCTCCCGCACGGTGTTCTGCAGCGTTTCCATGTTCCGGTCCTCTTTGCGGATGACCTTTTCCCAGTCCCACTGGTCCACGTAGATGGAGTGGAGGTTATCCAGTTCTTCATCTCTGCGGATAGCGTTCATGTTCGTATACAGCCCTTCACCTACCTGGAAGCCGTAGTCCTTAAGAGCCATACGTTTCCACTTTGCCAGAGAATGGACCACTTCCACCGTTTCCCCGGGGATGGCGGCCATATCAAAGGAGACAGGACGCTCCACGCCGTTTAAGTCGTCATTAAGACCGCTGCTCTTGGGAACGAAGAGGGGGGCGGAAATTCTTTCCAGGTTCATTTCCTTTCCGAATTCTTTCTGGAATGTGTCACGGATATATTTGATGGCCTCCTGAGTCTGACGTATGCTCAGTTTGGGGTCATAGTCTTTGGGTATGATAAGTTCCATGTTGTTACCTCCTGATCAAATCATGTTCCTAATCTTAGCAGAATGCGGCGTATATTGCAAGAAATTTCTTGGCACCGACAGGCCTCCAGGCCCTATTTTCTGCGATAAAACGGCCAAAGCCATTGCGGTGGGGGCGGGAAATGTGATATGGTAGTAGGCAGACCGGACAGGCCATGAACTGCGCAGGCAGTATAAAAAATGGCTTTTGGAAAAGAGGGATATAAATATATGAAAACAGAGAGAATCACAATAAAGGACAGACTCTGCCCGCAGGATGAAGAACTGATGAAGGCGGCGGAGATTCTGAAAAAAGGCGGGCTTGTGGCGTTTCCTACGGAAACCGTATACGGACTGGGGGCAAATGCCCTGGATGAGGAAGCTGCAAAACGGATCTACGCGGCCAAAGGACGTCCTTCGGACAATCCGCTGATCGCGCATATTGCAGATCGGGCGGGACTGGAGCCGCTGGTCGCCTGCGTACCGGAGGCGGGCAGAAAACTGATGGAGGCCTTCTGGCCCGGCCCCCTTACCATGATCTTTCCAAAGAGCAGCCGGGTGCCTTACGGGACGACGGGAGGTCTGGATACGGTAGCAGTCCGGATGCCCAGCGATCCGGTGGCCAACAGACTGATCGCCCTGGCGGGAGTGCCGGTGGCGGCGCCCAGTGCCAATACCTCCGGACGTCCCAGTCCCACTACGGCAGATCACGTGTGGGAGGATATGAACGGCAGGATTGAGATGATCATAGACGGAGGCCCGGTGGGAATCGGCGTGGAATCCACGATCGTGGATGTGACCGGTGAGGTTCCCATGCTGCTCAGACCGGGAGCGATCACCATGGAGATGCTCAGAGAGCTTCTGGGCGAGGTGGAGATCGACCCGGCTATCGTTGGCCCCATGAGTCCGGATGCCCATCCGAAGGCTCCGGGAATGAAATACCGCCACTATGCGCCGAAGGCGGATATGACTCTGGTAGAGGGGAAACCGGAGGCCATGGCGGCAGAAATCTGCCGGCTGGCAAGAAAAAGCATGGAGGAAGGCAGAAATGTGGGCATTATCTGTACGGAAGAGACCAGACACTGGTATCCGGAGGAACTGCTGTCTGCCTTGAAGGTGCGGAGCATGGGAATGAGAGAGAAAGAGGAAACCATTGCTCACAATCTGTACGCCGTGCTTCGGGAGTTTGATGAGACGGAAGTAGACTGTATTTTCTGTGAGGCCTTCCCGTCCACGGAGCTGGGACAGGCGATCATGAACCGCCTCACAAAAGCGGCCGGCCATAAAATCATAAAGGTATGAAATCAGCGGGGAAAAAGGAGGAACGGGGTTATGTCACAGAAGAGAACGGATTATATTACATGGGATGAATACTTTATGGGAGTGGCCACGCTGGCAGCGAAGCGGTCCAAGGATCCCAGCACTCAGGTGGGAGCCTGTATCGTAAGCCAGGATAATAAGATCCTGTCCATGGGCTACAACGGATTCCCCAAAGGCTGCTCGGACGACGAATTTCCATGGGGAAAGGAGCACCAGGAAGACGATCCCTACAATGCAAAGTATTTTTATTCGACACACAGTGAACTGAATGCCATTCTGAACTATCGGGGAGGCAGCCTGGAGGGAAGCAAGCTCTATGTGACGCTGTTTCCCTGCAACGAGTGTGCCAAAGCCATCATTCAGGCGGGGATCAAGACGCTGATCTATAAAGAAGACAAATATGCGGATACGCCGGCAGTCCGGGCTTCCAAGCGGATGCTCAATGCTGCGGGGGTACGCTATTATCAGTATCAGCCTACAGGAAGAAAGATCACACTGGAAGTGTGATAAGAGGAAGACTATGAAATTTTTGCTGGCGGCGGTCAACGCCAAATACATTCATTCCAATCTGGGAGTTTACTGCCTGAAGGCCTACGGGCAGAAACGAATTCCCGGTCTGAAGGCAGAGATCGGAGAATATACCATCAATCAGCAGACGGATCAGATTCTGCAGGATATTTATCTGCGGAAGCCGGATTTTCTTGGATTCTCCTGTTATATCTGGAATATCAGCTGCATACTGGAACTGGGGCGGGATCTTTCCCGCCTCTTGCCCAATACGGAGATATGGCTGGGAGGACCGGAGGTATCCTACCGGGCGGAGGAACTGATGGAAAAAGAACCATGGATCAGAGGGGTCATGGCCGGAGAGGGGGAGGCAACGTTTGCGGAGCTTGCCGCTGTTCTGGAAGAAAAGGGTTCTTTGGAGCCGGTGCGGGGAATCGTCTGGAGAAAGGGAGACGCCGTTGTCCGCAACAAGCCCAGAGAGCCCATCTCCATGGATGAGATCCCGTTCTGTTATGAGGATCTGGAAGGATTTGAACATCGGATTGTGTATTACGAAAGCAGCAGAGGCTGTCCATTTTCCTGCAGCTACTGTCTTTCCTCCATAGATAAGTCCGTCCGTTTCCGCAGTCTGGACCGGGTAAAGAAGGAACTGGATTTTTTTCTGGAACGCAGAGTGCCCCAGGTAAAATTCATAGACCGTACTTTTAACTGCAGGAAGAGTCATTCCATGGCTGTCTGGACTCATATTCTGGAACATGACAACGGAGTGACCAACTTCCATTTCGAGATTTCTGCAGATCTGCTGGACGAGGAGGAGCTGGCTCTTCTGGGAAAGATGAGACCGGGACTGGTGCAGCTGGAGATCGGGGTTCAGAGCACCAATCTCCGCACACTGGAGGAGATCCGCAGGAAAACGGACCTGGAACGGCTGAAACGGTCGGTGGATACGATAAACGGATTTCATAATATCCATCAGCATCTGGATCTGATCGCCGGTCTGCCGTTTGAGGATTATGACAGCTTCCGGCGGTCCTTTGATCAGGTATACCGGATGAAGCCGGAACAGCTTCAGCTGGGATTTCTGAAAGTGCTGAGCGGCTCTCATATGGAAGAAGCGGCAGCGGAGTACGGGCTGGTGTGGAGAAGCTGCCCTCCGTATGAAGTGATGCGGACCAGCTGGCTTTCATACGGAGATCTGATCCGTCTGAAGGGCGTGGAAAATATGGTGGAGGTCTATTACAACAGCGGTCAGTTTACGGAGACCATGCCGGAGCTTGCGGAAGAATTCCCCGGGCCGTTTGAATGCTTCCGGGAACTGTGGGAGTATTATGAAAGGAACGGACTTTCCGGCCTGAGCCACAGCCGGCTGTCCAGATATGAGATCCTTTACCGGTTCATTCAGGAAAAAGGACTGGATGAGAATAAATACAGAGATCTGCTGATCATCGATCTGTATCTGAGAGAAAATGCAAAGAGCCGTCCGTTTTTCGCTCCGGATCTGAGGCAGTATAAGGAAGAGCTGCGGCAGTTCTATGAGGGCAGGGAGAGCAGACAGAACCGTCATGCGGAGGTGCTGGGAGATGGAAGAATCCTGGTATTTGACTATGGAAAGAGGGACCCGCTGACCGGCAACGCGGCAGTGAGAACGGCGGGGCAGCTGAAGGAAAAGGGATAGAAGGATAAAAAGGACAGATACTATGGGAAAACGGGAGACGAAAGCGGAGAAGTCCGCAAGGGCACAACGGGTACTGGAACGGCTGGACCGGGAGTACGGTACGGAGCTGCGCTGCTATCTGGAGCACAAAACACCGTGGCAGCTGCTGATCGCAGTGATTCTCAGCGCTCAATGTACGGATGCCAGAGTAAACCTGGTTACAAAAGACCTGTTCAGAAAGTATGACACACTGGAGAAATTTGCATGGGCGGAACCGGAGAAGCTGGAGCAGGATATCCGGTCCATCGGTTTTTACCGCATGAAGGCACGGAACATCATTTCCTGCTGCCGTACACTGGTAACAGAATACGGAGGACGGGTACCGGAGAGGATGGAAGAGCTTACGGCGCTGGCGGGAGTGGGCCGTAAGACAGCCAATGTGATCCGGGGGAATGTTTACGGAGAACCGAGCATTGTGGTGGACACTCACGTAAAGCGCATTTCCAGAAAGCTGGGCTTTGCCGGGGAGGAGGATCCGGAAAAGATCGAGTATGAGCTGATGAAGATTCTTCCGAAGGATCACTGGATTCTCTGGAATATTCATATCATCACCCTGGGAAGAACCATCTGTACGGCCAGAAATCCCCGATGCGGAGAATGCTTCCTCAGAGATCTGTGCCCTGCCGGAGGAGAAGAGAAATGACGGAGACGTATACGGCAGTGGATGTGGAGACTACAGGGCTGGATCCGAAAACGGAAAGACTTCTGGAGATCGGAGCCATACGGGTGGAAAACGGAGAGGAGACAGGGGTATTCTCCTGTCTGATCAATCCGAGGAGAGAGATTTCTCCCCGGATTACGGAGCTTACGGGAATCACCGGGGAGATGGTCAGAGACTGCCCGGAGTCCGGTCAGGTGATCGGAGAATTTCTGGATTTCTGCAGAGGTCCCATTCTTGGACATCATGTGATTTTTGATTACAGCTTTCTGAAGCGGGCGGCAGTGAACAGAGGACTTTCCTTTGAACGGGAAGGGATTGATACTCTGCAGCTCTGCCGCCGGTTCATGCCGGAAGAAGAGAAAAAGAATCTGGCGGCGGCCTGCGGCTATTTCGGAGTGGAACTGGAAAAGGCGCACCGGGCAGTTTCCGATGCCAGAGCAGCTCATCTTCTGTACCGGAAAATGTGGGATCTTTTCGGCGGGGAAAACGGGGAAGCGTTCCTTCCCAGGCGCCTGGAATACAAGGTAAAAAGGGAACAGCCGGCCTCAAAAAGGCAAAAAGAACTATTGCGTGATTTATTAAAATATCATAAAATAACACTATCTGCGCAAATGGACGATCTGAGCAGGAACGAGATTTCGCGGATTACGGACAAAATTATTTCCCAATACGGGCGGATTCAGCAGAAGAGGTGAAAAAAATGATGAATTTAAAAGATAAAAAGGCAAGAAAAATCGTTTCCACGATTATTGTGATCATTCTGGTGGCAGCTATGGTGCTTCCGATGGTCTCTGCTATTTATTCCGTGTTCTGACAGTTGCCGGAAAATGCTGAGTGAGGAGAATTATGAAAAATCGGATTTGGAAAAATAAAATTCTGATGCTCTGCCTGGCAGGCGGATTTTCCATCGGGGCCGGAATGAACGCGGAGGCGGCCGGACTGCCGGACGGACTTCGGGCAGGCGGACAGGAGTTGGGCGGCCTGAGCAGAGAGGAAGCGGAAGGGAAGATCCAGGAGTATGTAGACAGCCTTCAGGGCCGGGTGATCACCATTGAGATGGGAGACAGGACTCTGGAAGCGGCATCTGCAGATCTGGGTGTATACTGGAGCAATAAGGATGTGGTGGATGAGGCGGTGGCTGAGCTGACGGAAGGAAACCTTCTGAAACGCTACAAGGCCCTGACCGATCTGAAACAGGAGGGAGAAGAGCTTCCCGTACAGCTTTCTGTGGATGAGGAAAAGCTTACCGCCCTGGTGACAGAATCCATGGGCGGGCTGGACAGCGGCCCGAAGAATGCATCCATTACGAGAGAAAACGGGGAATTTGTGATCACTCCGTCGGAAAAGGGACTGGCGGTGGATGCAGCCGCTACGGCGGAAGCGATCAGCAGGGCGCTGACAGAGGCGGGAGACGGTGCTGTAACTGTGGAAGCAGCCGTTACGGAAGCGGATCCGGCGATTACTACAGAGATGCTGGCGACCATTCAGGATGTACTGGGCACCTTTACTACGGATTTCAGTACCAGCGGATGGGCCAGAGCGAAAAATCTGGAGGTGGGCGCTCAGAAGATCAACGGGCGTGTACTGATGCCGGGGGAGACCCTGTCCGGGTATGAGTGTCTTCAGCCGTTCACGAAAGCCAACGGTTATGAATCAGCGGCTTCCTATGAAAACGGACAGGTGGTGGACAGTATCGGAGGCGGAGTGTGCCAGATTGCCACCACCATGTACAATATGGCGCTGGAGGCAGAACTGGAGATCACTCAGAGACAGAACCATTCCATGATCGTGACCTACGTAAAGCCATCCATGGATGCAGCGATCGCAGGAACTTATAAAGACATCAAGATCACCAATAATTACAGCACGCCGATTTACGTAGAAGCATATACATCAGGCAGAAAGCTGACCTTTACCTGTTACGGACAGGAGACCCGTCCGGCAAACCGGGAGGTGGAATATATTTCCGAAACGCTGGGCAGAACGGATCCGGGGGCGCCCATTGAAAAGGTGAACAATTCCCTTGCGCCCGGAACGAGAAGAAAGATCTCTTCCGGTCATACAGGTTTAAGATCCAGACTCTGGAAAGTGGTAAAGGTAGACGGAGTGGAAACGGAGAGAACGCTTCTGAATACGGATACCTATAATGCGTCAAAGGCTATTTACGAAGTAGGCCCTGCAGCGCCTGCAGAGACGCCTGCGCCTGCAGAAACAGCTCCGGCGGAAACAGCGCCTGCGGAGACCTCTGCACCTGCTCCCGTAGAGGGCGTGGACGGAGGACCGGGAGTTTCCATCGGACCGGAAGCGGCGCCGTCAGCAGCGCCTGCAGAAACTCCTGCCCCTGCGGAGGTGCCTGCGCCGGCTCCTGAGGTACCGGCGGGACCGGCAGCCTGAGAAGGCCGGAGGAGCTGCTTTATGAGAAGGATCATGAGAGAAAATACCGGCCTGATGGAGGCCGGGCAGGACCTGGTGGCTGCCGGGTTTGCCGGCTGCCAGGGCTCTGCGGTGATTGCACAGGAAAAAAGGGAGGAGCTGCTGCGCCGGCTTTCCACAGAGTACGTGGAGCAGGCGGCGTCCGCTTTTTCCGGAAATCTTCCCGGAGACTTCCGGTACTGGCGGCGTATGGGAGCATCGGAATTTGAACCGGCAGGAGAGGGAGGAATTCTTACCGCTCTCTGGAATCTGTCCGGTGCATACAGCCTGGGAATTGAATTTTCCCTGAGGAAGATCCCCCTGCGCCAGGATACGGTGGAGATCTGCGAGCTGTACGGCCTCAATCCCTACCGCCTCCTTTCCGGCGGCTGTGCGGTCCTGACGTCTTCCAACGGAGGCCGCCTGGCAGAAAATCTCGCGGCTGCGGGCATACCGGCTGCGGTGATCGGGAGAGTAAAGAGAGGGATTGCCAGGGAGATCCTTACCAGCGAAGGAACGGGATATCTGGAACGCCCTCAGGAGGATGAACTGAAAAAGGTGCTGCCCCTGTATTTCGGGGAAAGCGGAGAATAGAAGAGCTGCCCGAGGGCCGGGGCCCGAAGGGCGGAATGGGAGAGGAGAGATCAGCAATGAGAGAAAAAATTTTAGCAGTGATTGAAAAAAACAGCAGGATCGATATCAAGGATCTGGCGATCCTTCTGGGAGAGAGTGAAGTGGCCGTTGCCAATGAGATCGCACAGATGGAGAAGGAACATATTATCTGCGGTTATCATACTCTGATTGACTGGGATAAGACCGGCGAGGAAAAAGTGACTGCCCTCATTGAAGTAAAGGTAACTCCCCAGCGGGATATGGGATTTGACAAGATCGCAGAACGGATTTACCAGTACAATGAAGTGGAAGCCGTATACCTCATGTCAGGCTCATTTGATTTTACCATTATTCTGGAGGGAAAGACCATGCGTCAGGTGGCTCTGTTCGTGTCTGAGAAGCTTTCTCCCATTGACTCCGTGCTGAGCACCTCCACACATTTTATTCTTAAGAAGTACAAGGATCACGGAACCATTATGCAGAAGGAAGACAAGGATGAAAGGATGTTGATCAGCTTATGAGGAACCCACTGTCAGAACGAGTTGTGAATATCGCTCCATCCGGCATCCGTAAATTCTTCGATGTGGTAAACGAGATGGAGGACGCCATTTCCCTCGGCGTGGGAGAGCCGGATTTCGACACTCCATGGCACGTACGGGAAGAAGGCATCTACTCACTGGAAAAAGGACGGACCTTCTATACTTCAAATGCCGGGTTGAAGGAGCTGAAGATAGAGATCTGCAATTATCTGAAACGCCGCTGCGACGTACTCTATGACCCGGATAAGGAGGTCATGGTGACCGTAGGAGGCAGCGAGGCCATTGACATTGCGCTCCGCGCCATGTTGGATCCGGGGGACGAAGTACTGATCCCTCAGCCCAGCTACGTGTCGTATGTGCCCTGTACGGTGCTGGCAAACGGCACTCCCGTACCTATTGAGCTGGAGGAGAAGGATGAGTTCCGCCTCACTCCCGAAAAGCTCCTGGAAAAGCTTACGCCCAGGACCAAGATCCTGATCATGCCGTTCCCCAACAATCCGACGGGAGCCATTATGGAAAAGGAAGATCTGGAAAAGATCGCCAGAATCGTTATAGAAAAGGATCTGTTTGTGATCTCTGATGAGATCTACTGTGAGCTTACATACAAGGGAAAGCATACCACCATTGCATCCCTGCCCGGAATGAGAGAGAGAACGGTGCTGATCAACGGCTTTTCCAAATCCTACGCCATGACAGGATGGCGTCTGGGCTATGCGGCTGCGCCGAAGGAGATCCTGGCACAGATGTTAAAGATTCATCAGTTTGCCATTATGTGCGCTCCTACCACCAGCCAGTATGCGGCTATCTCCGCTCTGAGAAACGGAGACAGCGATGTGGAAGCCATGAGGGAATCCTATAATCAGAGAAGGCGGTATCTGGTCAATGCGCTGAGAGAGATGGGACTGGATTGCTTTGAACCTTACGGTGCATTTTATGTATTTCCCAGTATCAAAAAATTCGGTATGACTTCCGATGAGTTTGCCACAAGGCTGCTGCAGGAGGAAAAGGTGGCGGTAGTACCGGGAACGGCTTTCGGCGACAGCGGAGAGGGATTTCTCAGATTGTCCTACGCCTATTCCCTGGAAAGTCTGAAAATGGCTCTGAACCGGATCAGGCGGTTTGTGGAGAAACTGGAAAAGGAACAGGGATTGAGGTGACGGAGCATGAACATCGTACTGTATGAGCCGGAGATGCCGGCCAATACGGGAAACATCGGGCGTACCTGCGTAGCTACCAATACCAGGCTTCATCTCATTGAACCGTTGGGGTTCCGGCTGAATGAAAAGGATATTAAACGGGCAGGTCTGGATTACTGGCCCAAGCTGGATGTGACTGTTTACAGCGATTATAAGGATTTCCTGGACCGCAACCCGGGAGCGAAGATCTATATGGCTACGACTAAGGCGCCCAAGGTCTATACGGAGGCGGAATATGAGCCGGACTGCTTTATCATGTTCGGCCCGGAGAGCCGGGGGATTCCGGAGGAGATTCTTCTGGAAAATCAGGAGACCTGCGTGCGGATCCCTATGTGGGGCGATATCCGGTCCCTGAATCTGTCCAATTCCGTGGCGGTGATTCTCTATGAGGCACTGCGGCAGAATGGCTTTGACCATATGCGTCTGCAGGGCAGTCTTACAAAATACGAATGGAAATAAACAGAAAGAACAGGCTTTTGCCTGTTCTTTCTGTTTGTGGGAGAAAATCCCCCGGACTGTTCATATACTATAAATTTCCTGCTTTTGGAAGGCTGAAAATAAATTCTGTTCCCACACCTTCCGTACTGATCACATCAATATTTTCTCCATGGGCCTGGATAATCTCCTTTACAATGGAAAGTCCCAGACCGGTGCCTTTTTTGTCCTTCCCCCTGGACAGATCGGTTTTGTAGAACCGTTCCCAGATCTTTTTCAGACTGTCCTTGGGAATTCCGATTCCCGTATCCTTGACGGAAACAAAAACTTTCTCATGTCTGGTAGAGGACTGGATATAGATCACGGAACCGTCATGGCTGAACTTGATGGCGTTGTCAATGAGATTGTACAGCACCTGCTGGATCTTGCCCAGGTCTGCATGGACCATTTCTGAGGAAGCGGAAAAGGTCAGATCAAAGGTAATGCCTCTGGCGCTGCAGGTGCCCTCAAAGGAGGCAGCCGTGTCCTTGATGACCCGGTTGATATCGAAATTGGAACGGGACAGATATCCCTTGCTGTCCAGAGAGTTGAGTGTAAGCATGCTCTGGGTCAGCTTGTTCAGGCGCTCTGTTTCCGCGATCACCCGCTTCAGGTATTTTTCCTGCATTTCCGGAGGAATGGTACCGTCGATGATGGCTTCCAGATATCCTTTGATAGAGGTCAGAGGAGAGCGGAAGTCATGGGAAACGTTGGCTACAAAGGTCCGCTGATATTCCTCCATTTTATTCAGCTCTCCCGACATATAATTCAGGGTAGCGGAGAGGTAGCCCATTTCGTCCTGGGAATCCACGCGGATCTTATAGCTCAGGTTCCCGGCAGCATATTCGTTGGCTCCTTCCCGGATCTTTACCAGGGGGATGTAGACGACCTTGGTAAACAGGAGCAGAATGATCAGGGAAAGTCCGTAGAGTATGGCGGCAGTAATGTAGGTAAGGTTCAGAATGCCGGTTCGGGTGTTCTGAATCTCACTTATGGGCATATGAATCAGAACGTATCCGTAGGTGGTATAGTTTCCCGTGATGGGAGCGGATACGGTGAGAACATCCTGGCTGAACATCTGGTAATAGCGGCCGATGTCATAGGGGGTTTTTCCTGCGGCAGGATCAAAGCCGGGGATGGAAGTTCCCTTGTCGTACCGGCCGCTGGTATCCAGGATCAGCACGCCCTGCCGGTCCACCAGCCAGATGGAGGAATGGAACAGGGAAGCCGCTGCGGCAAGGCTCGAATCCTCCTCTGCCGTATCTCCCGACCCCACCCGGTAAATGTTGCTGTACCGGGAGGCAATGCCGGTAGCCTCGTCGTACAGGGATTCTGACTGGCGGTCCAGCAGATAATCATAGATCATTCTGGAAGAAACCGTGGAAATGGTCAGAAATCCCAGCAGGCCGAAGATCAGATAGCCCAGCAGAAATTTGGAGTACAGGGAGTGAAGCTTCATTATTTTTTCACCTCAAACTTATATCCGATTCCCCATACGGTGGTCAGAGCCCAGCCCGCATGATCCTTGATCTTTTCTCTCAGACGTTTGATATGTACGTCTACGGTCCGGGTGTCGCCTACATATTCGTATCCCCATATATGATCCAGCAGCTGCTCTCTGGTAAATACCTGATTGGGAGAGGACGCCAGAAAATACAGCAGTTCCAGCTCCTTGGGCGGCATTTCCACAGAGTGGCCTTTGTAAAGAACGGAATAGTTGGTGAGATTGACGATCAGATCCGGATACTCCACATATTCCCCCTGCTGGCCGCTGGAGGAGACAGCCTGTGCAGGCTGCTGCTGGTAGCGGCGGAGAACAGCCTTCACCCGGGCTACCAGTTCCTTGGAATCAAAGGGCTTGATCATATAATCATCAGCGCCCAGCTCCAGTCCCAGAACCTTGTCAAAGATTTCACCCTTGGCGGACAGCATGATGATAGGGACCTGAGAGGCTGCTCTCAGCTCCCGGCATACCTGATAGCCGTCTATACCCGGGAGCATGAGATCCAGCAGCACGATATTGGGCCGGAACTGGGGAAATACCTTCAGAGCGGCTTCCCCGTCGGTCACAATTTTTGTTTCATAGCATTCCTTCATCAGGTAGAGGGAAATCAGCTCGGCGATATTTTCATCATCGTCTACGATCAACACTTTTTGCTTTTCGGCCATACGAATCCTCCTTAAGTAGTCTCTATTTGAATGTCACGATGGTCACGCCTGAGTCGCCTTCCCCGAATTCACCCAGACGGAAGTCTTTTACATATTTCAGCTTTTTCAGATGCTTGTGAACTCCGGCTTTCAGAGCTCCGGTTCCCCGTCCGTGAACGACGCGCACCTGATTCAGATGGGACAGGTAGGCATCATCCAGATATTTGTCCAGGACCGGAAGCGCTTCATCTACGGTCATTCCGATGAGATTGACCTCCGGAGAGATGGTGCTGGACTTGGACATTTTGATCTTTCCGCTTCCGGTTTTCGAGAGAGTGGGAGCGGTTACCACAGGCTCATCCAGAAGTTCGATATCTTTGATATTGACCAGGGAACGGAGAATTCCCATCTGTACATACAGATCTCCCTTGGCATTGGGAAGAGTACTTACCGTTCCGTTCAGATTCATGGTCAGGACTCTTACGCCGTCCCCTACCTTCAGCGCCTTGGGGGAAACGGTTTTTTTCGGCTTTTTGGCATTGGCGCCGATGGAAAGATCTTTTTCCACACCCTGGAGCTGCTCTCTCAGCTTCGTGCGTTCCGCCTCAAGCTGCCTGGTCAGTCCTGCGGAATCTCCCAGCTTGTTGATATTGCGGATGGTGCGGTCGGCGGTTTCCTTGGCTTCCCGAAGGATGCGCTGAGCCTCCTCCTTGGCGTTCAGGATCAGTGCGTCGGTGCGCTCGTCCAGCCGCTCCGTTTTCTGACGGAGCTTCTGACGCAGCCCTTCGATTTCTTTTTTATATTCTTCAATTTCCTGCCGCTCTTTTTCGATGGTTACCCGGTTCTCTTCCAGATGGGCCAGAAGATCCTCAAAGGTTTCATCCTTGGCTTCCAGATGAGTCTTTGCGTCCTCGATGATGTAGTCCGGAAGCCCCAGCTTCTGGGAGATGGCAAAGGCATTGCTCTTTCCGGGGATACCGATGAGAAGGCGGTAGGTGGGCCGCAGGGTTTCCACGCTGAACTCACAGCAGGCATTTTCCACTCCGGGAGTGGTGAGGGCGAAAACCTTCAGCTCGCTGTAATGGGTGGTTGCCATGGTGCGGCATTTCATATTGTGGAGGAAGGAAAGGATGGCAATAGCCAGAGCGGCTCCTTCCGTTGGATCTGTGCCTGCGCCCAGCTCGTCAAAGAGGCAGAGAGAGTTGGAGTCGGCCTTTTCCAGAATATCCACGATCTTGGTCATGTGGGAGGAGAAGGTGCTAAGGCTCTGTTCAATGCTCTGCTCGTCGCCAATGTCGGCAAACACTTCTTCAAATACCCCCAGCTGAGAACCTTCAAAGGCAGGAATATGAAGACCCGCCTGGCCCATAAGCGTAAACAGCCCCACTGTTTTCAGGGAAACCGTCTTTCCTCCTGTATTGGGGCCGGTGACGATGAGCAGGTCAAAGTCCTTTCCCAGATGGATATTGATAGGAACGACCTTCTCCGGATCAAGAAGGGGATGGCGTCCGTCTTTTATATGAATATAGTGTTTCTGATTGAAAACCGGACAGCTTCCTTTATAATGCCGGGAGAGTGCCGCCTTGGCAAATACAAAGTCCAGATGAGTGAGAAGATCCAGATCGGTTCTGAGCTCATCCTGATAAGGAGCCAGCTGATTGCTTAAATCGGCCAGCACCGCTTCGATTTCTTTCTGCTCCTGGATCTCCAGGGTCCGCAGGTCGTTGTTCAGCTTGATCACGGCCATGGGCTCGATGAACAGGGTGGATCCGGTGGAAGACTGATCGTGGACCATGCCGGCCACCTGATTTTTGTATTCTGCCTTGACCGGAAGACAGTACCGGCCGTCTCTCATGGTGATGACCGCTTCCTGAAGGTAGGAGCGGCTGCCGTTCAGAACGGAATTCAGCTGAGAGTGGATCCGGTCCTGGACCGTCTTCATGGACCGGCGCACATGACGCAGTCCCGGACTGGCGTCGTCGCTCACCTCATCCTCAGAGAGGATACACCTCTTGATCTCATTGTTTACGGGAGTAAGGGGCTCCAGAGCCCGGAACAGTTCTTCCAGGGAATCGTCGGGGAGCTCGGAATCCTCATGACGCCCGTAGGCTTTTACCCGGGCGGAGGCAGTGAGCAGGGAACTGACGGAGAGCAGTTCCACGATGCTTAGGGAGCTGCCGATATCCAGCCGCTTCAGTGAGTCTCTGATGTCGCGGATGCCGCCGAAGGAGACGGTTCCTTTCTGGCGGACCCTGGTGACGGCGTCTGTGGTCTCCGTCTGATTCCGGATGATCTCTTCGTAATCAGACGAGGGAACCAGTTCCCGGCACAGCTTTTTGGCCGGCTCAGACGCCGCATAGCCGGTCAGCTGTTCTATGATTTTATCGTATTCTAATACCTGTAATGCTTTTCGATTCATATTCAGTCACCTGTAAACCAATTTTAACAAATAGAGTATAACAAAAAACAAATTGAATTCCTAGAGTTTTCAGGAAGCAAATTTCTTACGTTTCCGTGAAAGTGCGGGGCGGAACGGATTTTTCAGGAACCGGTTTTTCTTTCCCGGCCGGGACGGGCGGGAATGGGAAATCCGTCTTGCATAAATGGTGGAAGAAACGTATAATAAGGGTATGATTTTTACAGGTCATGACAGACCAAGTCCTTCCTGAGGAGGTGCTTTATGCCAGAGATAAACGGGCCTGATCAAGAGTCTGAGAAGAAACGCCAGTTTATAAAAGAAAAAATAGTAAGACAGCCCCTGACAGGCAGACAGATTGCCCGGCAGGCAGCATTGGTCTGCGGACTGGCTGTTGTGTTCGGAGTGGTTGCCGCAGCCACATTTTCCCTGACCTGCCCCCTGTTTCGTGATTATATGGGAGACGGGAGCGGAACGGAAGATACGGTGGTAAGCATTCCGCGGGATGAGACTACGCCGTCAGCAGTGGAGGAAGCTGCGCAGACGCAGCCGGCGGAGGAGCCCATTCAGCAGCAGGTGGAGGATGCGGTTTCCAGCTATCGCTTTACCATGGAGGACTTCAGCCGTATGGCAGCTCCGGTAAAGGAGGTTGCTCAGAAGGCAGATAAGGGAATCGTTACGGTCCATTCCGTGCGTCATGAAACGGACTGGTTCAATAATCCTGTGGAGAATACGGGATTTTTTGCAGGAGCACTGATCGCGGAAACCCCCACGGAGTTTCTGATTCTGACGACTCAGGAAGCCGTGGAGGCAGCGGACGCCATACGGGTGACTTTTTACGACGGTACGGAGGCAGCAGGGACGAAAAAGCAGACGGACCGGGTCAGCGGTATGTCGGTGGTGAGCGTGAGCCGGATGGAGGTAAGCCGCGATACGGCGGAGAAAATGGAGATTCTCACCCTCGGAAATTCCTACCAGATGAAAATGGGTGATGTGGTTATTGCGGTGGGCAGTCCGCTGGGAGTGGTCCACTCCATGGATTACGGAACTCTGGGCTATGTGGCCAAGAGCGTTCCCGTTACAGACGGAAGCATCCGGGTGCTGTATGCTGATGTGCTGGGAAATGCGTCCATGGGCACGTTTCTGATCAATACGTCCGGAGAGATCATCGGCTGGGCGGAAGACGGGTATAAAAGCGACAGTACCCAGAACGTTACAGCTGCAGCAGGAATATCGGATTATAAAGGGATCATTGAAAAAATGAGCAACGGTCAGGGGGCGGCCTATCTTGGGATCCAGGGCCAGGACATTACGGCTGAGATGGAAAAGCAGGGACTGCCGTCAGGGGTATATATTGTTGAAGTTACCTCCGGAAGTCCGGCTTACCAGGCAGGGATCCAGAACGGAGATATCCTGAAAAGGATCGGCACGGGAGAGGTCAGCACGGTGAAGGAGCTTCAGACCAGGATCGAAAATATGGAAGTAGGCACATCCGTTTCCGTTACGGTGATGCGCAAGGGAATCGATGAATATAAGGAACTGGAATATGAGGTAACTGTGGGAGCCAGGTAACAGCCTGGCTTCCCCTGTCGTATGAGGATGGAGAAGCCGCAGATGCGGCTGTTCACAGATAAATTCAGAATAACAAAAAGGAGAGCAGAAATGAAGTATATCGGTACATTCCGGGAAGGAATGCATGTATCAGACGTATATTTATGCAAAACAAAACAGATTGCCCTTACAAAGGCGGGAAAGGAGTACGGGAGTCTGATCCTGCAGGATAAGACCGGTACGGTAGATGCGAAAATATGGGATCTGGGTTCTCCCGGAGTGGGTAACTTTGAAGCCCTGGATTATGTATACGTAGACGCGGATGTGACGGTGTTTCAGGGAACCAATCAGCTGAACGTGAAACGGATCCGCCGGGCGGAGGATGTGGAGTACATACCGGAAGATTACCTTCCCGTATCCTCCAAGAGCATTGATGGGATGTATGATCAGCTGCTGACCTACATCCGTTCCATGAAGAATAAAAATCTGAAGGAGCTGGCGGAGAGCTTTTTTGTGGAGGATAAACGCTTTATTAAGGAATTCAAGGCCCATTCTGCGGCAAAAAGCGTGCATCACGGCTTTGTGGGAGGCCTGCTGGAGCACACGCTGAGCGTGGTTCAGCTCTGCGATTTCTTTGCCGGACACTATCCGGCTCTGAACAGAGATCTGCTTCTGACTGCAGCCATGTTCCATGATATCGGAAAGACCAGGGAGCTGTCCAATTTCCCGGAAAATGATTATACGGATGCGGGGCAGCTGCTGGGACATATTGTGATCGGCTCTCAGATGGTCATGTCCCGGATTGAAAAGATGCCCGCATTTCCTCAGAAGCTGGAGGCTGAGCTGGTACACTGTATTCTGGCCCATCACGGAGAGCTGGAATACGGTTCACCGAAAAAACCGGCACTTCTGGAGGCCATGGCTCTGAATTTTGCTGACAATACGGATGCAAAAATGGAGACCATGCTGGAGGCGCTAAACGGAGCGGGAGACAACAAAGGCTGGCTGGGATTCAACCGGTTTTTGGACAGCAATATCAGAAAGACAGAGGGCTGACAGAACAGTGGAAATGAAAAAGAACGACCGGTTCGTCACGGAGATCCTGGATATGAGCGAGGACGGAGCCGGAATCGGAAGAACCGACGGCTATACCTGGTTCATTAAGGACACGGTCATCGGAGACCGGGTGGAAGCCGGCGTGATGAAGATGAAAAAAAATTACGGCTTTGCCAGAATGGTCCGGATCCTGGAGCCGTCTCCGTTCCGGATTCCGGAGAGATGTCCTGTAGCCAGACAGTGCGGAGGATGTCAGCTTCAGGCCATGAGCTATGAGGAACAGCTGAAATTCAAGGAGAGAAAAATCAGAAACCATCTGAGCCGGCTGGGAGGAATCCCGGAGGAGGAGATTCCCATGGAGCCGGTGATGGGAATGGAAGATCCCTGGAGATACAGGAACAAGGCTCAGTTTCCGTTTGGAAGAAACAGGAACGGCGAGATCGTCACCGGATTTTACGCGGGCAGGACGCATTCGATCATTGAGCAGGAAGACTGCCTGCTGGGAATTGAAGAAAATAAGGATATTCTTGAAATAATCAGAAATTTCATGAAAGAATACAATATAGCACCGTATGACGAGGCAGAACATCGGGGGCTGGTCCGTCATGCCCTGATCCGGAAGGGCTTTGCCACCGGGGAACTGATGGTCTGCCTGGTGATCAACGGCAGAAATTTACCGTACAGAGAGGAACTGACGGAACGGCTTCGGAAGGTGCCCGGAATGACCAGCATTTCTCTTTCCTTAAATATGGAAAAGACCAATGTGATCATGGGAAAAGAGATCGTGAATCTTTACGGTCCGGGATTCATCACAGATTACATCGGAGATGTGAAATACCGGATTTCTCCCCTGTCCTTTTATCAGGTAAACCCTGTGCAGACCAGGAAGCTTTATGAGACGGCCCTGGAATTTGCCGGACTGGAGGGAGGAGAGACGGTATGGGATCTTTACTGCGGTATCGGGACCATCTCCCTGTTTCTGGCTCAGAAGGCAGGAAAAGTCTGCGGAGTGGAGATCGTGCCTCAGGCCATTGAGGATGCCCGGCAGAACGCCCGCCTCAACGGAATGGAAAATGTGGAGTTTTTCGTGGGTAAGGCGGAAGAGGTGCTTCCGGAACAGTTTGAGACCGGTCATACCCGGGCAGATGTGATCGTCGTGGATCCGCCCAGAAAGGGTTGCGATGAAAAGTGTCTGGAAACCATAGTGAAAATGCAGCCCAGACGTCTGGTATACATCAGCTGCGATTCCGCTACCCTGGGGAGGGATGTGAACTATCTGCGGAAAAACGGGTTTGAGGTAAAACGGGTAAGGGGCTGCGATATGTTCGGCTGGTCCACCCACGTGGAGACCGTCTGTCTGCTGCAGCGCACATGAGGGATTCTTTGAGGGACTGTCAGAAAAACATGGTTTCCAGCAGTCCCTTCTTCTGTTCCGTGAGCTTTTCCAGGACACAGGTTTCTTCCCGGATCTGCCGGCCGGCCAGATCTGCCAGGCCGGCGATTTCTTCCTGGACGGAAAGAGGAGGAACGGGCACGGAGAGGGAAAGAAGATGATCCGGCTTTACCGACATTCTTTCATAAACGGTTCCTTCCTGATAGCGGAGTGCCTGGGAGAGGAAGGACGGTCGGGTGACCAGAAATTCCACAAAACCGGGGATGAAACCGGGATTTACGGAGAATACCCCATAGATGGGGGAGAAAATTCCGTCTTCCAGGCGGTTGCGGCAGATCACGCCGAATTTCAAGTTGGCCGGATTGTAGCAGATATCATTCAGGCGGGTGATTTTGTAGGGCTTGTCCGGGTTTTTTACAAGAAAATCCCGGTTGTAGCGGGGGGATTTGTGGACAATTCCGTCTTTGGTAAGGGAGAGGTGTGGATAAGCCTCTCCTTTTTTTGCGTATTCCAGCCGCTCTGTGAGGATGGAGGAGAGCGGGAGGATCCTCAGGCCTTCGGAAGAGAGCCGCTGCCGGAACAGGGCTTCCGTCAGTTCTCTCTGCTGCTGCTTCAGACTGAGGATGAGCTGCTTCTGTGCCAGGATTTCATTGTCGGCTGTGCGGAGAAAATCGGCGATCAGAAGCTGTTCGGTCCGGGAAGGAATGGGGAAAGGAACAGAGGAAAGGGACTTCCAGCTGGCTCTGGGCATACGGGTGCCGCTGGTGGTCAGAACGGCCTTCTGAAAGCGGGGAGTCTGGACCAGCTGGAACAGGAATCCGTTGTCGGCCAGAATTCCGTCAAAGACCCATATTTCTTTTGAGCACACTCCGTCGAAATCAGGCCGGGCAAATTTACGCAGATTGGGGCGCAGCTTCCCGAACAGGACATCGCCTCTGCAGAAGCGGGTCTTTGCCGTACGGGAAAGGGAAAAATCGGCATGGCCCAGGATGACCCCGGTACCGGACTCCAGATGCTCCAGCTCAATGCAGGAAAGGCGGGAGTCCGGGGATGGGGACAGGGCTTTGTTTTTTAATCCGGCGACAGCACGGAACGGGTGGCTTTCCCAGGGATCGGAAAATCCGGGAAAACGAAAGATCGGGGTATTCATATCCATAATCATCTCCTGAAAAGGCGGAGCCAGTTTGTTCTATAATCCCAGACGGGACAGATACCGGTCCATTTCCTGCTGCAGGCGTGCGCACTGAGCGCGGTGAAAGGCCAGCTCTTCACGGACCTGTTTCAGATCCACCGGAGGTTCTTCCTCCGCTGCGCTCACATAACGGGAAATGTTCAGGCTGAATTCGTTTTCTTCAATGAGAGAAAGAGGCACAGATCGGGAAAATCCGTTCTGCTCCGTCCGGTCCCGGCAGACGGTTACGATCCGGTCGATGTCTTCATCGGAGATTGTGTTGATTTTTCTTCCCGGAAGAAAGCTGCGGGATGCGTCTATGAAAAGGACAGAATCCGGACAGGACCGGTTTCTTGCCAGAACCAGGCAGCAGACGGGAATAGGAGTGCCGTGAAAACATCCGGGCGGAAGACCGATGACTGCATCCACCACATTCAGATTCTTTACCATGTGAGTCCGGATCACCCCTTCTGCTCCGCCGCGGAACAGAATTCCATGGGGAAGGAGAACGGCAGCCCGTCCGTTGTCATCCATATGATAAACCATATGTTGAAGAAAGGCGAAATCCTCGTAGGATCTGGGGGCAAGGCGGCCGGCTCCGGAAAACCGCGGATCCTTCAGATACTCAGGATCGGAGCTCCATTTCTGGGAAAAGGGCGGATTGGCCACCTGCACCGTAAATTTCAGAGAGCCGAACCGGTCACAGGCAATGGTATCGTCATGAAAAAATGAAAAATTTCCAAAGGGAATCCCGTGAATGATCATATTCATGCGGGCCAGGTTGTAGGTGGTCCTGTTTTTTTCCTGACCAAAGAAACGGACAGAAGAGCCGGGGGGAATTTCCCGCAGGACTTCCAGGAGCATGGAGGCGGATCCCATGGCAGGATCGCAGACGGAAGAAATCTCCTCCTGCCCCAGGCATGCCAGCCGGGCGCACAGGCGGGAGAAGGCGGAAGGGGTAAAAAATTCCCCTCCCCGTTTTCCTGCGTCTGAGGCAAACTGGCCGATCAGGATCATGTAGGCAGTGCCCAGTACGTCTATATCGGTATCCTCCGTATCAAAAGGGATGGAATGGATCTGGGAGAGAACAGCAGCTATCAGACTGCTGCGCTGGCTCTCATCCCGCCCAAGTTCCGGGTCGTTCAGATTCATGGAATCAAAAATACCGTCAAAGGCTGCCCGGGCCTCCGGGCTTTTTGCGGAGTCTGCGACGGCTTTGATTGCTTCCTCCAGATTCCGAACGGAAAACAGCCCGTTTTCAATCTGACGGATCAGAGAGGAAAACAGGAACGGGGGCTCGATCACCCAGCCCAGATGTTCCAGAGACCATTTCCTGGCGGCTTCCGGATCTTTTCGGAACCGTTCTTCATAAGTATCCCTGCAGCCGGGGCACAGGCCGGACAGAAGCTCTTTTTCCGCGCGGCCGGACAGATAACGGTAGAAGATCATGGCGAGAATGTAATCCTTGAATTTGGAAGCGTCCATACTGCCGCGCAGAGCATCGGCGATGGACCAGAGCCTGGAGGATAGCTCCGAGGCGTGGACCGGAACCTGAGAGGACCGGGAATGATAAGAAGAATGAGATGTTTTCATAAATGCAGACACCAGCCTTATTTCAGACAGCAGGACATCCGGTTCCTCTGAAAGGGAACGGAGCCGGCTTTCCTATCATAATAGCATAGGTGAGAAAAGATTTCAAAACAAATGGAAAAACCTTCCACAACCGGTATGTTTTCCAAAAAGAACTTGAACATTTCCCCGGGGGATTATAGGCTTAAGAAAGTATGGCTTCAACGCCTTATTTTACAAGGGGGATAACTGAGTATGAAAGATTTTACACCGAAGCTCTTTCTATGTCTGAAAGAGTATTCCAGGGAACAGTTTGTCAGGGATTTTATTTCCGGAGTGATCGTGGCAATCATTGCTCTTCCGCTTTCCATCGCTCTGGCGCTGGCTTCCGGAGTGGCTCCGGAACAGGGACTTTATACTGCGGTCACAGCCGGTTTTCTGATTTCCTTTTTCGGGGGAAGCCGGGTGCAGATTGCAGGTCCCACAGCGGCCTTTGCATCCATAGTGGCGGGAATCGTGGCAAAGAACGGAATGGAAGGAATGGCTGTAGCCACCATTCTGGCGGGAATTATTCTGGTTGTCATGGGATTTCTCCGGCTGGGGAGTCTGATCCGGTTCATTCCGTTTACCATTACCACAGGCTTTACCGCCGGAATCGCCGTAACCATTGCCATTGGCCAGATCAAGGATTTTCTGGGGCTGACCTTTCAGAATTCCCCGGTGGAGACAGTGGAAAAGCTGGAAGAGGTGATCCGCTGTATGGGGACTTTCAATGGGACGGCTCTGGGAATCGGCCTGTTTTCTCTGGCGATTCTGATCCTGTGCCCGAAAATCAAAGGGATCGACAGGATCCCGCCGTCTCTGATCGCAGTGCTTCTCGCAGGAGCCGCAGTAAAGGTATTGGATCTGCCGGTGAATACCATCGGGGACCTGTACACGATTTCTGCTTCTCTGCCGCCCTTCCATATGCCGGACGTAAGCTTTGACCTGATCCGGACAGTACTGCCGGATGCCTTTACCATTGCCGTTCTGGCGGCCATCGAGTCCCTGCTGTCCTGCGTGGTGGCAGACAGTATGATCGGCGACAAGCACAATTCCAACGCGGAGCTCATCGCTCAGGGAATCGGAAATGCGGCTTCCGCTCTGTTCGGGGGAATTCCGGCTACGGGAGCTATTGCCCGTACGGCTGCCAATATCAAAAACGGAGGCGGCACCCCCGTGGCAGGTATGGTGCACGCAGGGGTTCTTCTGCTGATCCTGGTGCTTCTCATGCCTTTTGCCGCGCTCATTCCCATGCCGGCCATTGCCGCGATCCTGTTTATGGTGGCTTATAATATGAGCGGCTGGAGAGTGTTTGCAGAAACGGTCAGATCTTCGCCGAAAAGCGATGTGGCAGTGCTGATCCTGACTTTTTTCCTTACTGTGGTTTTTGATCTGGTAGTGGCCATTGCAGTAGGGCTGATCCTGGCGTCCCTTCTTTTCATGAAGAGAATGTCCGATGTGGCAGACGTGGAAGAATGGGACTATCTGGATTCCTATGAAGAGGGGAGCGAGCAGAAACGGCTTATGCCGGTTCCGGACCATGTGATGGTGTTTGAAATCACCGGCCCCCTGTTTTTCGGCATTGCGGACAAGATCCAGGAGCTTCCCATGGGACCGGGAAAAACAGTGCTGATCCTTCGGATGCGCAGTGTGCCCGCCATGGATATTACGGCGTTAAACAGTCTGAAGAAGCTGTCTGCCGTGTGCAGAAAAAATCATGTCCGTCTGATTTTTTCCCATGTGAATGCCCAGCCGATGAAGGTCATGAAGAAATCCGGTTTTTATGAAGAAATGGGAGAAGAAAACTTCCGGTCCTGCATCGAGGACGCGCTGGCGTTTGCAGAAACGGTAAAACAAATAAAGCCGGAGAACGGTCCGCAGTGAGCGGAGCCTGAAATTTCCGGATAAGAACGGGGCAGGAAGAGCCAAAAGAGGTGATGAATATGTGCGGAGGCATCATTGCCCGGAAGATTGCACAGACCCATGTAGATAGCTGTCATTGAGTTTGAATGAGATATTTACATGGGAGGAACAGGATATGAAAGAAAATAAGTACGACAACGAAAACTTTTTTCAAAAATACAGTCAGATGATGCGTTCCCGGAAAGGGCTGCAGGGAGCGGGAGAATGGCCGGAACTGAAGAAAATGCTTCCCGACTTTCGGGGTAAAAGAGTTCTGGATCTGGGCTGCGGCTACGGATGGCACTGCAGGTATGCGGCGGAGCAGCAGGCGGAATCTGTACTGGGAACGGACATTTCCCGAAAAATGCTCCGGACCGCACAGGAGATCAATTCGGCTCCTCAGATTGAATACCGGTGTGCGGCCATGGAGGATCTGCAGTTCCCGGAAGGTACGTTTGATGTGGTCATCAGTTCTCTGGCATTTCACTATATAAAGGATTTTGAACCGCTTGTCAGGAACATTGCCCGATGGCTCCGGCAGGGAGGAAGCCTGGTGTTTTCCGTAGAGCATCCGGTCTTCACTTCTTACGGTACACAGGACTGGTACTATGATGAAAATGGAGAGATCCTTCATTTTCCCGTGGACAACTACTACTATGAAGGACGGAGAGAGGCAGTGTTTTTGGGGGAAAAGGTCATAAAATACCACCGTACCCTGACGACCTATCTGGAGACCCTCATTCGGAACGGATTCGAGATCCGGCATGTGGTGGAGCCGGAACCGCCGGAAGAAATGATGGATCTGGATGGAATGAAGGATGAAATGCGCCGGCCGATGATGCTTCTTGTTTCAGCGGAGAAAAAGAAACATCAGGACTTTTCTTGACATCAGCCCGGCTTCTGTGCTATC
>CALWRQ010000009.1 GCA_944383965.1 uncultured Lachnospiraceae bacterium
CGGAAAACATTTTCCGCCTTCCAGGGATGAATCATCGGTTCCGTATCCGAAGTATCCAGCTCTCTGAGCTTTTCCACATAATCCAGCATCTTCTGCATCTGATCAATGGCTTCTGCTTTTTCCCCTTCAGAAATATCAAGCTTTGCCAGAATCAGAACGTTTTCCAGTATTTTCTCATCTATTTTTTCTGCCATTTTCTGCTCCTCCTGTTACGGTGTCAGCCTGCCCATATCTCTCGGGAACAGGCATCCTTCTCTTACATTGTCTTCTCCCAGAAGCTGTACGGTCAGCCGTTCCAGGCCGATTCCCAGGCCTCCGTGAGGAGGCATCCCGCAGCGGAACGCCTCCAGATATCCTTCCATCCCTTCTTCTGACATCCCTCTGGCTTCCATTTTTTTCATCAGCATCTGGTAATCGTGGATTCTCTGGCCTCCCGTAGTAATCTCCACCCCTCTGCAGAGGAGATCAAAGCTCAGCGTATACCGGCTGTCCTCCGGGTCATCCATGGCATAAAAGGGACGTTTTTTCGAAGGATAATGAGTAATGAATACAAAATCACTTCCCAGATATTCCCTTCCGTAACGGCCGATCAGGCTTTCTTCTTCCGGCTCCAGATCATAAGGAGCTCTGGCGGGCCGGCCGTAAACCTCTGACACAAGTTTCTTGGCTTCGTCAAAGCGGAGCGCCGGAATGGACGTGATTCGGGGAAGTTGGCAATTTAAAAGCTCCAGTTCCCTGCTGTATTCCCTGTTCAGAAGTTCCATGGCATATCGGAGGAACTCCGTCTCCACGCCCATCACATCTTCCATACTGTCAATATATCCCATTTCCAGATCCAGGCTGGTATATTCGTTCAGATGTCTTCTGGTATTGTGCTTTTCGGCCCGGAACACCGGCCCGGTTTCAAATACCCGGTCAAACACTCCCACCATCATCTGCTTATAGAACTGGGGACTCTGAGCCAGCACTGCCGGCTTATGAAAGTAGCTGAGCTTGAAAATATTGGCTCCTCCTTCCGCTCCTTTCGCTCCGATCTTCGGCGTATGGATCTCCGTAAAACCCTGACTGTAAAGGTAATCCCGGAATCCACGGACCAGCCCCTCCTGGATCCGGAATCTGGCCCGTTCCCTCAGATTCCTCAGGGAAACAGCCCGGTGATCCAGGCGGGTTTCCAGGGAAGCTTTCATAACCGCTCTGTCTATGGGGAGGGGAAGGGGAGATGCGGGAGATGACAGGATCAGTACCTTTTCCGCAGCGATCTCTGCTCCTCCGGGAGCCCTCTCTTCTCTTCTCAGCGTTCCCCAGACCTTAAGCGTACAGCCCTCCCGGATTTCCCCTGCAGCCTCAAAGCGGTCCTTCTGAAAAACCGTCTGAATCAATCCGTCTCTCTGGCGCAGAACTACAAATACTACCTCTCCCAGATTTCTCACCCGGTGTACAGCGCCTTCTGCCTGTACCGCCATTCCCTCCTCCGTCAGCTCTGTCATTTGGCTGATCCGGAATCCTTCCTGTTTTGTCATTCCTGTAATCTGTTTCATACTTTCTTCCTTTCCGTTCCGGAAATGCTTCTGCTGCATGCCCTGCTTTCGGACACAAAAAAAGTCCCGGAACATTCATTTTCTATGAATCTTCCGGGACGGGAATTCTCCCGCGGTACCACCCGCATTGCCTGCAACTCCCGGTCTGAAATCAGAACCGGAAAAACTGCTTCGGCCTCTCATGAAGACGCCGCAGACGTGCTCCGGCCTGAAGCGGACTTACTCTCCGCTTTCTCAGACCTCCTTGCCTGCTGCCGGGCCAACACCCGAAACGTCTTCCCGCTTAACGCGCAGTCCACGTGCCGTCCTACTTATGGTTCAGGCGGCCGGCTCCGGAGTGTTCCCTTCCCTTTTCTTTCCTGCAGACGCTCTCAGTCGGTGACGTCCGCTTCCTGTCGGATCTCCAAGGGTGAGTCTCCTTCTCTGCCTTTGGTTTTGTTTGATTTTCTTTATGGCTCTGTATTATAGTCCGTCTGTTTTCGTATGTCAAGCACTATTTTCAGACTTTATGATCCTCTTCTCTTTTTGGCCGGAATTTTCCGCCTGTTACATGCGGCGGATCCGCTCCACTGCTTCCTGGGTACTCTCATGACTTCCGAAAGCCGTCAGACGGAAATATCCCTCTCCGGAAGGTCCGAATCCGGAACCGGGAGTTCCAATCACTCCTGCCTGCTCCAGGAGCAGGTCGAAAAACTGCCAGGAGGTCATCCCATTGGGCGTTTTCAGCCATATATAGGGGGAGTTTACGCCTCCGGACGCCTGATATCCGCAGGAAAGAAGGCCTTCCCGGATCACTGCCGCATTTTTCATGTAATAGCCGATCTGCTCCCTGATCTGTTTTTGTCCGTCTGGCGCGTACACTGCCTGGCCGGCTCTCTGCACAATATAGGGGGTTCCGTTATATTTTGTTCCCTGCCTCCGGAACCAGAGGTCTCTTAAGCTCACTCCGTCTCTTACCAGTTCCGAAGGAACCACGGTAAAACCCAGTCTTACTCCCGTAAATCCGGCATTTTTGGAAAAGCTGCGGAACTCTATGGCGCAGGTACGGGCGCCGTCGCACTCATAGATACTGTGCGGAATGCCGTCTTCCGTAATGTATGCTTCATAGGCTGCATCATAAAGCAGAACAGAACCGCTCTTATTGGCTGCATCCACCCATTTCTGCAGCTCTTCTTTCCGGATCGCAGAACCGGTGGGATTGTTGGGAAAGCACAGATAGACAAGCTCCGGCATCTTTTCCGGAATCTCCGGAAGAAATCCGTTTTCCAGCGTACAAGGCATATAGGTTACATCTCCGTAACGGCCGGATTCCCTGCAAAAATCCCCCGTTCTCCCCGCCATGACATTGGTATCCAGATAAACGGGATATACCGGATCGCAAACTGCGATCCTCACCTCCTGGCTGAACAGCTCCTGAGTATTTCCGCAGTCGCATTTTGCGCCATCGGAAATGAAGATCTCATCCCCATCGATCTGACAGCCTCTGTCCCGGTAATCTTTTTCAGCGATCACTTCCCGCAGGAATTCATATCCCTGTTCCGGTGCATAACCACGGAATGTTTCCGCCTTTCCCATCTCATCCACTGCCCGGTGCATGGCTTCCTGCACTGCCGGAACCAGAGGAAGGGTCACATCCCCGATTCCCAGCCGGATCAGGCTGCGGTCCGGATGAGCCTGGGCGAAAGCGGCGGTCCGCTTCGCCGTCTCGGAGAAAAGATAGCTTCCCTGAAGTTTCTGGTAATTCTTGTTTATCATAATCGTTCCTCCTAATCATTTTCATAAAGGAGCAGCACCATACGTGCCGTTTCTCCCATTGTACGCCCTGTCTCCATACTGCGTTTCTGAAGATACCGGTGAGCGGCTTCCTCCGTCAGACGGTTCCGTTCCATCAGCAGGCGCTTGGCCTGACGGACCGCTTTTTCATCTTCTCCGTTTCTTGTCTTTCTACCGCGGACATTCGACGTTTTTTCTCCCATCATCATTCTCACGGTATTGACCAGCTCAAATACCCGCACAGGAGCCGCGACCGTCATCATGTCCGGCGGACATTCCGACAGCCTGGCCTCCGTACCGATCACCAGAAGCTCCACGGCCGGAGGCAGGTATTCCCTGAGGCCGGAACAATGCATATCCTTCAGACGCACGCTGCAGATCAGAATCCCCTCCTCCATGAGAGCAGCTTCCTGAAGTGCCTGAGAAGGGGATGTGCACAGGATCAGGTTTTCATATCCATTTCTTTCCAGAGCCCGCTTCACATTTTTTCCGTCCTCCTCTCTGGAAAATGCGATAATGATGCCCTTCATCTCTCTCCTCCCCTTCCGGCGATCAGTATCGGTACAGATACTCCTGAAGTTCCCATTCCGTAACCTGTCTCTCATACCGGTGCCATTCTTCCTCTCTGCAGGCCACATAGCGGGAGCAGAGCCGGGTTCCCAGCGCCTGTTTTACGAATGGATCCTTCCTGAAATGTTCCAGTGCTGCTTCCAGGTTTCCGGGAATCCTGCCCTGAGAAATGCCTTCCGGAAAACAGGCATGGTTTCGGATTCCGTCCATCCCTGCTTCCAGGCAGAGCGCCAGGAGCAGGTAGGGATTGGCCGCCCCGTCTGCCCCGCGGTATTCCACGCGTGTACGCATACCGCGCACAGGCGGAATACGGATCAGTGCATTCTCTCTCCTGGAAGACCAGAGCAGGTCTGTGGGAGCTTTTGTACCCGATACCAGTCTTTTATAGGAATTGACCAGCGGATTGGCCACTGCGGTCATGGCTTCCATATGACCGAGAAGCCCTCCCGCAAACCATTCCGCAGTCTGGGAAAACCCTTTTCTGTCTTCTGATGCAAATACATTTTCTCCGTTCCGGAACAGGGTAAAATGAAGGTGTACTCCCGACCCTTCCGCATTTCCCAGAGGTTTCGGCATAAAGGTTGCATGAAGCCCATGACGCCGCGCCACCGAACGGACAATCGTCCGGAATGCGGCGATTCCGTCTGCCGCTTCCAGAAGTCTCATCCTGCCAAGATCAATGCTGTGCTGGCCGGGAGAAATCTCATGCCGGGAAGCCTCTACCCGCACTCCCATTTCCTCCAGGGTAGATACCATTTCTTTTCTGGCATTTTCCCCCAGATCCACCGGCCCCGCTTCCAGATAGCCCGCTCTCTCATGGGTCAGGGAAGTGGGCTGACCGTCATCATCCGTGTGAAAAAGAAAGAACTCACATTCCGGCTGAACATACAGCTGATAGCCGTTGCCTGCCGCCTTTTCCTCCACTGCCTTTAATGCCGCTCTGGAATCCTCCTGGAAGGGGGTTCCGTCCTCCCGGCAGAGGCTGCAGAACATTCTGGCACCGCTCCCGTTCTGACTCTTCCAGGGCAGAATGGAAAACGTAGACGGATCCGGACAGAGCAGCAGTTCCACTCCATCCTCCCCGTCTCTGCCGGCCAGAAACGTACCGTCCACAAACACTGGTTCCTCATTCAGCTTTTTCAGGCGGTCTGACGTCACGGAAACACTTTTCAGCGTTCCCGTAATATCCGTAAACTGAAGACTTACTGAGCCTACTTCTTCCTCCTCCATTGTCTCCAGAATCCTGCGGAATGCTTCATCTCCCATCACATGTTCCTCCTCTGTTCAGATTGGAATATCCCATGAGCGAGGCGTCTACCTGAACAGCCGCCTCTGCGCCTTCCCGTATGGCCCAGACCACCAGGGACTGTCCCCGCCTCATATCTCCCGCGGCAAATACAGCCGGATCAGACGTGGCAAAACTTCCCTCTCTGCAGGCTGCTCTTCCCCGTTCATTCAGCGTCAGTCCGAAGCTCTCAGCCCCGTACTCCTCCGCCCCGGAAAAGCCGGCAGCAATCAGTACCAGATCTGCCGGGATCTCCTTTTCTGTTCCCGGCTTGGGAACCATCCTCCGGTTGTTCCCGGTTGTTTCCTCAGTCAGTTCCACTGTGCAGACCTTTGCCACATTTCCCCTTTTTCCGGGCAGAAATGCGGTGACAGTGGTACAGTACCTTCTCGGATCCTCTCCGTAGACGCTCATGGCCTCTTCCTGTCCGTAATCCGTCTTTTTAATCCTGGGCCACTCCGGCCACGGATTCTTATCACTTCTTTTTTCCGGAGGTTCCGGCATCATCTCCAGCTGCACCACAGATCTGGCTCCCAGGCGGACGGCAGTTCCCACACAGTCATTTCCCGTATCCCCTCCTCCGATGACCACAACTCTTTTTCCTTTCACCGCAGGATACTTTTTATCCTGCAGCCCGGAATCCAGCAGGCTCTTGGTCACTGCAGACAGAAAATCCACAGCAAACCAGATGCCTCCCGTCTCCCTTCCGGGCACCTGGATATCTCTCGGCTTTCCGGCTCCGCAGCAGAGCAGAATCCGGTCAAACTCCCGGCGTATGCTCTCTCCCGTCACAGTTTTCCCCACATCGGTATTCAGGCAGAAACGGATTCCTTCCTCTTTCATCAGGCTGATCCTGCGTTCCACTACCGATTTTTCCAGCTTCATATTGGGAATTCCGTACATCAGAAGGCCTCCCGGCCGGTCACTTTTTTCAAATACGGTCACCTCATGTCCTCTCCGGTTCAGGAAAAAAGCCGCGGCCAGTCCGGACGGACCGCTTCCGATCACGGCCACCCGTTTTCCCGTGCGGACCTTCGGCGGCTCGGGGTGTACCCATCCGGAAGCAAAAGCCGTCTCTATGATATGCAGTTCATTTTCTTTGGTGGATACCGGATCCCCGTAAAGTCCGCAGGTACAGGCTGCCTCGCAGAGAGCCGGACAGACCCGTCCGGTGAATTCCGGAAAACAGTTGGTTTTTCCAAGCCGTCTGTAAGCCTGTTCCCAGTTACCCATAAATACCAGATCATTAAACTCCGGTACCAGATTTCTCAAAGGGCAGCCTGACGTCATTCCCCCGAGCGTGGCTGCCGATTGGCAGAACGGCACTCCGCAATCCATGCATCTGGCCCCCTGAAGCCTCTGACGTTCTGCCGGAAGGCTGCAGTGAAATTCTCTGAAGTTTTTGATCCTTTCTTCCGGAGAAAGCACTCTGCCGTTCTCCCTGCCGTAATCCAAAAATCCTGTTGGCTTTCCCATCCTCTACACCTCCCGTTTATTTCCTGTGCTCTCATAGAACGCTTCAATCTGCGCCTGTTCTCCGGACAGCCCCTGCTCCTCCAGTCTGGCGCACAGAAGCATGACTTTTCGGTAATCATCCGGTATGATCTTTTTAAATCTGGGAAGGTACTCACTGAAATGCTCCAGCACTTCCCGTCCCTTTTTCGAACCGGTATATTCCACATGGCACCGGATCAGTTCCTTCAGTTCCTGGATATCATAACGGTTTTCCACCTGCTCCATGGATACCATTTCCCGGTTCAGATGGCGGTACAGCTCATTTTTTTCATCCAGCACATAAGCGATTCCTCCGCTCATTCCCGCGGCAAAATTTTCTCCCGTTCTTCCAAGAACCACTACCCGGCCTCCGGTCATATATTCGCAGCCGTGATCTCCCACTCCTTCCACCACCGCATTGGCGCCGGAATTGCGCACGCAGAACCGTTCACCTGCCACTCCGCAGATATAGGCCGCTCCTGATGTTGCTCCGTAAAGGGCTACATTCCCCACGATAATATTTTTATCCGGCTGATATCCGGCCTCTGCGGGCGGTGCCACTGCCAGAATTCCTCCGGAAAGACCCTTGCCGAAATAGTCATTGCTGTCACCGGAAAGGCTGATGGTCAGACCCTTCGGTATAAACGCTCCGAAGCTCTGCCCGCCTGATCCCTGACACCGCACCGTGAAGGTACCGTCAGGAAATCCTTCTTTTCCGGTCCGGGTGATCTCTGATCCCAGGATCGTTCCGAACGCCCGGTCTGTATTTGACACCTCCAGGGAAACGGTTTTTGCCGTTCCCGTCTCCAGAGACTGACGGAATTCGGGAAGAAGAGCTTTCACGTCCAGGGAACGGTCCAGGCAAAAGTCATAAGCTTTTTCCGGGCAGAATACCGCTTTTCTCGGTCCTCCTTCCAGAATCGCGGTCACGTCAATACGGGAAGCGCGGCCTCCCTGTATGCATGCCTTTTTTCTCAGAAGATCCGTCCGGCCCACCAGTTCTTTTACCGTACGGATTCCCAGATCTGCCATGTATTCCCGCAGTTCCTCCGCAATGAACCTCATAAAGTTCTCCACATATTCCGGTTTTCCTGAAAAGCGTTTTCTCAGTTCCGGATTCTGGGTGGCAATTCCCATAGGACAGGTATCCAGATTGCATACCCGCATCATGACGCATCCCAGCGCTACCAGAGGTGCCGTGGCAAATCCGAATTCCTCAGCTCCCAGCATGGCGGCCACTGCCACATCCCATCCGGTCATGAGCTTTCCGTCTGCCTCAATAGCCACCATCTCCCGCAGACCGTTTCTCATCAGTGTCTGATGGGTCTCTGCCACTCCCAGCTCCCAGGGCAGGCCTGCGTTATGAATGGAACTGCCCGGAGCCGCTCCCGTTCCACCGTCCGATCCGGAAATCAGAATTACCTGGGCTCCGGCCTTCGCCACTCCGGCCGCTACAGTCCCTACGCCGGCTTCACTTACCAGTTTTACGGAAATCCGTGCATTTCTGTTCGCATTTTTCAGATCGAAGATCAGCTGGGCCAGGTCTTCGATGGAATAGATGTCATGATGAGGCGGCGGAGAGATCAGGCTGACGCCCGGAGTAGAATGGCGGGTTTTTGCGATCCACGGGTAGACCTTTCCTGCCGGAAGGTGTCCGCCTTCTCCCGGTTTTGCTCCCTGAGCCATTTTGATCTGGATCTCTCTGGCGCTTACCAGATAGCGGCTGGTAACGCCGAACCGGCCGGAAGCGACCTGCTTGATGGCAGAACAGCGATCATTTTCTGTCCCTGCCGAATCCAGCCGTTCCTCGCTTTCTCCTCCCTCTCCCGTATTGGATTTCCCACCCAACCGGTTCATGGCAATGGCCAGAGCCTCATGGGCCTCCTGAGAAATGGAACCGTAGGACATGGCTCCTGTTTTGAATCTCCTGACGATTGAATCTGCCGGTTCTACCTGGTCCAGGGGAATAGGGGTTGTACCGGGAACCAGTTCAAACAGACTCCGGATATTTCCGCAGCTTTCCCGGTCTGCGGCTTTTGTATATTCCTTAAAAAGTCCGTAATCTCCTGTGCGCACCGCCTGCTGGAGGAGATGAATGGTCTCCGGATTGTACCGGTGGATCTCCCCCTGACTTCTCATTTTATGGTTGCCCTCGCTGTCAAAAGTCAGATCCGTCCACAGCCCCAGGGGATCAAATGCCTGTGAATGCAGACTGTCCGCTTCCTTCGCAAGATCTTCCAGTGTGATTCCTCCGATTCTGCTCACCGTTCCGGTGAAATACCGGTCAATCACTTCTTTTGAAACTCCCACCGCCTCAAAGATCTTCGCTCCCTGGTAGGACTGAAGAGTGGAAATTCCCATTTTGGACGCGATTTTTACGATTCCGTGAAGGACGGCGCTGCGGTAGTCCTGTTCCGCCGCTGCATAATCCTTGTCCAGCATTCCTTCTTCGATCAGCTGCCCCACTGTTTCCAGAGCAAGGTACGGGTTGACCGCACTGGCCCCGTAGCCCAGCAAAGCGGCAAAATGATGAACATCTCTGGGCTCTCCCGACTCCAGAATCAGGGACATGGCCGTACGCTTCTTTGTCTGAACCAGGTGCTGATGTACGGCGGAAACTGCCAGAAGAGAAGGAATGGCCACATGGTTCTCATCCACACCTCTGTCGGAAAGGATCAGAATGGCTGCTCCGTCCCGGTAAGCCTTGTCCACCTCCACAAACAGGTGATCCACCGCTCTTTCCAGCCGGGCACTTTTATAATAGGTGATCGGGACAACCGCTGTTTTCAGTCTTCCTTCTTTCAGTTCTTTCAGCTTCAGCATGTCCGTATTTCCCAGAATAGGCTGGCTGATCTTCAAAACCTGGCAGTTTTCCGCCCGGTCTTCAAGCAGATTGCCGTCTCTTCCCACATAGACTGCTGTGCTGGTTACAATTTCCTCACGGATCGCGTCGATCGGAGGATTGGTCACCTGAGCAAACAGCTGTTTGAAATAGGCAAAGAGCGGCTGCGGCTCTTCCGACAGAGCTGCCAGCGGAATATCCGATCCCATGGCCCGGATGCTTTCCGCTCCGTTGAGAGCCATTCCAAGAATGGACGTGCGGTATTCCTCATAGGTATATCCGAATGCCTTCTGAAGTCTTGCTCTCTGCTCCGGCGTATGCACCGGAGCCTTTCTGTTGGGGATTTTTAAATCCTCTAAGCAGACCAGACCGCCGCTGAGCCATTCCCCATAAGGCTTCGCTGCCGCGTAATGGCCTTTCAGCTCTTCATCATGGATGATCTTTCCTGCTCTGGTATCCACCAGAAGCATTTTCCCCGGGTGAAGTCTTTCTTTCAGTACGATGTCTTCCTCCGGAACGGGAAGAACACCCACCTCAGACGCCAAGATCACCGTACCGTCTTTCAACACATAATATCTGGAAGGCCGCAGCCCGTTTCGGTCCAGAACGGCTCCCATCACGTCTCCGTCTGAAAACACTATGGAAGCCGGACCGTCCCACGGCTCCATCATGGTAGCGTAGTACTGGTAAAATTCTCTCTTTTTTTCCGCCATGGCACGGTTGTTTTCCCAGGGTTCCGGTATGGTCACCATTACTGCCAGAGGAAGATCCATGCCGTTCATCATGAGAAATTCCAGGGTATTGTCCAGCATGGCGGAATCGGATCCCTGCACGTTGATCACCGGCAGGATCTTATGAAGCTCCCCGTTCAGACATGGAGATTCCATGGTCTCTTCCCTTGCCAGCATTTTATCCGCATTGCCCCGAATGGTATTAATCTCTCCGTTGTGTACGATCAGACGGTTGGGATGAGCTCTTTCCCAGCTGGGTTCCGTATTGGTACTGAACCGGGAGTGAACCATGGCAATGGCAGAGTCGTAATTTTCTGACTGCAGATCTCTGTAAAAGGTCCGCAGCTGCCCTACCAGAAACATTCCCTTATATACAATGGTCCGGCTGCTGAGGGACACTACATAGGTTCCCTCATTGCACTGTTCAAACACGCGGCGGACCACATAGAGCTTCCGGTCAAAATCCAGTCCCCGGTTCACCCCTTCCGGCCGCTTCACAAATCCCTGTTCAATACAGGGCATGCATGCTCTGGCTTTCTGGCCCAGAACTGACGGATCCACGGGCACAATGCGCCATCCCAGGAATTCCATTCCCTCTTTTTCCACGATCACCTCGAACATTTTCTTTGCCTGGTTTCTCTTCAGTTCGTTTTCCGGGAAGAAAAACATCCCCACTCCGTAATCCCGCTCTCCGCCCAGACGAATCCCTTCTTCTGCGCAGACTCCGGAAAAAAAGCGGTGAGAGATCTGAAGCAGGATTCCCACTCCGTCTCCGGTCTTTCCCTCTGCGTCCTTTCCCGCACGGTGTTCCAGATTTTCTACGATTCTCAAAGCCCGTTCCACAGTTGCTCTGCTTTTTCTTCCTTTGCGGTCCACTACGGCTCCGATGCCGCAGTTATCGTGTTCCATCTGTGGACAGTAAAGTCCCTGCCGGTCTGTTCCGTTTTTCATAAGCTGTCCGCTCCTTTCTTTCTCTCAGCTGCCGCCCGCACCAGTCCTGCGAACAGCGGATGGGCATGATTGGGTCTGGATTTGAACTCCGGATGGGCCTGAGTCGCTATGAAATAGGGATGTTCCGGAAGTTCGATCATCTCCACGATCCGGCCGTCGGGAGACAGACCGGAAAGCCTCATTCCGTGAGCCTTCAGAATCTCCCGGTATTCATTGTTGAACTCATAGCGGTGACGGTGACGTTCTTTTGTTTCTTCCGTTCCGTAAAGCTTCTCCGCCAGGGATCCCTTCTGAAGTACACAGGGATATGCTCCCAGGCGGAGTGTTCCGCCCAGATCCGTCACCCCGTTCTGTTCCGGCATCAGAGCGATTACCGGATGGGCAGTATCCGGATTCAGCTCCGTACTGTCCGCATCCCCCAGACCTGCCACATTTCTGGCAAATTCAATTACCGCCAGCTGCATTCCCAGGCAGATTCCCAGGTAGGGAATCTTCCTTTCTCTTGCATACCGGATCGCCCGGATCTTCCCGTCAATTCCTCTGTTTCCGAAGCCTCCCGGTACCAGAATCCCGTCCGCACCCCCAAGAAACGCTTCCACAGTTCCGTCTGTCACCTGCTCCGAATCCACCCAGCGGATATTCACACTGCATCTGTTTTCGATCCCGCCGTGCTTGAGAGCCTCTGCCACGCTTAAATAGGCATCATGAAGCTGCACATATTTCCCCACGAGAGCAATTGTAACCGAGTTTTCCGGATGACGCAGATTCCAGACCATCTGTTTCCATTCCTCCAGATCCGGCGTGCCGCAGGGAAGCTTCAGGCACCGGCATACCACCTCTGCCAGGTGCTCCTGCTCCATAGCCAGAGGCGCTTCATACAGATATTCCACATCCAGATTCTGGAGCACATGATCCACCGGTACATTGCAGAACAGCGCGATTTTTTCTTTTACATCCGTTCCCAGTTCCACCTCTGAGCGGCAGACCAGAATATCCGGCTGTATTCCCATTCCCTGAAGCTGTTTCACACTGGCCTGAGTGGGTTTGGTCTTCAGCTCCCCGGAAGCTCTCAGATAAGGAATCAGGGTCACATGGATCAGAATGGCGTTTTCTCTTCCCACCTCCATCTGAAACTGCCGGATCGCCTCCAGAAAGGGCTGGCTTTCCATGTCTCCTACCGTTCCTCCCACTTCTATAATAGCAATGCAGTCCTCTTCCCGGTCCGAATGGTAAAACCGGCTTTTGATCTCATTCGTAATATGGGGAATCACCTGTACGGTATGGCCGCCGTAATCCCCTCTTCTCTCTTTGTGAAGAACCGACCAGTAAATCTTTCCCGTTGTCACATTGGAATGCACTCCCAGATTTTCATCAATAAACCGTTCATAATGTCCCAGATCCAGATCGGTCTCTGTTCCGTCTTCCGTAACAAATACTTCTCCGTGCTGAATGGGATTCATGGTTCCCGGATCCACATTGATATAGGGATCCAGCTTCTGCATGGTAACCCGGTATCCTCTGGATTTCAGAAGCCTTCCCAGAGACGCTGCCGTGATTCCCTTTCCCAGTCCGGATACCACTCCTCCTGTGACAAATACATATTTTACTGACATATGACTGATCTCCTCTCTGAAACAGAAAAAGGGGGTCTTAATCCCTGAACCGCCGGTAATCTCCCGACCGTCCGGTTTCAGACGCCCTTGTCTCCTCAAACTGTATTTTTCTTTTATAAGCGAATATCATATTCTAAATTTGCCGATTTGTAAAGCCCCAATTTTTTTCATTTTATTTTTACAAAATGCTTGACATCCTCACTGATTTGTGTATACTACTTCACATAAAGCAAGGGTGCTTCGGTCAACGGCTGGCCGACGCACCCTTTTTTTATTTTTTTGCAGAAAGAAAGGAGAGGATCTTTATGAAAAATATTCCTGAATTATACGGCAGTCTGGTATTCAGTGACCGGGTTATGCGGGCAAAGCTTCCCGGAGATGTGTACAAAGCACTGAAAAAAACGATTCAGAATGGTACTCATCTGGAACTGGATGTGGCAAATGCCGTGGCAGTCGCCATGAAAGAATGGGCAGTGGAAAACGGAGCCACTCATTTCACCCACTGGTTCCAGCCCATGACCGGCATCACCGCAGAAAAACACGACAGCTTTATCTCTCCCCTGGCTCCCGGTGAAGTAATCATGGAATTCTCCGGAAAAGAGCTGGTAAAAGGAGAACCGGACGCTTCCAGTTTTCCTTCCGGAGGATTGAGAGCCACTTTTGAGGCACGGGGCTATACGGCATGGGATCCTACTTCTCCCGCATTCATCAAGGACGGAACGCTCTATATTCCTACTGCATTCTGTTCCTATACCGGTGAAGCCCTGGACAAAAAAACCCCCCTTCTCCGTTCCATGGAGACACTGAATCGTGAAGCCGTCCGTCTCCTGCATCTTCTGGGATACGGAGAGATCTCCCGGGTATCTACTACAGTCGGTCCGGAGCAGGAGTATTTTCTTATTGACAAGGAACTGTACCGCCGCAGAAAGGACCTGGTATTCTGCGGAAGAACTCTGTTCGGCGCTCCGGCTCCCAAAGGTCAGGAAATGGAAGATCACTATTTCGGTGTGCTCCGTCCCAGAGTTTCCGCCTATATGCATGAGCTGGATGAAGAGCTCTGGAAGCTGGGCGTTCCCGCAAAAACCAAGCACAATGAAGTGGCTCCCGCTCAGCACGAGCTGGCCGCCGTTTATGATACAGCAAACATTGCGGTAGATCATAACCAGCTTACCATGGAAATGATGAAAAAGGTGGCGGATAAACACGGTCTTGCCTGCCTTCTTCACGAAAAGCCCTTTGCCGGCATCAACGGAAGCGGAAAACACAACAACTGGTCTCTGATCACTGACACCGGGCTGAATCTGCTGAATCCGGGTAAAAATCCGGGAGAAAACCTTCCGTTTCTTCTTTCTCTCGCAGCTGTAATCCAGGCAGTGGACGAATACGGCGATCTTATGCGGATCTCGGTAGCCAGTGCCAGCAATGACCATCGGCTGGGAGCCAATGAAGCTCCGCCCGCTATAGTATCCATTTTCCTCGGAGATGAGCTCACCTCCCTGCTCTCCTCCATTGAAAAAGGAACCTCATTTACCGAGCCTGAGACTGTGCAGATGGAAACCGGAGCCAAAGTGATTCCTCACTTCATGAAGGACAATACAGACCGGAACCGCACCTCTCCCTTTGCCTTTACCGGCAACAAGTTTGAATTCCGGATGCCCGGTTCCTCTCTTTCTTCCGCCGGTCCCAATGTGGTGCTGAACACAGCCGTCGCTGAAATGTTCCGCCGCTTCTCCCTGCAGCTGGAGAAACTGTCCTCAGGTGAGCGGGAAAGCGCAGCAAAAGAACTGGTGCGCAAAGCGGTCACAGAACATAAGAGGATCCTGTTCAACGGAAACGGTTATACGGAAGAATGGGTAAACGAAGCAGGCCGCCGCGGACTCTGGAATCTTATTTCCACTCCTGACGCCATTCCTCACCTTCTGGATGAAAAGAATGTGGAGCTGTTTACCAGACACCACATATTCAGCCGCGGAGAAATCTACGCCCGCTATGAAATTCTTCTGGAAAACTACAGCAAAGCTCTGCAGCTGGAAGGACGGACCATGACGGAAATGATGGAAAAAGATCTTCTTCCCGCACTCCTTGCCCATACGGGTCATACCGCTGCTGCTGTACAGTCGAAAAAAGAACTGGGACTGCCTCTTGGTTTTGACATCCGTCTTCTGGAAAAGCTCTCTGCTCTCTATGATTCCATCACACAGAGAACTGAAAAGCTGTCTGACGACCTGAAAAAATCTGCTGACTATGATGATATTCTGGAAACAGCCCGTTTCAGCCGCGATGTGATCCTGGCAGATCTGGAAGAAATCCGTTCCTTCGCCGATCAGGCAGAAGCTCTGATTCCTGATGAGCTGCTTCCCTATCCTACTTACGACCAGCTTCTGTTTTCTGTATAGAATACCGAAAGCCGTCCAGGGCGCCGGAGATCCGGCGCCCTGCGGCATGTTCCGGATTTCATGCCATAAACAATCCAATCCGAAGGAGGAAATTTATGAACGCACCCGAATCTGTTTCCGCCGCATCTTTTACCGGTCTTCATGAAGAATGCGGCGTATTTGCTGTTTTTGACACTGCAGGGAATGATACGGCTCCCCTCATATACCGCGGTCTCTCCGCTCTCCAGCACCGCGGGCAGGAATCCTGCGGAATTGCCGTATCCTCTACTTCCGGCCCTCCCCGTAATATCCGCTGCCACAAAGGCCTCGGTCTGGTCAGTGAAGTGTTTTCCCCCTCCATTCTTCACGCACTGCCAGGAAATCTGGGGGTAGGCCACGTACGCTATTCCACCTGCGGCTCCACTTCTCCGGAAAATGCTCAGCCTCTTGTTCTGAACTACATAAAAGGATCCTTTGCGCTGGCTCATAACGGAAACCTGGTCAACGCCTCCAGACTCCGCAGGGAGCAGGAAGCGCAGGGAGCTGTTTTCCGTACCACCATTGATTCGGAAGTCATCGCCTGCGGCATTGCCAGAGAACGCGTTCGGACTTCCTCTATAGAAGAAGCTGTAGAACAGACGGCAAAATGCCTGATGGGCGGTTATGCACTGGCTGTCACCAGTCCCAGAAAACTGATCGGCGTCCGGGATCCCTGGGGGCTGAAGCCTCTCTGTCTGGGAAAAAAGGACTCTGCCTACTTCCTTTCCTCGGAAAGCTGCGCCTTTTCCTCTCTTGGAATCCAGTTTATACGGGATCTCCTTCCGGGAGAAATCCTTATCGTCTCCTCTCAGGGTCTTTCCTCCCGTTTCCTTCCTGCCCCGCCGGAAAAAACGGCCCGCTGCGCATTCGAATATATCTATTTCGCCCGCCTTGACAGCGTAATCGACGGAGTCTCTGTCTATGACGCCCGGTTCCGCAGCGGAGAAGCTCTTGCCCGCCTCCATCCTGCCCAGGCAGACCTGGTTACCGGTGTTCCTGATTCCGGCCTGACCGCAGCGGCAGGCTTTTCCAAAGCTTCCTCCATTCCCTTTGCACTGGCTCTCTGCAAGAACAGCTATGTGGGCCGGACTTTCATAAAGCCTACGGACGAAGAACGCCAGAATGCCGTCCGCATGAAGCTGAGCGTTCTGACGTCTGTGGTAAAGGGAAAGCGGATCGTATTGGTAGACGACTCCCTGGTCAGGGGGACTACCATGTCCGCCCTGGTGAAAATGCTCCGCCAGGCAGGAGCTTCTCAGATCCATGTACGGATCTCATCGCCTCCGTTCCTGTTTCCCTGTTATTTCGGGACGGACGTTCCCTCCAACCGCCAGCTCATTGCCTCTTCCCATTCAGAGGCGGACATCTGCTCCCTCATCGGCGCCGATTCTCTTGCCTACCTTCCCATGGAGGCCCTGGATCATATGGCAGAAGGGCTCTCTCTGTGCAAAGCCTGCTTCGACGGTCACTATCCCATGACCGTTTCGGACTGCAGGCTGCAGAATGGCAAAGATGCTTTTAGCTGATCTGGTTTTCAGGCATGCTTTGCATGCATTTACCGATATTCTGACCGTGATCTGCCGGATCATCGCCTTTGGATTAACCATAGCCCTTTGTCGAATCGCATGCGGCAAAAGCCGGTCCGCACCAAAAAGACAGCCGAAAAAATCGGCTGCCTTTTTTAGAAAAATTTCTGTCTGATCAGTACGTATCCAGCGGCGGCTTCACAGAATCCGGAAGAGGACACTCATACTTTCCGCCATTCCTGACTGCAACTTCTTCCTTGGCCCTGCGGATCACATCCGGCTGTTCCATGGTTCTCACACAGCAAAGCGCCAGAACTTTTGCCGCCGTAAGAAGGCCTTTATGGGCCAGAGGGCTGCAGGACTGGGCTGTCATCTGCCAGGTATGGCCCACATTTCCCACACAGGCAGTAGCCACCTGCAGATTCAGCGTAGGCACCGCATATCCCACATCTCCCACGTCCGTGGAACCGGCCTGAAGCCGGATCTTATCCGGATCAAACGAGTGAATCTCGCTGTCCAGCGGAGCGTTCAGGATCTCTTCTACCCGGTCTGCTCCGTAAAGAGCCGCCGCTGTCCGGCGGATTCCTGCCTTTGTTTCCTCATTATAAGTATCCAGGAAGGACTTTGCCAGGCGGTAGTCCTCATCTGTCCATTTCGGAGCACCGATCTCCTTCATGCATCCGTCTGCTACGGCAGCCAGGGCGTTGTTAGGCAGGTATTCCGTAAACGCCATGGCCAGCTCACATTCCATGGTCGTCCCGGTCATGATGGCTGCTCCTCTGGCCACCTCCTTTACCCGTTCGAACAGCTCTTTTACCTGATAGACATAGGGAGCTCTTACCTCGTAGCGCACGCAGGCATGATCCTGGACCACGTTGGGAGCAGTTCCGCCCGTATCGATATAAGCATAGTGGATCCTGGCTTCCGGAATCACATGCTCTCTCAAGTAATTGCAGCCCACGCTCATAAGTTCACAGGCGTCCAGCGCACTTCTTCCCAGATAAGGTGTGGAACCCGCATGGGAAGATATTCCGCTGAAGCGGAAGTTCGCTCCCATAATCGCATTGGAATGGACGGCTTCTACCTGGTTTACTGTGGCCGGATGCCACGTATATACAAAATCCACTCCGTCAAAAACACCGGCTCTGGCCATGAACTGCTTGGAACCGGCTCCCTCCTCTGCCGGACAGCCGAAATAAATCACCGTACCGCTTTTTCCGGTCTCCATCAGGTATTCCTTCACCGCCACAGCGGCAGCCAGCGCGCCGGTTCCCAGAGCGCAGTGACCGCATCCGTGTCCTGCTCCGCCCGGTTCTGTCTCTTCCTTTACTGCCGTCCCCGCCTTCTGGCTCAGTCCTGCCAGTGCATCGTATTCTCCCAGGATTCCCATCACCGGCTTTCCGTCTCCCTGGCTGTAGGTTCCGGTAAAACAGGTGGGAATTCCAGCCACACCTGTTTCTACCTGAAACCCCCAGTCTTTGAGCATCCCTTCCAGCCTTTCTGCCGATCGGGTCTCGTGAAACGCCAGCTCTGCATACCCCCATATATCATCGTTTGCCTCCACAAACTGCTGCTGATTTGTCTCTATAAATCGTTCGATCCATTCTCTGTCGTTCATACGCTTCTCCTTCCGTCATCCCTCGCTCAGCCGCATCCGGTATTCCATCATATTTACTGCCTGGGACAGAACCGTGGTCACCAGCAGGTAGATCAGCCCGGCGATTACGATAGGTTCAATCGGAACGTAGGTAGCTGCCAGCACTGTTTTGTAGGATGTGGTCAGCTCATTGATAAAGAATACGGAAGCTAAGGAAACCTGTTTGATCATATTTACAAATTCATTGCCCAATGCCGGAAGGATATTCCGGATTGCCTGAGGGAGCACCACCTTTCTCATCGCCTGCGCACCGGTAAGTCCCAGGCTTCTGGCCGCCTCCAGCTGACCGGAGTCTACTGCCTGAATGCCCGCCCGGATGATTTCTGCCACATAAGCGCCGGAATTCACGATCAGAGCAATAATAATGCAGGCCACATCAGAAATCTCAAAAGGAAGGACCCGGGGAAGAAGGATCCAGAAGAAATACAGCTGCAGAAGAATCGGAGTCCCTCTCAGGATCCAGATATACCCCTTCACAAACCATTCCATCGGCCGGACTTTTGACATACGCATCAGGGCCAGAGCTGTTCCCAGAGCACTTCCCGCCACGATGGTGATCCCGGCCAGACACAGAGTGCCGGCCAGCCCCTGAACATATACATATCCATATTTGGATAAAATCTTAAAGATCGTTTCAATCATGGCGCTCCTCCTTAACTGATCCCCAGGCTTGCCGCATACTGGGAATATTCTTCATACCACTGCTTATACAGCCCCTCTTCTGTCATCTGATCAATGATCCGGTTGACTTCATCCAGAAGTTCTGTTTCCCCCTTTTTCATTCCGATCCGGGTACCCTGAGTGGATTCATCCACCACAAACCGGAAATCCTGGATCATGGTCATGCCGCAGTCAGGATTGGCTTCCAGATAAAGTTCTGCCGTCGCCGCTGCTGTAATACATGCGTCTGCCTTTCCTTCCTGAACCATCAGAAAGCCATCCGTGGTGGCGGAAACTCTCTTTGCTTCCTTATAGGACGGAACCTGCTCCTGAAGGAATACTTCCTGAAGGGAGCCGCTCTGGACCACTACGGTCTTATCCGCCAGATCATCTGCCGTTTGGATCTCATCCGTATCTTCATCCCGGACCAGCAGGCCGTACCATACGGTTTCCTCGTCATAATAATATCCCTTGGAAAGCTCCATGGCCTCTGCTCTCGCCGGCGTGTAAGCCAGTGCGGAAATCGCCATATCATATTTCCCTTCCGTCACGCTGCTGAGTACCGCTGTAAAATCCAGAGGAACGATCCTGCATTCCACTCCCAGTGCATCTGCAATGTAGTGTGCCAGTTCAATATCCGAGCCAACGTATTTTTCGTCTCCCTGTTTTGACGGATCGATGAACTCGTTGGGTGCAAAATACGGCTCCGTGGCCACCTCCAGATATCCTCTTTCTTTGATCTGTTCCAGCCGGTTCTTACCCGTATCTGCCGTTTTCTCCGTCTCCGCAGCGGACATCAGTCCTTCCTCTCCGCCCGCCGGCGTCTCTACCGTTCCCAATGCAGAGCATCCGCTCATCAGCAGAGCTGCTGTTGCTGCAGCTGCAGCCGTCCATCTGATTCTCCATCTATCTGCCGTCCATCTCTTTTTCATACTTGACCCTCCATGTGGGACCGGTTCCTCTCGGTCACTTTATCGTGCTAATATGGTAGCATTATAAAATATCATTTTGATTCTGTCAACTGCATTTTTCAAAAGTTTTTCCGGACAGAAAAATGCCGCGGAAAAAAGCAGTCTTTTTTCCGCGGCACTTTACCGTATTTTCCGTCAGACAGATCAATGATGGAACAGGCGGATCCCCGTAAACGCCATAGCCATGCCGTAGCGATTGCAGGTTTCGATCACATTGTCATCCCTTACGGATCCTCCGGGCTCGGCGATGTACTTAACCCCGCTCTTATAAGCACGGTCAATGTTGTCTCCGAACGGGAAGAATGCATCCGATCCAAGAGCAACATCCTGCATCTGATCCAGCCATGCTCTCTTCTCCTCCCTTGTAAATACAGGGGGCTTTACTTTGAAAATCTTCTCCCATCTCCCGTCAGCCAGCACATCCATGTATTCCTCACCGATATATACGTCGATGGCATTGTCTCTGTCTGCTCTCTTGATCCCGTCTACAAACTGCAGACCCAGTACCTGAGGAGCCTGCCGAAGGAACCAGTTATCTGCCTTCTGGCCGGCCAGTCTGGTACAGTGTACTCTGGACTGCTGTCCGGCGCCGATACCGATGGCCTGGCCGCCCTTCACATAGCAGACGGAATTGGACTGGGTATATTTCAGGGTGATCAGAGAGATCATCAGATCAATCTTGGCAGAATCGGGGATCTCCTTATTTTCCGTCACCACATTGGAAAGAAGCTCACGGTTAATGGCCAGTTCATTTCTTCCCTGTTCAAAGGTGATTCCGAATACCTGCTTATGCTCAACAGGAGCGGGACGGTAATCAGGATCGATCTGGATCACATTATAATTTCCGTTCTTTTTGCTCTTTAAGATTTCCAGAGCTTCCGGCTCATATCCGGGAGCGATCACGCCATCGGATACTTCCCTTTTGATGATTCTGGCCGTATCGGCATCACACACATCAGACAGGGAAATGAAATCTCCGAATGAAGACATCCGGTCCGCTCCTCTGGCCCTGGCGTAGGCGCAGGCCAGGGGAGAAAGATCTCCCATATCGTCCACCCAGTAGATTTTTCTCAGCGTATCATCCAGCGGCAGTCCTACGGCAGCACCTGCAGGGGATACATGCTTGAAGGAGGCAGCAGCAGGAAGCCCTGTCGCTTCCTTCAGTTCCCGTACCAGCTGCCAGCCATTGAAAGCATCCAGAAAATTGATATAACCAGGTTTTCCGCAGAGCACCTGAATGGGAAGATCTCTGTCTCCTTCCATATAAATGCGGGAAGGCTTCTGATTGGGATTGCAGCCATACTTTAACTCCAGTTCTTTCATTTTCTTTTCCTCCTTACCGGTTCTTGTTCACGATTCTGGTCTCATAGGTTCCTGTTTCAATATCAATATAGCGTACAAACAGAGATACCTTGTTTTCCTCATTCAGACTGTTCCAAAGAAGATCTGCAAAGCTGTCAATATCATCCGGAATTGCCACCCGTTTCGGCTCTCCTTCAAAGCTGGGAAGGGGGTTGCCGTCATGCATATAGGTATGGATGAACCGTCCCTCTCCGTTCAGGGGATTTTCGTAGGCGTAGGTAAAACGGCTGCAGCTCTCCGGGTTTCCGTTGCTGCTCTTTAAAATGGACAGAGCATAATTATATTTTCCGTTTTCAATATGCATGATTCCGGATATCCTGGGCGTGTAGTTAGGACCGTCCGGCTCAAATTCCCGGCTGCGGAGAGACTGTTCAAATGTCAGCTGCCGGTCCATTCCTTCATAAATGGTATCCGTCTGGTCTCCATTGGTCACAATCGTCTTGTTTCCCAGTACCCGTACCGGAGCGTAGATGATCAGGCTGGGATCCGTAAGCTTGGCCGGGTCAAAAGCCTGGGTACGGATTCCCTGCCCGTCTTCCACAAACACCCGGTTGCGGCTGTTTTCGCTTCTTCCCATAATAAAGTAAGCGGCTGCCGCTTTCTTTCCGTCCATTGTCTTTCCGATAACGATTCCCCGTCCCGGATAAGCGTTCGACTTCAGTTCCTGCTCCATTGATACGATTTCCATGCGTATACCTCCTGATTTTCCTTTTCCGAAAGACTGTCCGCAAAACAAAAAACCGTCCGGACAGCCTATGGATATTCCATGATGCTGCCCAGACGGTCGACATTTCTGCTTCCACGTGCTCCCTGTGGTTCCACCACTATCCGTCAGTTGCACGTCCTAATGTTATCTTATCCCATGCATTCGAAAAAAGCAAGTATTTTTCCAAAGACAACCTTATTCATTCCGTATGGCGGAAAGGGCAGAAAGTTTCATGGCTTTTACTGCCGGGAAAAATCCGGCCACCATTCCCACCACAACCGCAAAGACCAGAGCTGCAGCAGCCAGCCATGGAGGAATGCGGGAAATGCTTCCGTCCATTCCTCCCATTCCCATCATCATCTGTGTCACTGCCGGAAGATGATTCATCAGATAGGACAGAGAATAGCTGAGTATCAGACCGATCACGCCTCCCATCAGTCCGATGAAGCCGGACTCCATCAGAAACATGTTTCTGATGTTCCCCATATCACAGCCCAGCACCTTCATCACTCCGATCTCCTTGGTTCTCTCGTAGATGGACATCATCATGGTATTGGCGATTCCGATCGCCGCTACAAACAGGGATACGGCGCCGATTCCGCCCAGCACCATCTGGGTCATCTGAGACTGCTTTTTATTCTGTTCCATCCATTCGGAATTGCTGCTTGCCTGAAAGCCCATATCGCTGATCGCTGTCTGGACTTCCTTTACATGGTCAATGGAATCCACATAGACTACTGCATTGCTGTAAATAAAATAGGGATAGGGTTTTCCCTTCTTATTCGTAGGCTGACCGGGAATCACTCCTTTTTTGAAAATCTTCTTCAGCTGCGTCTTCAGCGCTTCCAGATCTGTGTAGACTTCCCAGGAATACTGATTGTAATCGTTTTCGCCGCCTTCCACGATTCCTGCTACAGGGACAAGATACTTTTTCGGCGCCTTTACAGCCGTTCCGTCAGTGCCTGTTCCTCCGTTCATGGACTGATAGTAGGCATCCATATCATAGATCACGAAAATCGGCTTCCCCATAAGATCCACATCGGGAAGCTCACCGGTCTCATAATAACTGCCTCCCCGTTTCCCGTTGGAAAAATTCTGCAGCACCATATTTCCGAAAAGCAGCTCCACTTCGCTGCCATCCATTTTCGGATGCCTTCCCTCACCCACCGGAATCTGTTCCATATAGTCTTCCGTTACACCTACCAGGTTTACATAGCTGGCGGTATACTGGCCCTGGCGCATCATCACGCTCACGTTCAGCAGCGGAGAAACACCGTCCACATACTCCATCTGCCGGAACTGTTCGATAATCTCATCGGTCATGTACACCGGATCCTGTCCGCCTTCCGGCTGAGAGTAGGTATCGCAGTAAACATTGATGGCGGTCATGCTTCCGTAGGACTCCATCAGCTCCATCTGCATTTCACTCATTCCGATTCCCAGAGACATCATCACCACGATGGATGCCGTTCCGACGATAACCCCCAGAACCGTAAGGGCGGTCCTCAGCTTTCTTCGTCTCAGATTGTTTATGCTCATGACCAGAAGGTCAAGAAATCTCATCGTCTATCTCCTCTTCCTCCGCCTGCAGCTGTTTTTTCCGTCTCCGCTTTTTTAACGCCGACAGTCCGGCTCCTCCGCCGATCAGGATCACTGCAGCTCCTATGATGACCGGCACCTTATGTCTGGAAAAGAAGCTCTGCTCCACTTCCTCCATGCCGTCCATGCTGCCCACATCAATGGACTCATAATCCATGGGCATCTCTTCCGTGACGAACAGTGTCATTTCTTTTTCCACTTCCGTGATCACACCGTCTTCATCTTCATAGGATACGATGATTTTCACTTTTCCGTCATCCATGGTTGGAGCTGCTCCTCTGATCATGGCATCTACGTTTCCTGTTTCTCCCGGCTTGATATTGCCCACATAAGCCTCCGATGGTTCAATGGAATCCGCCTCAAACCGGGCCGTTACATTATAAAGCGTCACCCGTCCCGTGTTGTTCACCGGAAACATGACATTGGATTCCGAGCCTACGGTAATATTGTCCGGCATGACGTCGATCGTACCCGTGCTCAGACGTGGAATCTGTCTTACCGGAATATCCACTACTACCTTATTTGTGGCGTTTTTAAATTCCGGGCTGTCATAGGTTTCATTGATGGTGAGCGAATAGGATCGCTGATCCACCCCAGATCTGGCTTTCATCATGACACGCAGCTCCTTGACCTCTCCCGGTGCCAGGCTGTTCACCGTAAAGGAGGAAGAGCCTGTATCTGTAGTAAAGACGGCGCTGTCAGACACTTTTTCCGATTCCAGTGAAAACAGGATATTGCTGGCCGGGATTCCGGAGGAAGCATTCTTCATCCGCAGAATCAGCTCGAATTCCTGGCCTGCAATGATGTCTGCCGGTACCGTCTCAAAGCTGTCCACAATGATTCTGGCCTGGGTACGGTCATTTTCATTAAATTCACCCAGTTCATCCTCTTTATCCTTATTGTGAATTCTTACGTAAAAGGTCCTTTCGATCTTCAGATAATCCCCTGTGTGAGTAGAATTATCCCGATACTGGATCTGTGCCTTGATGGGATAATAACCGCTGTATGTATCTTTCTGGATTGCCATGCTGTAATCCAGAGACACGGTTTCTCCCGGATCCACCTTTTCAAATCTTCTGTCATAATTGGCATCGTTGATCTCAAAGGGATATTTGGTCTTATCCTCGCTCATCTCCAGGCTGACCACCACGTCGTAGGCAGTAAACGTGCTGGCATTTCTCATATTGATGCTGAAATTCATTACATTGGGATAGGTGCCGTCAGGAGTGTTCTGCCCCTCTCCCAGGATCATATCCAGATCTCCGGTATCCTCGTCCTCCTCATCGGTGGAAGTGGCCACGCTGACCCAGATATTCACGTATTCGTCTGCCATGGAAAAATTGTCTCCGAAAGCCTTCACGGGAAAGCAGTAATACCCTTCCTTGATGTCCCGGCGGACTCTGGCGGAAAGAGTCACATTTCTTGACTTTCCAGCCTTTACCGTCCCCAGCTCCTTCATATTTTCTTCATCGAACATTCCCTTCGTGATCTCGAAAGGAAACTGGAAATTGGATTCCAGCGTTTCACTGTCATCCAGAAAATCCACATCATAATTGGAGAATCCGATCTTTACATTTTCCAGATCATAGTCTCCCGTATTTGTAAACTTGAATGTGATATTGGCCGTCTGCCCCGTCTTGGCCGCCGTGATTTTTTCCACGGAAATAAATTCATTGTCATTCATATTTTTGTACGCTGCCTGAGCTTCCCCCACACCGGCTGCCGGTACGCTCCCGAAAGCGGCCAGCACAGCCAGGCATCCGATCATCCAACGCTTCCACTTTTTCACTTACAGTTCCTCCTCATCCTCATGATGCTGCTCTTCGATCTTCAGGATCTTTCCGTCCACAATATGGATCTGTTTATCTGCAAATCCGGCCAGATAATTGTCATGGGTGACCATAATCAGCGTCTGTTTCCTCTTCCGCACAATCCGGCGCATCAGATTCAGCACATCCTTTGTGGTTCTGGAATCCAGATTTCCCGTAGGCTCGTCCGCAAAAATAATACGGGGATTCACCACCAGTGCCCGGGCGATTCCCACTCGCTGCTGCTGGCCTCCGGACATTTCATTGGCCATGTGATTCATCTGCTTTTCCAGTCCCACCAGCTTCAGATATTTTCTGGCCAGTTCCAGTCTTTCTTTTTTGGGAACCCCTCTGAAAGACAGCGGCAGAGCCACATTCTCCACAGCATTCATGGTTTTTAACAGATTATAGGACTGAAAGATAAATCCCACATTTTCCCTTCGGAAAGTAACCAGTTCTTTTTCCGTCATTCTTTCAATATGAGTTCCGGCAATAATGATCTCTCCCTTTGAAGGCTTTTCCAGACCGGCCATCATATTGAGCAATGTCGATTTTCCGGAACCGGACGGTCCTACTACCGCGCAGAACTCTCCCCTCTGCAGGGAAAAGTCCACTCCGTTCAGGGCGAACACCTTTGTCTCTCCTACCCGGTAAATCTTGTAAAGATTTCTGACCTGAATAATGGGGCTTTCTTTTTTCTTTTCCGTCTCTTCTTCCACGTCTCCTACCTCCTGTCACCGTATTCCTATCATACTATGAATCCCTGAAAATGTCTTTAATAATTTCACTATAAATATTTACTATTTCCTTACGCCTTTTTTCAGCGAATTTTTTGAATTGCCAAAAAAATATAAAACTTTAAAAAAACACTGGAAATATTTCCCGGCCTGTTATATAATGGAAAAAATTTCAGGAGGTTCTCCATGCTGCTAATAAGATTTTTCTGCCGGAAAGCGTCGGCTGCTTTTATCCATAATTCCATCACGACTCACTGATGCGTGTAGCATTGCTCTCTCATCAATGGGTGTGGTGGTTTTTTTTTGCAGAGGGATCGCCTGCCTGAACAGATAATAAGGAGGAATTTATGAGACATTTACTGAATCCACTGGACTTTTCCGTGGAAGAAATCAGCCAGCTCCTGGACCTGGCTGGCGACATCGAACACAATCTTCCGAAATATGCCCATGTATGCGACGGCAAAAAGCTGGCAACCCTGTTCTATGAGCCCAGCACCAGGACCCGCTTAAGCTTTGAAGCCGCTATGTTAAATCTGGGAGGAAGCGTACTGGGCTTTGCTTCCGCCGATTCCAGTTCTGCCTCCAAGGGAGAAAGTGTAGCGGATACGATCCGCATTATCTCCTGCTATGCAGATATCTGTGCCATGAGACATCCAAAAGAAGGTGCTCCGCTGGTTGCTTCCCAGTTTTCTTCCATTCCGGTGATCAATGCCGGTGACGGCGGACATCAGCATCCTACCCAGACCCTTACGGACCTGCTGACCATCAGAAATCTGAAGGGCCGTCTTGATCATCTGACCGTCGGCCTCTGCGGAGATCTGAAATTCGGCCGTACGGTTCACTCTCTTATCGAAGCGCTGGTACGCTATACCGGCATCCGCTTTGTGCTGATCTCTCCCCAGGAACTTCGCGTTCCCGGATACATCCGTACGGATGTACTGGATAAAAACCATGTGGAATACAAAGAAGTGGACAATCTGGATGAAGCCATGCCGGAGCTGGACATTCTCTATATGACCAGAGTGCAGAAGGAACGCTTCTTCAATGAAGAAGACTATATCCGTCTGAAGGATTCCTACATTCTGGACCGCCAGAAAATGAAGCTGGCCAAAGAAGATATGTATGTTCTTCACCCCCTTCCCAGGGTAAATGAAATTTCCGTGGAAGTGGACAAAGATCCCCGAGCCGCATATTTCCGGCAGGCCCAGTACGGAGTCTATGCCAGAATGGCTCTTATCATGACTTTACTGGAGGTGGAAAAACCATGTTAAATATCAGCGGAATCAAAGACGGCATTGTTCTGGACCATATCGCTGCAGGAAAGAGTCTGGATATCTACTACCATCTGGGACTGGACAAGCTGGACTGCGAAGTAGCCATTATCAAAAACGCAAAAAGCAGCAAAATGGGCAGGAAGGATATTATCAAAATTGCCGGCAATCTGGATCATCTGGACCTGGATGTACTGGGTTACATTGATCACAACATTACTGTGAATATTATTGCAGACGGGACCATTGCAGAAAAGAAGACCTTAAAGCTTCCCAAAAAAATCGTAAATGTGATCCACTGCAAGAATCCCCGCTGCATCACATCCATCGAGCAGGAACTGCCTCATGTATTCAAGCTGGCAGATGAGGCTACAAAGACCTACCGCTGTCTGTACTGTGAGGAAAAATACGGAAAATAAGAAAAGAAGGATGAAAGATCATCCTCCTTTCCGGTGGGGCCGTTGCAAAATAGATGAGTAATCATCTATGGAGCAGCGGCTCCGTTTTTATGCCTCCAAAACAGAAAACGGACTCCGAAGAGTCCGTAATCCATGGTATAATTAGATATGTCCACTAACCAAAAATACCATAAAAATTATACCGAATTCGGCGAACCTTATCAACTGGTTTTGCCATTAAATTTGGAAGGTCTGGTTCCTGATGATGATTCTGTCCGACTGCTGAGCCACGAACTGGAGGGATTGGATTACAGCTTGCTGTATCAGGCTTACTCTGCCAAAGGCAGAAATCCGGCAGTGGACCCAAAGACCATGTTCAAGATCCTGACCTATGCCTATTCCCAGAACATTTATTCATCCAGAAAAATTGAAACCGCATGCAGACGGGATATCAACTTTATGTGGCTGCTTGCCGGACAGAAAGCACCGGATCACAGCACGATTGCCCGTTTCCGAACCGGTTTTCTGGCGGATGCCTGCGAAAATCTGTTCTTCCAGATGGTCTCCCGTCTGGAAGCAGGCGGAGAATTGTCAAAAAAAACCGTATTCATCGATGGGACAAAACTGGAAGCCTGTGCTAATAAGTATACCTTCGTCTGGAAGAAATCGGTGGGGAAATGGGAGGTAAAGATGTACGAACAGATCCAGAAAACAGTCTGTCTTCTGAACCAGGAGTATATCTGCGGGTTCCATGTGGGAGAGGAAAGCCGTACCCGTGATCTGCAGGAAATCTGCCGGTTTCTGGAGGAGAAGTGCAGGATGGACGGGACGGTCTTTGTACATGGAAGAGGGAAACGCAAAAGCCGGAACCAAAGATATCTGGAACTGTTCCGCCGGTTTCTGGAGCGCCAGACGATCTATGACTGGCATACGGCCAGTTTCCAGGGCCGGAATAACTACTGCAAGACAGACCCGGACGCCACCTTTATGCACATGAAGGATGATCATATGAGGAATGCCCAGCTGAAACCTGGATATAACGTCCAGATCGCAGTGGACAGCGAATACATTGTGGCAGCTGAGATTTTTCAGGACCGGAATGATGTATGGACCCTGGTACCGTTTCTGAAACACATGGAAGCAAACCTGGGGTATCGATATCCCAGTGTGACAGCGGATTCGGGGTATGAAAGTGAAGAGGCTTATGAATATCTGAAAAGTCAGGGACAGATCCCGTATATCAAACCGCAGACCTACGAAAAATGGAAAAAGAGAAGTTTTAAAAAGGACATCAGCAGGCGTGAAAACATGGCGTATGAGAAAGAGACGGATACCTATACCTGTCATGCAGGAAAAAAGCTGAAAGAAGTTTTTAAGAAGAAACAGAAAAGCAAAAGCGGCTATCCCTCAGAAGTAACCGTATATGAATGTGAAGACTGCAGCGGGTGCCCATACAAGGAAAAATGTACGAAAGCGAAGGGAAATAAGAGACTGTATCTTTCCAAAAACTTTTTGAAAAAGCGTCAGGAATCCTATGAGAACATCCTGAGTGAAAAAGGAATCCAGTACCGGATAAACCGTTCGATCCAAGTAGAAGGAGCTTTTGGAGTGTTGAAAAACGATTATGAATTCCAGAGATTTCTGCTGAGAGGGAAAACGAAGGTAAAACTGGAGATCCTTTTGCTGTGCCTGGGGTATAATCTGAATAAACTGCATGCCAAGATCCAAAATGGGCGAACAGGAAGCCATCTGTTTAAAGTAAAAACTGCATAGAAAAATCAGAAAACTGAGAGGTTTTATTAAAGTACGGCAAAAATCCAACGATCTGCTCTGAAACCAGAGAAGAACGCCGGATTTTTTGCTGTAACGAGCGGAAGTGCCGCTCAATCATCTATTTTGATGATTTTGCGACACTCCCTTTTTATTCTGTTTTTCCTGACCCTTTCAGGAATGCTTCCAGTTCTTCCATTCTGGCTTCTGCGTCTGACTCTCCCAGATGATACATTTCCAGCAGCTTTTCCCGGCTTTTTTCCGTTCGGTGGACCTTCACGGTCCTTGACGGGCGAATTACAAAAATACGTCCTTCTTTCTCCAGCTGAACCAGCCGGTCTGCGGTCTCGTTGTACATCCGGTTTCTGTTTAAAATGCTTTCCTCCAGTTTCTGAAGATGGCCGTACTTTCGGTGAATTGCTTTTACCGCCGCCTTTCCGTAAGGCTTTTTCCTGTACTCCAGCGGTCTTGTGAGCACTGCCACCACACGGTCATACCCCATTTCCATACATTTTTCTACGGGTATGCTGTCTGCAATTCCCCCGTCCAGATAATACTGTCCCTCATATTTTACAATTTTTGATACAAAAGGCATAGAAGAAGTGGCCCGAAGCGCTTCCATCTGTCCGATCACATCCGTAATCTTCAGGTATTCCGCCTTCCCTGTACGGACGTTGGTTGCAACCGCATAGAAATCTCCCGGATATCCGGCGAATGCTTCCTGGTCGAATATATCCAGCTTCAGGGGAACCTCATAATATGCAAATTCCCGCCCCACCAGATTTCCTGTACGCAGAAGAGACCGGAATCCCATATACCGTTTGTCTCCTGCATACTTCAGGTTATAGCGAAGTGCCCTGCCTTCCTGCCCTGAAAAATAGTTCACTCCGAACAATGCTCCTGCGGATACTCCCAGAATCCCGTCTACCGGAATCTTCCGTCTCATCATCACATCCAGTACTCCGGCCGTATACATTCCCCGCATTCCGCCGCCTTCCAGTACAAGTCCCGTGCTCATGCTGCGCCTCCTGTTCTCACCAGCTGCCCTCCAGAATCCGGGCCAGCTCGCTGTCTCCGTCTAAAATTACCGTCTTGTTCTCTCCCTTGAGGGATGCTTTCAATGCATCCAGAGATCGTACATAATTATAAAAATCCGCCTTTGCCTCATCATTGTAGGCATCGCTCAGAATCTGCATATACTGGGCTTCTCCGGCAGCCTTGATCTGCTCCGCTTCCGCCTCTGCTTTCGCGATGGTCTCCTTCACCGTCCGGTCCGTCTCATTTTTGATCAGATTGGACTGATACTCACCGTCCGCCTTATAGCCGGCGGCAATGTTGTTTCTTTCTGAGATCATACGCTGATACACTGCCTCTTTGTTGGAATCCGGCAGATCCAGCTTCTTTGTCTCTACGCTCAGAATCCGAATCCCGTAGGAATCCATGGCTCCTCCGATATTTTCCGTAATCGTAGCAGCCAGTTCGCCGTTCCGCCCGGAGATAATATCCTGCTGGTCCGTCGCAGACATGACTGTTTTAATGGAATTATACACCACATTTCCTAAACGGATCTCTGCATTCTCCTTGCTTGCATTCAGTGAGGACAGATATTTTACCGGATCGCTGATTTCCCAGATCACAAAGCTGTCCACTGTCATGACCTTTTTGTCTTTCGTAGTCACATCGCTGGGATACAGATCAGAAATCATCTTATATTTCGGTATGCTTAAGGTTCCCTGGACAAAGGGAATCTTAAGGGAAGGTCCCGGCTGATCCTGGATCCTTACCACCTGTCCGAACTGAGTGATCAGTTTATATTCCCTGGCATTGGTCGTCACTACCCCGTTCAGCAGCACGATAAGAAGGATCAGTATGATGGCTATGGTTTTTATGGTCCTTACCGTATATTTTGCAAATACGTTCATTTTCTGCCCTCCTTAATTATATGCCTCTGCCTGGTTTCCGGTTTCCTGTCCGCCGTTTCCCTCCGTCGAAGCGGAAAACGGCTCCAGCGGAAGCAGCTTTTCCGTTCCGTCTCCCGAATCAATGATCACCTTAAGAGACGGCAGCACATCCTCCATGGCCTCGTAAAACATTCTTTTCTTTGTAATCAGAGGATACTTCTCATATTCTGCGTACATTTCATTGAAGCGGGCGACCTGGCCCTCGGCCTCACTGATTCTCTGCTGTTTATACGCCTCTGCATCCTGCTTTACCTTATCTGCTTTTGCATTGGCTGTGGGAATCTGCTCAGACTGATATTTTTTCGCCTCGTTCACCGCAGTGTCCATCCCCTGCTTGGCGTCTTCCACTGCCTTGAACGCATTGTTCACATCCTCTGTGGGCGGCTGAGCATCCTGAATGGTCACATTATAAATGCCGATCCCGATATCCTCTGCCATGACCCGGCTGGAAAGCTGCTCCTTCACCTTTCCCTGGATCTCCGCCTTTCCTGTGGTGATCACGTCATCTACATTATAAACGCCCACTGTATCCCTGATATAAGACTGGGCAAGGTTTTTGAGAATCTCCGTAGCCGTGTCCCTGTTCACATAATATTTGATCGGATCCACTACCTGATATTCGATGTAAAAATCCACATTTACAAAATTAAAATCTTTTGTGATCATTTCAGACTCTGATTTCACAGGAGCCGGATTGTTTTCGCTGTTGGCATGATCCTCCGTATCATAATCCGGGTCATAGCCGATGGCCATGCCCACAATATTTTTTGAAATCTTATGAACCTGCTGGATATAAGGCAGCTTGAAATGAGGTCCTGCCTCGCTCACCGCCTTGGGAATGCCGAAAGTCGTCACCACCGCCATGGTATTCTCATTCAGCGTATAAAAGCTGTTGATTGCCGAAAATATCAGAAATACCGCAAGAAGTCCCAGAGCCAGACCTTTCGCCGCTTTCTTTCCCCCATTTCCCGGGCTGCTCTTCTTCCCGCCGTCCGGTCCATTCTCCTCCGGTTTTACCTCTCTCCACCTTTTTCTCTGAAAACCGGAAAACTGAAAATTCATATTCATTTCCTTTCTCCTTCCGCAATAGTCAGAAACTTCTCCTTCATCAGCTATATTGTATCATCATATCACAAGTCTACCCGGATGTACATCCTAAAAATTCTGAAGCTTTCTTTAAAAATAAAACGCTCTCTGAAATACTCAGAGAGCGTCAGCCGTATGAGCAAGACGATAAGCCGGGTTATGTCGTTGGATGGTCATCTATCTAGGCCTGACGTCGCCGTCAGGCTCCAGCGGCCTACCCGGGAGCGGACGGGCCGCCCATGCTCCCTGTTCGGCCTTGCTTCGGATGGGGTTTACATGTGCCCTTTCTGTTACCAGAAAGGCGGTAGTCTCTTACACTGCCTTTCCACCCTTACAGAGAAATCTCTGCGGTTTATTTCTGTTGCACTGTCCTTGGAGTCGCCTCCACCAGACGTTATCTGGCATCCTGCCCTGTGAAGCCCGGACTTTCCTCCCCTGCAGCCTTTCGGTTCTGCAGCAGCGACCATCTGTCTTACTCAAAACTTCATTATTTTATCACATTTCCTGTCATCTGTCTACACATGAAAACAGCTTCCTCCGATAAATTCCCGAATCAGAGAATTTCCGGGCACCTGACTGCTGTCTACCCCAAGGAAATAATCCAGAAATTTCAGCAATCTCTTTGCTTCCAGATATTCCCGGCTGTCTCTGGGAACCGAAAAGAGGATTGGCTCCGCATACTGTTTCAGAACTGCCAGTTCATAGACCATGGAGGAATTGAACATCACATCCGCTTCCTCCTGATAGGGAAAAATATTCTCTTCCTCCCCCCGCCGGACGGAAGGCCACATCCGTATGGTCTCCTGCGCCGTATTTCCTCTGGTCCTGGCATCCCGTACCATACGTCTTAAAAGCCTTCCGTCCGTAGTCGGAATCCGGTTGTGTTCATCCACATTCAGCTGCGTAAGTGCGCTGATATAGATCTTGAACTTATTTTCCTTCGGAAGGTGTTCTGACATCCGGTCGTTCAGACAGTGGATTCCCTCAATCACCAGAATATCGTTTTCTCCTATGGAAAGCATTTCCCCTTTGTACTCCCTCTTTCCGGTTTTGAAATTGAACCTGGGCAGTTCAATCACCTTTCCGGCCAGCAGGTCATTCATATCCTGGTTGAATTTTTCCAGATCAATGCATTCCAGCGCCTCAAAATTGTAATTTCCGTTTTCATCTCTGGGAGTATGCTCCCGGTCTACAAAATAGTCGTCCACACTGATAGGATGGGGAGTCATCCCCTGCGCCCGCAGCTGAATGGACAGCCGTCTGGCAAAGGTCGTCTTCCCTGATGAGGACGGACCGGCAATCATGACAAATTTCTTGTTTTCCGCCTGAATGATGGCAGAAGCAATCTCGCCGATTTTCTTCTCCTGAAGAGCTTCCTGGATCAGGATCAGTTCCCCGCATTTTCCTGCGGCAATCTGTTCATTCAGTTCCCCTACGCATCCGGCCTTCAGTTTTTTTCCCCATTCATCGGACTCCTCCATTACCCGAAACAGTTTCTTTCGGTCTTCCTCAAAAGAGGGAACCGTTTCCGGATCATTCTCGTCCGGCATCATGAGCAGAAATCCGTTTTCATAGGCCAGAAGATCGAAATACTTCAGATAGCCTGTATTCGGTACCATATAACCGTAATAATAATCCTCATAGTCCCCCAGCCGGTAAATATTTACTCTGGAAACCCTCCGATAGTAAAACAGCTTTTCCTTATCCGGCATTCCGTTCCTTCGGAACAGTTCCACCGCTTCTTCCGTATGAACGCTCCTCTTTTCAATGGGCAGACTGTCCCGGACAAGCTCTTCCATTCTTTCCCTGATGCGGGCAGCCAGCTGCGGAGAAGGATTTTCCCCATCCTTCAGCCGGATAAACAGCCCTTTTCCCAGAGAGAACTCCACGGAAGCCCTTCCCGCCTCCTCCTGCCCGGCAATATCCCGGAAAGCTTTCATAAACAGCAGAGTCATGCTTCTGTGGTAGGTCTGGATTCCCGGTTTGTCCCTGCCTGTCAGGAAAGTGATCTCCGCCCCGTCCTTTGCCCGTTTGAACAGTTCCCGCAGCTTTCCATTCATCACCGCAAGCAGGATCCGATCTCTGCAGCTGCTCTGAACCTCTTCTGCTATTGTACCAAGAAGCGTTCCGTCCGGATATTCCCGCTCCATTCCGTTTACTGTCACCGTAATCACGGCTGCACCTCCCGTCTGTCCTTTAAAGCACCGCGGCAGGAAACCGCAAAGGAGCCTCAAGGATCTTTGTCCCGTTCCCCAGATGTTCCTTCAGATATCCAGCCATAAATTCCACAAAAATATGTTCCAGTCCATAGTGCCCTGCATCGATCACCGCCAGACCGCAGGCCGCCGCATCGATTCCTTCATGATGTCCGATATCTCCTGTGACCAGCACGGTTACTCCCGCTTCCTTCGCCGCCCGGATCATACTTCCACCCGATCCCGGGGAAACGGCGATCACCTGAGTACTCTCCCTGACCTCGTCCAGACCATAGGCCGTCACAAAGGGAAGGCCGAACCGTTCCTTCACAAAACGGCCGATCTCTGATGCTGTCATGGGACAGTCCAGACGGCCGATTTTTCCGATCCCTACCGGATTTCCTTCCGGATCCGTTCCTGTTGTTTCCAGCGGTCTTCCTTCCGAAAGATGCAGCCTTTCTGCTGCCAGATCCGCCATGCATCCCGGCGCAATATCGAAATTGGTATGCATGGCATAACAGCAGATGTCTTTTCCGATCAGTGTCAGCAGGCGTCTTCCGGTAAAATCCTGATCATTAATCTTTTTGATTCCCCGGAATATAAGAGGATGATGTGTGAGCAGAAGGTCTGCCTCTTCCCTTACTGCCAGATCCACCATCTCGTCCGTAGCGTCCACTGCCACCAGGATCTTTTTTATGTTTTTTCCGTTCCGTCCTGCCAGAAGCCCCGGATTGTCCCATTCACAGGCGTATTCAGGGGGAGCCAGTTTTTCCAGCAGTTCAATCACTTCCCTGCACTTCATTCCATGCCTCCTTTGCCAGTCTGATCTCTTCCTCCACTTCCTTTCGTCTGGCGGCTGCCCGCTCCGTACCGGAGCCGGCCAGACTGCAGGCAATGGTTTCCAGCTTCTTCATTTCCTGTTCCAGGAATTCTCTGAGCACCGGATCCTTTTTCTTCATCAGGACCGGGCCGTACCTCACCTCCGCCGGGGCGGGAATCTCTGTCCCATGTCCGTCTCTTCTCGCACACTGCATGACGGTATAATACTTTCCTTCTTCCAGTACCATCGCCTCATCCATAATGCAGAATCCGTTTTCCCACAGAAAAAAGCGGGTCCGCTCCAGCTCTGACTGGGGAGACAGCACCCATTCATCCACTTGTTCCCACAGTCTCCGGCCCCGCTCCAGAATCCGGCAGATCAGTTCTCCTCCCATTCCGGCGATCACCACGGTGTCTGCCTCTCCCGGCAGAAGCTTTTCCAGTCCGTCGCTGAGCCTGGTCTGGATCTTTCCCTCCAGCCCGTGCTCCCTGATATGATCCCTGGCTCTCTTCAAAGGCCCCGGTCTTACATCCATGGCGATGGCAGATGGGGAAATTCCGTTTTCCACAAGATAAATTGGTATGTATCCATGATCTGTTCCTATATCGGCAGCAATGCTTCCTTCGCTGACAAAGGAAGCAACTGTCTCCAACCGGTGTGATAATTTCATCCGTCCTCCAACCTCAATCCAGATAATCCTTTAGTTTTTTGCTGCGGCTCGGGTGACGAAGTTTCCTCAGCGCCTTGGCCTCGATCTGGCGGATCCGCTCTCTCGTCACATTAAATTCCTTTCCCACTTCCTCCAGAGTTCTGGGACGGCCGTCCACCAGCCCGAACCGGAGCTTCAGAACCTTCTGCTCCCGTTCCGTCAGTGTGTCCAGTACCTCCATAAGCTGTTCATGAAGAAGAGTGAAGGCTGCCGCATCTGCCGGTACCATCACATGGTCATCCTGAATAAAATCTCCAAGATGGCTGTCCTCTTCCTCTCCGATGGGGGTTTCCAGGGATACAGGCTCCTGAGAAATCTTCATGATCTCTCTTACCCGCTCTACGGGAAGATCCATCTTTTCAGATATCTCCTCTGCCGTAGGCTCTCTTCCCAGTTCCTGAAGAAGCTGTCTGGAAACGCGGATCAGGCGGTTAATAGTCTCCACCATATGCACCGGAATCCGTATGGTTCTGGCCTGATCAGCAATGGCTCTGGTAATCGCCTGGCGGATCCACCAGGTTGCATAGGTGCTGAATTTATAGCCTTTCTTATAATCAAACTTCTCCACTGCCTTGATCAGTCCCAGATTGCCTTCCTGAATCAGGTCCAGGAACTGCATTCCCCTCCCCACATATCGTTTGGCAATGCTCACAACCAGACGCAGATTAGCCTCCGCCAGCTTCTGCTTGGCCTCTTCGTCTCCCAGTTCGATCCTTTTCGCCAGTTCGATCTCATCCTCCGTGGACAGCAGCGGAACCTTTCCGATTTCCTTCAGATACATGCGGACCGGATCCTCCGTACTCACCCCTTCCGGAACGGAAAGGTCGATATTTTCCATATCGATCTCTTCGTCCTCCATTCCTTCTTCCAGGAACATCTCCGGGTCCATATCCCCGTCTTCATTCAGACTGAGCACGTCAACTTTATTCGCATCCAGAAAATCGTAGACCTCGTCCAGCTTTTCTCCATCCAGCTGCTCGTCTTTGAAAAAATCGAGAATCTCCCGATCCTCTAAGACATTCTTCTTTTTTCTGGCTTCCGCCAGCAGTTTCTGCAGCTTTTCCAAAAATCCATCGTTTTCTCCCCCCGGCTTCTTGTCCAGATCCCTGTTCTTCTCTATCATGTCTTCCACCCTCCGCAGCATACCTTTAGTGTATCCTTTAATCAAGTGAAATATGCAGGCTGCGTACTGCCGCCTGTTCTTCAATAAGCTTCTGAAGCTGCGCCACATCCGTTACGCAGCGGCTCATATGATCCAGGCTGTTTTTCTTTACCTTGACCACTGTTTCTGAAAATGCTTTTTTCTGTTCCTCATTGCTCAGGGATTCACTGAGAGAAGCATTGAACAGCGCCGCTGCCTCCCGGTACTGATCCCCGTCATTTATGAACTGATTCAGAATGGCCGCCGGATTGAGGCTGCCCTTCCGATGCCCTTCAAAAACCATCTGAGCCACCTGGTGATACAGAGGCTCAATGAAATCCTCCTCTGTAATAATTCCTTCTATCTTATCAAACAGCTGTTCATCCTCAATCAGCCAGGTGAGCAGAAGTCTCTGGGACCGCCGGATCCCGTCTTCCTTCTCCTTTTTCTGCTTCTGGCGCTCTTCCTTCCTCACACGGGCCTCCGCTGCTGCAGAGGTTCCTCCCAGCCGGCTGCCCAGGCTGTTTACCAGGCGTTTCAGATCCTCGTAATTAATGTAATATTCTGATGCCACCGCCTGCATGTAATTATCCCGTTCCAGTGCCTCGGAAAATTCCAGAAGTTTTCGGGCTACCTGGTTATGGAACTCCGTTTTCTGCTCCGGGTCCTGCATACTGTAATTCTTCCGCAGCACATCAATCTCAAACAGAAAACTGTTCCTTGCCTGTTCAATCCTTCTTCGGAATTCTTCCGCACCAAGATTTTTTATGAATTCATCCGGATCCTTATAGGGCTCCATGTTCAGCACCCTGGCGGAAATCCCCGCCTCCTTCAGGATCGGAATGGCTCTCAATGCTGCCCGGATTCCTGCTCCGTCGCTGTCATAGGTAAGAACCACTTTGTCCGTATAACGGCGCAGCAGCCCGGCGTGCTGACTGGTAAGAGCCGTTCCAAGAGAAGCCACGGAATTGGTAAATCCCGCCTGCTGAAGAGCGATCACATCCATATAGCCTTCGCAAAGCAGCAGGTATCCCTCTCTGGAGGTTCTGGCATAATTCAGTCCGTAAAGGTTTCTGCTTTTGTCAAAAATCTTCGTCTCCGGAGAATTCAGGTATTTCGGAGTTCCGTCTCCCATCACCCGTCCTCCGAAGCCGATTACCCGGTTATTCACATCCATAATAGGAAACATCACCCGGTTCCAGAATTTGTCTCTGGCTCCCCGCTCTTCAATCGCGAACAGCCCCGTTTCCTTCAGAATGCCGTCATCATAGCCCTGTCCCTTCAGATATTGATACAGACCCCCGCTCTTTCCTGCAAATCCCAATCCGAAACGCTTGATGGTTTCATCGGTCAGAGCCCTGTTTTTAAAATATTCGTATCCGACTCTGCCCTGGGGCTGATGCAGCTGCCAGTAGAAATAGCTGGCCGCCTGTTTGTTGATCCTCAGCAGCACTGTCCGAAGCTCTTCTCTGGCCCGTGCCTCTTTAGAATCGTCTTCTTTCGGCAGAGTTACTCCTGCCCGGTCCGCCAGCACCTTCAGAGCCTCTGTGAAGGTATAATTTTCATATTCCATCAGGAATGTGATCACATTTCCCCCTGCCCCGCATCCGAAGCAATAGTACATCTGCTTTCCCGGGGATACAGAAAAGGACGGCGATTTTTCATTGTGAAAAGGGCACAGGCCGAAATAGTTGCTCCCCTTTTTCTGAAGCCGGACATAGCCGGATATAATGTCCACAATATCGTTCCTTGACCGTACCTCCTCCACGATTTCATCCGGATAGTACATGTTCAAACCTCCTAAACCTTCCATGCCTTCGGCACAAACAGCTTTTCAAATGTGTCGATGGCGTAGATGTCGCTCATTCCTGCAATATAATCGCAGACGACCCGCTCCCGTTTTTCCCCCCGCTCCATCAGTTTCTGATATTCGGGAGGCAGTTCCCTGATATGTATATAGTAGTAATCATACAGATAAGTAATCAGTTTCTGCACTCTTCCGTCCTCTGCCTTTGCCACCGGATTGGTATAGACATGGGCGAACATCCACGCTCTCAGCCCCTGCATAGCCTCCTCCATACCGGGAGACATGGCAATGACCGGTCTGTCCTGGCTGTTCAGGATCAGGTCATGGATCAGCGTATTCAGCCGCTCCCTCACACTGTTCCCGAGCACGTCCGTATAACAGGCCGGCAGTTCCTCCTCCGTCAGCAGCTTTGCCCGGATGGCATCATCAATGTCATGATTGATATAGGCGATCTTATCAGAAAGACGCACCACGCACCCTTCCAGGGTAGAAGGATGACCGCTGGTGCGGTGATTCAGAATTCCGTCACGGACCTCTTTTGTCAGATTGAGTCCAAGTCCGTCTTTTTCCAGGACTTCTACAATCCGCACACTCTGCCTGTAGTGGGCAAACCCGTCCTGGCAGATCTCATTGAGCACCCGTTCTCCTGAATGGCCGAAAGGAGTGTGCCCAAGGTCATGGCCCAGAGCAATCGCTTCCGTGAGATTTTCATTCAGGTGCAGGGCTCGGGCGACCGTTCTGGCAATCTGGGCCACTTCCAGCGTGTGGGTAAGCCGGGTCCTGTAGTGATCTCCCTCCGGTGCAAGAAAAACCTGGGTCTTATGCTTCAGCCTGCGGAATGATTTGCTGTGAAGAATCCTGTCACGGTCTCTCTGATATTCCGGACGAATATCACAGGGCGGTTCTTCCCGGTCTCTTCCTTTCGTATTCCTGCTCAGAGAGGCATAGGGACTCAGATACTGTTCTTCCAAAAGCTCTGCAGTTTCCCTGATATTCAATCTGCAATCCTCCTTTGTATTCCCGAAATTCTCTTACTATTATATGACCACTGGGCAACAGATATGACTATTGTATCATATTTTAATATTTTTCATAGTATTTTTTTCAAAATGGCAGACTGTCCCGAACGCAGAGCGCACCGTATCCCATCTGTTCATTAGGCCAGAATTCTTCTCCGGGAAGCTGCCTGGCCCCTCTTCTCAGATATGCTTTTACTTTTTCTCCATAAAGATAGGGATCGTTCCCTTTTACGATTCCCCATTCCATCAGCAGTGCTGCGGCTCCCGTAACAAAGGGAGCCGCAAACGAGGTCCCCGTAACGCTCCCGTAGCCACCCCCTGCTCTGGGAGCTCCAATCTCCACTCCGGGAGCTGCCAGATCCGGCTTGATCTGTCTGGTCAGACGGGTATAGCCCCGTCCGGAAAAGTCCGCATAAGCCTGATAGGTGCTGTCATATGCCCCTGCGGAAACGGCAAGTGCTGCGGTAGACGGAATGGTCAGAGTGGTCTCCGGATCCGGCTTCAGAAAGCGGGTCTGCCCGTTTATGGACGAGGAGGCCGGAAGCCAGAGATCGTACCTTCCCGTTACTACCTTTTCCCCTCTCAGAACCACTTTCCAGATACCCGTATCCACATAAGCCTTTTCCGGAATAAAATCGAAATAGATCTCCTGCGCCTGGCTGTAAGGACTGGGAAACCCGTGATAGGCAAGAACAGAGGTATCCCCGTACCGGAATCTCTGGGTTCCCATCTCATTTCCAATCCACCCCACTGTTTCTCCCGAGGGTGCAATCAGCCCCACTTTCATGCTGTCTGTATAGGATTTCCAGAGCTGAAGGCTGAATCCGGTTTCATATTCTCCCACCGCCAGCTCCTTTTCTTCCGTCTTTCCCGCTTCAGCCCATCCTGCCGCATGGCCGTTTCCTGCTCCTTCATTTCCTGTTCCCACTATGATCGAAGTACGGCCATACCGGGAAACCGTATCCAGATAAGTTTCCAGCAGACTGGTCCCGTCATGGGAACCGTAGGTGCTTCCCACACTCAGATTCACCGCCAGAGGCCTTCCCCAGGTTCTTGCCCTCCGCACAGCATAGTCCAGCGCCCGCATCAGCCCGGTTGTCCAGGGAAAACTTCCCAGCTTTACTGCCAGAATTCCGCTTTCATAAGCCACTCCCCGCAGACGCCCTCCGGAGGCTCTTCCGTTTCCCGCAGCAATTCCGGCCACTGCAGTGCCGTGCCCGCTGATATCCATGGACGGAACCAGTCCTGCTCCCTCCTTTTCCCCCAGTGCAAGGGCCTGGTCCAGTTCTTCCTTTGTAAATACTCTTCCCAGACTCTGATCCCAGAGCTCCAGGATCCGGCTGCTCCCGTCCTCATTCCGGAAATCTGGGTGAAACACATCAATCCCTGAATCGATGACCCCCACCACGGTTCCCCGGCCGGTCAGTTCCCGGCCGGTTGGAGGCTGAACGGCTGACAGGCAGGAAGCCGCCCTCCCCTCTCCGAAAACCACATCATAAAAAAGCTCTTTCGGCGCTTCCACATATTCAACCTCCGGAAGAGCCGCCACCCGGGGAATCAGCGGTTCTTCCACCGTCAGGATCCCATAGCCCCCCAGCAGCTTTTCCAGCCGCATTCCATCCCCTTCCAGATTCTTTCCGTCTCCGAAATACCGGATAATCAGTTCCCATCGTTTCTCTTCCGGCAGATATCCGGTCATAAGAGACGGAGAGCGCTCCCTCTCTTCTTTTCCTGCATCCAGCGCCAGATTCAGCACATTTTCCAGTTTCTGACTGTCCATGCCTGCCTCCCTATTCATTCTCCGGATCCGATTCCGTCTGTTTATGAATATGAAAAAGGCGGAGGGGTTCATTCCTCCGCCTGAGACAGTTTTTTCTTCTCTTCTTTTTATTTCAGGAAACCGTTAACGATCTGAGCCTCTGCTTCCTCTTCTGTCAGTCCCAGAGTCATCAGTTTGATGATCTGTTCTCCGGCAATCTTTCCGATAGCCGCCTCATGGATCAGGGCTGCATCCGTGCACTCTGCCACGATCTCCGGAACCGCCTGAATCTTGGCATCTCCCATGATGATGGAATCGCATTCTGAGTGCCCGCTGCAGGCAGCATTTCCAAACAGTCTGGACACAAATTTCTGGTAGGAATGATCCTTTGCCACAGAACGGGAAATAATATTGGCACTGGAACCTTCTCCGTTCAGGCGGGCGCTGATCTCGCTGACTGCCGTCTGATTTCCATGAGTCAGAAGACGTTCCTTGATCACAACCTTCGCTCCGGCTGCCAGCTCCATGTCTGTTTTTCTGTCTGTGGAGTCCACGCCTTTGATCTGCACCATCTCCATCTCCATGTAGCTGTCTTCATCCATATGAACTTCCGTAACGGGGTTGAGAATCCGCTTTCCGTTTCCGTCTCCCTCACCATAATGCTTCTCCACGTAGCGGACCTTTGCATTTTTCCCCACAAAGAAGCGGTGAATGCCGTCATGCTCCGAATCCTGGTTTCCGCAGTTGTGAATGCCGCAGCCGGCAATGATCACCACATCTGCTCCTTCGCCGATATAAAAATCATTATAAACCACTTCATTCAGTCCGCTTTCGCTTAAGATCACCGGAATATGAACGCTCTCGTGGACTGTTCCCGGCTTGATGCGCACATCAATGCCGCTTCCGTCCTCTTTGGAGATAATGTCAATGTTCGCCGTCGTATTCCGTCCCTCCAGCTTTCCGTTGGAACGGATGTTGTAGGCGCCTTCCGGCACCTCATGAAGGTCGGCAACCTCCCTAAGCAATGTCATCTGAATCTGATCCATTCTCAGTTACCTCCTTCATAATTCCTGCAGACATCCACAGCGGAAGAAGTCCCCAGCAGGCCGGGAAGAATCTCCTCTCTCGGCCCCTGACTGCGGATCACTCCGTCAGCGATCACCACGATCTCATCTGCAATGCTAAGAATTCTTTCCTGATGGGAAATGATCAGAATGGAGCTGTCATGAATGGCTTCCCGCATTTTTTCGAAAACCTGAATCAGGTTCTGGAAGCTCCAAAGATCAATCCCCGCTTCCGGCTCATCAAAAATAGAAAGCTTGGTTCCTCTGGCCAGGACCGTGGCAATCTCAATTCTCTTAAGTTCTCCTCCGGAAAGGCTGGCATTCACTTCCCGGTTGATGTAGTCTTTCGCGCAGAGTCCTACTTCGGAAAGGTACTTGCAGGCATCTGCCACAGACAGATTTTTTCTCGCTGCCAGCCGCAGAAGGTCCAGTACCTGAACTCCCTTAAAACGCACAGGCTGCTGGAATGCAAAGCTGATTCCCATGTTGGCCCGTTCCGTAATACTGGCGTCTGTAATATCTTTTCCGTCAAAATAGATCTTTCCTGCTGTTGGCTTTGCAACGCCTGCAATCAGCCTGGCCAGCGTTGACTTTCCGCCTCCGTTGGGGCCGGTTATGACAATAAACTTATTATC
>CALWRQ010000010.1 GCA_944383965.1 uncultured Lachnospiraceae bacterium
CAGCAGAAAAAGCACTGATCTTTCCGAAGAAACAGACCGATTATGCAAAACGCAAGCCGGAGGTATTCCTCCGGCTTGTTTCATTTTCCTGTTCTTTCATTCTTTCTCCCGATCCATCCTGCCTTCTCCCCCAAAGCAAAAGGCGCCTCCGCAATCCATTGGAACGCCCGGTTGACCGGTTCTGACGCCAGCATAAAAGCCAATACCGTACATCCTGCCATTACAGCCAGCACCTGGACTTTAGAATGAACATTGAAAAACCGGTACAGATCAAAATACTGACACAGGTCGCGGATCAGCCGGTGCAGGATATATACGGGAAGAGTTCTCTGTCCCAGTACCGTGAGCAGCGGCAGCTTCCGGTCCGGCAGAAAAGCGATCAGCCCGGCAGAAATGGCTCCTGCCGCCCCGTAGCAGATCAGCCGGATCAGCCAGCACACGGGATACAGATCCGGAGCAAAACGGTCATACATGGCTCCGTACACCGCCAGACGGTACGGTTCCAGAAAATCGTAGGTTCCCAGAAAGATCACTGCTCCCGCCAGGGCTCCCAGGACTTCTGCCGTCCGTCTGGAAGTTCCTGTACAGAGGCGCTCCAGATCCCGGTCCGTAAAAAAATATCCTGCAAAGAAAAACGGCATGAACGCCAGCACCCGATCTGCCGCCAGAAAATCTCCCAGTCCGCTCCCCGCATAGCCTCCTGTCAGTCCTGCCGCCAGAACCAGCAGCAGAGACCATTTCTTTCCCAGCCGGCTGCATAAGGGAATCAGCAGATACCAGAGGATCAGAGCCAGCAGATACCAGGGAGCCCCGCTTTCATGAAAGATATCCACCTTCCACCCTATATGTCCTTCCAGCAGACCTTCCGTAATGTGAACTCCCCCTTCAAACAGAAGATAAAGCCACGCCAGTCTGGCCGTCCTGTCCCAGCGGAACCTGCCTTTTCTGTACACCCCCTTTGCCAGAAATCCGGAAACAAACACAAAGCACGGCATATGAAAGGTATAGATCAGATACAGACTGTTGGTCGTAAACCTGGTAATTGCAGCAGGGAGCAGAAAGTGTCCGATCACCACAAGAATGATCAGGACTCCTTTTATATTGTCGATCCTGTAGTTTCTTGATGTCATAAATTCTCCTCATTCCATGTCCGCAGACGGAGCAAAGGCGCTGCGGCCCGGAAAATCCGTGCCGCAGCGCCCTCATATCCTATCCATCCGGATTACATCATTTTATCCACCATGGCCATCACTGCATCACCCAATGCCTTGGATTTTGCTTCTCCGTCTTCCAGAGAGGATCCTTTCACTCCATAGTAGAACTTGATCTTCGGCTCTGTACCGGAAGGTCTTACGCATACCCAGGCGCCGTCTTCCATATCATAATAGAGCACATTGGAGGACGGAAGTCCGGTGGGCTTTACCTCTCCTGTCGCCATATCTCTGACGGTATCCAGCTTATAGTCTCTTGCGGAAACTACTTTGTAGCCGCCGATCTCTGCAGGGGTATTGTTTCTCAGCTGCTCCATGATGGACTGGATCTTTGCCAGTCCTTCAATACCGGACAGGCCGATGGACTTCACCGCATCCAGGCAGTAACCGTATTTCTCATACATTTCCACCATGGCATCCCACAGAGTCATATTCTTCGTCTTATAGTAAGCTGCTGCCTCACAGAGTGCAACCGTAGCGGAAACCGCGTCCTTGTCCCTGGCGTAAGTACCGATCAGGCAGCCGTAGCTCTCCTCCATGCCGAACAGGTAAGTTCCCTTTCCTGTACGCTCATTCTTCAGAATCTGCTGGCCGATCCACTTAAAACCGGTCAGTACCTCGATCAGTTCCACACCATAGGCCTTGGCCACTTCGTCGATCAGATTGGTGGAAACAATGGACTTTACCACCTGTCCGTCTGCCGGGATCAGATTTCTGGCCTTTTTCTGGCTCAGCACATACTCACACAGCAGGGAACCGGACATATTTCCCGTAAGAGGAATGTATTCCCCGGATTTTGTATCTTTTACATATACGCCCAGACGGTCTGCATCCGGATCCGTAGCCAGAACCAGATCTGCATCCTGCTCCTTGGCCAGCTTCAATCCCAGTTCAAAGGCTTCCTTGGATTCCGGGTTTGGATAGCTCACCGTGGGGAAATCTCCGTTAGGCAGCTCCTGCTCCGGAACAACGGTCACATGAGTAAAGCCGATCTCCTTTAAGGCTCTTCTTACCGGAAGATTTCCTGTTCCGTGAAGAGGCGTATAGACGATCCTGATGCTGTCCTGCATCTGGTCAATGGCATCCTGATTGACTACCTGAGCCTTTACGTGTGCAATATATTTGTCATCGATGTCCGCACCGATGATCTGGTATTTTCCTGCCTTCTGCGCCTCTTCCACCGTGGTGGTCTTCACTGTGGACAGATCTTCAATAGCCAGGACCTCCTCTGTCACACCCTTGTCATGAGGCGGTGTAAACTGAGCGCCGTCCTCCCAGTATACCTTATAGCCGTTGTATTCCGGCGGGTTATGGCTGGCCGTAATATTGATTCCTGCAATACATCCCAGCTCTCTTACTGCAAAAGACAGCTCCGGCGTCGGGCGAAGAGATTCAAACTTATATGCCTTGATTCCGTTGGCTGCCAGGGTCAGTGCTGCCTCCTCCGCAAATTCCGGAGACATATGGCGGGAATCAAAGGCGATGGCCACTCCCTTATCCGCTCCGCCCTGTTTGATGATATAATTGGCAAGGCCCTGAGTTGCGCGGCGGACAACATAAATATTCATCCGGTTGATACCGGCCCCGATGATTCCTCTCAGCCCGGCAGTACCGAATTCCAGATCCATATAGAAACGTTCTTTGATCTCATTTTCATTTCCGGAGATGGCTCTGAGCTCTTCTTTTGTCTGCTCGTCAAAATAAGGATTGCTCAGCCACTCTTCGTAAATTTTCATATAATCTTTCATAAACCCTTTTCCTCCTGAATCCCGCTAGGGCGCGGCCTTTTTTCTGCCGGCGCCATGGGCCTGATATGCTCACCACCGACGTGAATATTATACAATATTTAGGCCCAAAAAGGAAGTATCATCCGCCAATCCGCTGTAAAAAAATGCGCCGTTTTTCTTCCTGTTCCTCCAGCTTTTCCAATTTTTCTCCATTCCGTTCCGGGATCCAGGCCTTGTTCCCGTTATAGTAAAAATTGATCTGCTTCCAGTATTTTTCCGGATACAGGAACAGATAATACAGGCATTTTCTCTCCTGATCCGTGAGAGGAAGAATCCGCTCATACACATCCAGCACGGATATGCCCAGAGCGCTGTTCCAGTCATGTTTTTCCATTACTTTTCTGAGAAAATGATACAGGTCTGTCACCTGAACGCCCCGATGCATCCGGTTGAATTCGATCAGTCCGATCCCCTGTCCGGTCATGAGCAGATGATGCTGGTCCAGATCTCCATGGCATAAAAAAAGAGACCGGCTTCCCTCTTTCGAAAAAATCCGTTCCATTCCTTCCGCCGCCTCCCGGGCCTGTTCGTAAAACCGGTCGAATCCTGCGATCACACGCAGTTCAAACCCGGTTTTTCTCCGTTTCCCCCGGATAAAATTTCTGGCCCGCTTCAGTTCCTGATTATGGCGTTCCATCTCTCCGGCAAGGGATTCTCCCAGGATGGATCCCATGGTCCATTCTTCCTTAAAAGGCAGCTTTCTCAGAAGTCCGTGAAGTTCCCCGATCCGTTCTGCAGCCTGAAGGACCTCTCTGGTATCCTTCAGGCTGCATTCCCGGTCTGAAAACCATTCTTTCACAATGTATTTGGTTCCGTCTCCGGCCGGGGACAGCAGCCCGTCTTCCCGGTTCCGCACGCAGCGGTCCACAGGAATCCTGCTGTTTTCCCCGATAAATCCCAGTACCTCATCCTCAAACTCCAGGCGCCGGACGGTTCCCCGATACTCTTTCACCAGCTTAAGGCCCCGGTCCGTCTCACAGAGCCACGCACCCCTGCCTTTTCTGGCTGACAACAGCTCCAGATCATATTGCTGCAGAATTTCCATATATTTCTCGTTCACGGCTGCCCCTCCACTTTCCTCTCTTTTCCCGCGGACAGGTACTTTCCTGTCCGGCTACTTCTAGGGTATGTGGCAGCGCTTTTTTTTAGAATCGCAGCAAATATTCTTTTGTATTGTGCTCCGGATGCCTGAGCACATCATCCAGCATCTTTTCCAGAAGCTCTCCGATCTGCTTGCCCGGCTCCACACCTGCAGCGATCAGATCCTTCCCGGTCACTGCAAGCATCTTCAGAGAAATACAGTCTCCATCCCTCCGGATCTCCCCGGCCAGTTCCTTCAGCCGCCCGGTCTCCCCGGCGCTGTCCGTTCCTGCCGCCAGCCGGAAATCCAGCAGGCAGTCAAACATTTCTCCGCTCATACGGCTCATGGCCCGGCGCAGTTCATATTTCTCAGGAGGAAGCGGCTGCCCCCACCAGCCGACCAGAGTCCTGACTCTGGAAATCGTATCATTATCCAGCTTCAGTTCCTTCAGGATCCGTTCTGCTCCCTTTTCATCCAGATTTCTCAGGAGTGCCGCCCAGCGCACATACTTCTCGCCGGAAAACCCGGCGGAGACTTCTCCCCCTGCCTCCCGGAAATGGGTGCAGACATACGGAGCCATCCCCGTTTCAAATACCAGCCTGATCCGTTCCGGATGGGGAGAGCGGAGCAGCTTGGTCAGCTCTGTCTGGATCCGTTCCTTGCTCACATGCTCCAGATTGGGAGCAATCTGTTTTACCGCGTTCATCGTTTCCTCTTCTATGGAAAATCCCAGCTGGGCAGAAAAACGCACGGCGCGCAGAATCCGGAGAGCATCTTCCGTAAACCGGTCTGCTGCTGTTCCCACGCACCGGATCACCCCCTGCTGAAGATCCTCCATCCCGTTGAACCGGTCCACGATTCCCGTCTTGCGGCTGTAAGCCATGGCGTTGATGGTAAAATCCCGCCGTTTCAGATCCTCTGTAAGACTGGCGGTAAACTCTACTGATTTTGGATGACGGCCATCCTCATATTCCCCGTCCACCCGGTAGGTCGTCACCTCATATCCCACCCGGTCAAGGAGTACGGTCACCGTCCCGTGCTGGATGCCCGTATCAATGGTCCTCCGGAACAGTGCCTTGACCTGCTCCGGTCTGGCTGAAGTAGTGATATCCCAATCCTCAGGCTCTCTGCCCAGCAGGGTATCCCGTACGCATCCCCCTACTGCATACGCTTCAAAACCGGCTTCTTCCAGCGTCTGTATGATCCTGTCCACTGCCTGCGGAATCTTTATCATGTTCTTCTCCTTTTTCTCTGTTTCAAATACCCGTGCGTCCATGCCTCTCTCCAATCTTTCTCGGAAACAAAAAAGCGGCGTCCCAAAGGAAGGCGCCGCTTTTCATGCCTGTCTGTCCGGCCTTTATTAATAGGCCTTGCCCCAGTAAACCATCTTGGTCGCCGGCTTTCCGCAGCATACGCATTTATCAGAAAGCTGTTCCTGAGCAAAGGGCATGCACCGGGAAGTTGCTCCCGTAAGTTCCTTGATCTTATCCTCACACTCCTGACAGCCGCACCACATGGCCTTTACAAAGCCCGGCTTCTCCTCAATGGTCTTTGCAAATTCTTCCATGGTCACTGCCGTATAAGTATGAGCATCCCTGTGGCTGCGGGCCTTTTCCAACAGATTCCTCTGGATATCCTTCAGCAGTTCATCCACCTTCACATCCAGCTCAGCCAATGCCACCGTAGTCTTCTCGTGAGTATCACGGCGTACCAGAACCGCCTGACCGTTTTCAATATCTCTCGGTCCGATCTCCACGCGAACCGGAATTCCTCTCATCTCAGACTCGCTGAATTTCCATCCCGGACTCTTATCCGTGTCATCCACTTTCACGCGGAAGCCTGACAGCTGATTCTTCAGTTCATAGGCCTTATCCAGAACGCCGGCCTTCTGCTGCTGTACGGGCACGATCACCACCTGAACCGGAGCGATTGCCGGCGGCAGAACCAGACCGTTATTGTCACCATGTACCATGATGATGGCTCCGATCAGACGGGTCGTCATTCCCCATGAGGTCTGGTGAACGTATTTCAGCTTATTATCCTTATCAGAGAACTGAATGTTGAATGCTTTTGCAAAACCGTCTCCGAAGTTATGGCTGGTTCCGGACTGCAGTGCCTTTCCGTCGTGCATCAGTGCTTCGATGGTATAGGTTGCCTCTGCTCCTGCAAATTTCTCCTTATCTGTTTTCCGTCCGCGGATCACCGGCATAGCAAGAACCTGCTCGCAGAAATCTGCATAGAGATTCAGCATCTGAATCGTTCTCTCCTCAGCTTCCTCCGCAGTGGCGTGAGCCGTATGACCCTCCTGCCATAAGAATTCTCTGGAGCGGAGGAACGGTCTGGTCGTTTTTTCCCAGCGGACTACGGAGCACCACTGATTGTAGAGTTTGGGCAGGTCTCTGTAGGAATGAATATCTCTGGCATAGAAATCGCAGAACAGCGTCTCAGACGTAGGACGCACACACATCCTTTCCTGAAGAGGCTCCAGACCTCCGTGGGTCACCCAGGCCACTTCGGGAGCAAATCCTTCCACATGGTCCTTCTCCTTCTGGAGCAGACTCTCCGGAATGAACATGGGCATATATACGTTCTGTACTCCGGTCTCCTTGAACCGCTTATCCAGTTCTTTCTGAATGTTCTCCCAGATGGCATAGCCGTCCGGCTTGATCACCATACATCCTTTTACGCTGGAATAATCAATCAGCTCCGCTTTCTTCACCACATCGGTATACCACTGGGCGAAATCCACGTCCATGGATGTGATGGCTTCCACTAGTTTCTTGTCCTTTGCCATGTTTTCTCTCCTTCTCTCTTCTATCGTTGATTATCAGAGCATCAGGGCGGGCATGAAAGAAAAGCGCCTCACCCCTCTGCAAAAAGGGGCCGAGACGCTCGGCGGTACCACCCAATTTAGCGGACCTTTTCGGCTGTCCGCTCACTTCATTATCCGTTAACGCCGGAATACGCCGTATTTCTCATACGGGGCTCCAAGGCCGGTTCACGATTCAGGGACACAGAGCGCCTTCCACCATACGGCCTCTTCTCTGGATGTGTATGAATCCTTACTATTCCTCTTCACTGCCTTTTCCTGTTGTAGGTTGATTCTACGCCATTTTCTTCCGGTTGTCAACCGGTCTTTCCTCCAAATCCCCAGTCATACCCCGCCTTCTTCTCTCATACATTTCTATGAAATACCTGCCGTAAGGAAATCCGCTTATGAAACTGAAAAACCGCCTGTCCGAAAATGCCCTGTTCTGGATGGCCATCCTCCTGCTGTCCATCGGAGCTGCCGTCACCTTCTGCCAGCAGGGAAGCCTGGCTCTGACAGCCGGCTCATTCCGCATTTTTTCGGCTTCCGGAACGGAAAATCATCTGGCCGGGGGCCGTCAGCTTCCTATTTATTGTGTTCAGACAGACCGCCCCAGGGTGGCCCTGTCCTTTGACGCTGCCTGGGGCAATGAAGATACAAAGGTCCTCATGGACATTCTCGCCAAGCACCATGTCAAAGTCACCTTTTTCATGACCGGAGGATGGGTCAGGAATTTCCCGGAAGACGTCAAATATATCGCCTCCCAGGGACACGATCTGGGCAATCACAGTGAAAATCACAAAAACATGAGTCAGCTCTCCGACGGGGAAATCCGTTCCGAGCTTCAGCAGGTCCATGACCGGGTAAAAGAACTGACCGGCCAGGACATGAACCTGTTCCGTCCTCCCTACGGCGACTATGACGATCAGGTAGTCACAGTTTCCAGGGAAATGGGCTATTATCCCGTGCAGTGGGATGTGGATTCTCTGGACTGGAAAGATTACGGAACGGAATCCATTATCAATACCGTACTGAACCATAAGCATCTGGGCAACGGCAGCATCATCCTCATGCACAACGGAGCCAAGTATACTCCCGCTGCGCTTGAGGCCATCATCACCGGCCTTCAGGATGCAGGCTACGAGCTGGTTCCCATCTCCCAGCTGATCTGCAGGGAAAATTATCACATTGACCACGAGGGACGCCAGATCCCGGAAACAGCTCCGGCCGCCTGACATCCCGTCAGACGGCCGATTTCTTACTTTTTGGCAGGAGCCTGCCCTCTGTTTTCTCCGAATACTCTCCGGCAAAGCTCCACATATTCCTTGTAAGGCTCACAGTGCTCCAGACTTTTCAGGCTTTCCGCCATCCCCCAGTAATACCAGGCATGGGAATCCTTATCCTTTTCATTGAACCGCTGCCAGAAATCCTCGCCCAGAAGCAGGTAATCTCTGGCCATGGAACGGATATTGCTCAGCTTATCTCCCAAAATGAGCAGTTTCAGCTCCGGATCCGCTTTCTTCGCCTTCTCCAGCTTGCTCTGCTTCCTTTCCTGCCAGGATCTGGTCTTATCATCTGTTTCCTGAACCACCAGATCTGTGACCCGGTCTCCGAAACGGCGGCGCAGCTCTTCTTCCGAAGCATCTGTGTCTTCCAGAACATCGTGAAGAACAGCAGCGGCGATCAGTTCCTCGTCATCCGTCATACTCCCCACAATTACAGCTGCCTCCAGAGGATGAACGATATAAGGGACCTGCGTCCCTTTCCTCACCCCTCCTCTGTGAGCTTCCACAGCAAATTCTACAGCCTCTCTTATCATAACTGCCCTTCCGGCTTTGCAGCCATAAAATGCACTTTTTTCTTACAATTCTTTCTATTATCTTAATCATAGCACAGATGGTCCAAATTTAGAAGTTAAAACTTGTAAGACCATAATTTTTCTGCTATGCTATAGGTCAGAGCAATCAGAAGCATATTAAATTTATCAGGAGGCAATACATGAAACAGACCCGGACCCGCAGAAAAAAACAGGGAGAGTCGAATGACTTTCTGACCGTTCTCCTTTTTTACGTTCTGCCCTTCATTGTAATAAACAGCATTATTTTCTATCTTTTTACCGCCAAACCCAAAATTGAGATTACCGTCAGCGACACAGAGGATTATCTGACCACCACAGCCACGGTAACCATCCACTCTCTCCTGCCTACCAAGGATCTGTCCATTTCTCAGGACGGACAGGCTATTCAGCCTGAGACGGCAAAAGGAAAGACCTACACGGTTCCCATCACCTCAAACGGCGTGCTGGAGGTGTCCGTGAAAAACTTCAACGGAATGTCTGCCGCGGAGTTTTACCATATCAACCTTCTGGATGATGCGGCTCCCACGGTCCGCAAATATACACTGGATGACGACGGCATTATTACCATTTCCCTGGAGGATACCCAGTCCGGTGTGGATCTGGAAACTGTTTACGCCGTAGATTCCGAGGGCGCACAGTCCTTCCCCATTTCTCAGGACAACTCCGCCGGAGAAGTACAGTTTGAAATGGACTCCCGGGGTCTCACCCTCCATGCCAAGGACTTTACCGGCAATGAGCTTCTGGTTACCTTCACTTCTCACAAGGAAGGTTCTGAGGAGGTTCTGGACAATATCGAAGGAACTGAGACCACGATCCGTCCGGGAGAACAGGAGGAAACGGAAGCCGCTTCTTCCTCTGCCGGCCTGACAGAAGAAACGGAAGCTGACATCGAAGAAGAATAAGCAGCAAAAAGAGCGGGAATCCCTGTCGGACTCCCGCTCTTTTCATTTTCTTCCGGATCAGCAGGATCCGGCTTTTTTCTTAATCCAGTCTTTTCCTTCCACTACCCGGGCGATAATCATGGCCAGTCCTGTATCTCCCGTCACGTTAATAGCAGTAGCAGGTGCGTCCGTAATCGTGCCGATCAGAACCATAATCGGAATGGATACTGTCGGAAAGCCAAACACGGAAATGATAAAAATTTCCGCCACATAACCTCCTGCAGGAATTCCTCCCATCACTACAGAGGCAATCACAGCCACCACAATGGACATGATCAAATTTCTGGGCGTCCCATAATCAATGCCAAACACAGAACAAAGCAGGGCAATTTTCAGAATCTGGATAATGCACGCTCCGTCCTTATGCAGATTGGCTCCCAGAGGCACGGCGATATCCGCGATTTCATCCGGAATTCCGATCTCCTTGGCATGGATCATGTTTACCGGCAGAGAAGCTGCAGACGAACATGTGCCCAGAGCTGTCAGCGTAGGAGCCGCGGCACCTTTCCACCATACCTTCACCCCTTCTGCTCCGCCGCCGATATAGGCCATTACGGTCTGGGACACCACATAATAGACCAGAACCACCAGAAGGTACATAACAATTCCACGGGAAAGCGGGCCCACCACTTCCTGCCCGTACTGGCCGATAAGAATCGCAAAGTAGCAGCCCAGCCCCAGCGGAGCCAGCTTCATCACAATTCCCACCACCTTTACGATAACCTCCGTCATGCAGTCCATGGCATGCACTACCGGACGTCCTTTTTCTCCGGCCATAATAATGGCAATGGAGAAAATAACCGTAAACACAATGAGAGACATCAGATTGGATTTGGAAAACAGAAGCGGGAAGTCATTTACCGTAAACATTCCCAGGATATTCAGGCTCGCACTGGCGTTTGTCACTTCCTCCGTCAGATCCAGTACCGCTCCCTTTCCCGGATCAAAGATCAGGGAAGGAATCATCATGAACAGACAGGCGGCCACTCCCGTAATAATCGTTCCGGCCAGAAAAGTCACCAGGATTTTTCTCAGTTTTGTCAGATCCTCCATTTTTGCAATAGCTGATGTCAGCGAACAGAAGATCAGCGGCACGACGCAGCAATACAGAAGGTTAAGAAAGATATCGGCTACCGGCTGAAGGACAGAAGCGCCTTCTCCCCAGAATGCACCCGCGACTCCTCCTGCGATCATAGCTCCAAGAAGGAGAAATGATGATTTGTATGTGTTCCATATGTTTTTCATGATGCAGTTCCCCCGTATTTCAGAATCCTGTTGTCAGTTCCACTTCTTGTGACTGTCCAGAGCGTCTTTCAGCTGCCGGAATGCCTGTTCAACCGTAGCTCTGGGACAGGCCAGATTGAATCGCTCAAACTGTGCCGTTTCCGGCCCGAAAATCTTTCCGTAATCCAGCCAGAGCTTAGCCTCCTCCGTCATCAGATGCTCCAGTTCCTCATCCGTGAACCCATATCCGGAAAAGTCGATCCACACCAGATAGGTTCCTTCCGGCTCCACAAAAAATGCACCGGGAAGATTCTCTTTCACAAATTCCCTCACATATGCAATATTTCCTTCCACGTATTTCACCAGCTGATCTACCCACCAGGCGCCTTTGGTATAGCAGGATTTCACTGCTTCCATTCCCATGATATTCCCCTGGCTGTAGCCTGCTCCCGCATTTGCACGACGGTATCTGGCGCGGAGTTCTTCATTGGGAATGATAATATTGGCCGGCTGAAATCCTGCTACATTGAATGTTTTGCTGGGAGAGGTATACATTACCAGATTTCTGCGGTATCTGGAATCCAGAGTCATAAAGCTGGTAAACTTGTGATCTCCGTATACGAAATCACAGTGAATCTCATCGTCCATGATAATCACGTCATGCGCCAGACAGATATCTCCCAGACGCTCCAGTTCGCTCTTTGTCCAGACACGGCCCACCGGATTGTGAGGATTGCAGAGGATGAATACCTTTACCTGATTCTCCACAATCTTTCTTTCAAAATCTTCAAAATCTATGGTGTATTTCCCGTTTTCATAATGAAGCTGATTGTTGATAAATACCCGTCCGTTGTCCTCAATCACTTCCCGGAACGGATAGTACACCGGCTGCTGGATCAGAATAGCATCTCCCTCTGCGGTAAACGCGCGAACTCCCGTAGCCAATCCGTATACAATACCGCAGCCTACGGTTACAAAATCCGAATCCACCGTATAACCGTGACGTGCAGAAAACCACTGATTCAATGCTTTGAAATATTCATCATCCGGATCCGTATAGCCGAAAATCCCATGATCGATCCTTTTGCGGAAATCCTCAAGGATCTCTTCCGGCAGAGCAAAGTCCATATCCGCTACCCATAAAGGCAGAAGATCCTCTCTTCCCTTCCGTTTCATTCCAAAATCATACTTCAGGCAGCTTGTGTGGCGTCGGTCCACGATCCGGTCAAAATCATAGGTTCTGTTCATTGTTCTTTCTTCCTTTCATTTTTATTATTATTGTTTACTAACTAAACCTTAATGTGAGATCATCATACATCTTCACTTGAAAAAAGTCAATAGTTTTTGTTTAAAAAGAAAACTATTTTAGTATATTTTTCACATACACCTTTTCTATCTATTGTATTTCTCCCATAATATGATATAATAGTTTATGAATAAACCATTTTTTACTCCTTTAAAAATATATATATTAAACAAGTGGCAGGGGAAATGTACATGAAAGAGAATCAGAATCCAAATAAAAGTTTAATCTTTGAACAAATTTCTTCTATGATCCAGGAGCTCAGCCAGGAACCGGAACAGAACGAAAAGGATCGGCTGATCCAAGCGGCCGGCGGCAGCGCTCCCGGCAGTTTTATCAACCAGGCATACCAGGTCCTCAATGACCGTCACAACATTATCTACGAATTCGTCATGCGGTACAACGATTACATTTATGCGGAACATGACTACGGCAACGGCCATCCGCTGACTATGATCGAAGTGCATACTCTGACATATATTCACGATCATCCCGGATCCACCGTGACGGAACTTACCGCCTACTGGCACAAGACCAAAGGGGCGATCTCTCAGATCGTCAGCCGCCTGGAACATTTGGGTCTTGTGGAAAAGACAAAGAAAAAGGATAACGGAAAAAATGTATATCTTTACATTACCGACGCCGGGTTTCAGATCAGCTGTTCTCATAAGCTGTACGATATTCTTGATATCACAAAAACTCTCAGCAAAATTCAGCGGGAATGCACTCCCGCCGAGATCGACACCTTTTATAAAGTACTGGCTTCTTATTACCGGGTGATCTGCAAAGACTTTGAGGAAAACCAGATTCCGAAGCGGCAGGGAAAACGGCGGCAGTAAACAAGACAGGACAGGAGAAACTCTCATCTCCTGTCCTGTCTTCTTTTTTATCCGTTCTTTTTTCTTCTTCCGTATATCCAGGCCAGATCCCGGCACTTTTCCCGTGTTCTCTTATCGAACTGCCCGGGCACCAGCCGCCATTTCCAGTTGTCTCCCAGGGTGGACGGTTCATTCATTCTGGCTTCTCTTCCCAGTCCCAGATAATCCTGCATGGGAATCACTGCCAGGCGGGCACGGCTCCCCAACGCTGCCCGGATGAAATCCCAGTGGATCTCCTCCGGGGGCGTATGCCCATTGCCCAGGTAGCGAACAGAAAAGTCTCTGTCCCAGGACGGCATGGACCCGTACCAGCTCTGCAGTGTGTCGTTGTCATGAGTTCCCGTGTACACCACGCAGTTTTCATCATAATGATACGGGAGGTAGATGCTTTCCCCGTCTGCAGAAAAAGCAAACTCCAGCACTTTCATTCCCGGAAATCCGGAGTCCTTCACCATCTTCAGTACGCTCGGTGTAAGGAATCCCAGATCTTCCGCAATAATGTCCAGCTTTCCCAGCTTCTTTTCTATGGCGCAGAACAGCTCCAGCCCCGGTCCCTTTTCCCAGTGACCTCCCGCCGCAGTCTCATCCTCCGCCGGTATGGCATAGTATTCATCAAATCCGCGGAAATGGTCCACCCGGACCACATCACAGAGCTGAAAACAGTAGGACATCCGCTGACACCACCAGGCATATCCCGTTTTTCTGTGGTATTCCCACCGGTACAGGGGATTTCCCCAGAGCTGGCCTGTCGGACTGAATCCGTCCGGCGGACATCCGGCCACAAAATCCGGCTCCCGCTCCTCATTGAACTGAAACAGTTCCGGATGGAACCAGCTGTCAGCACTGTCCAGAGCCACATAAATGGGAATATCTCCAATGATCCGGATCCCGTTCTGATTGGCGTAGGCCTTCAGGGCATCCCACTGCTCCTGGAATTTCAGCTGCTGGAACCGGTAAAAATCAATCTCGTCTTTCAGCAGGTTTTCGTATTCCGCCACAGCCTCCGGCTTTCTCAGGCGAATATCTTCCTCCCATTCCGTCCAGCTTTTTCCCTGGAAATGATTTTTCACCGCCATGTAGAAGCAGTATTCCTTCGTTTCCGGCCGGAGCTTATCCTCCTCATGATCTTTCCGGACCTGTTTCCATCTCTCATATGCTTTTCTCAGCACCGCAAACCGGGTCCTGTAAATCCTTTCATAATCCACATAAGCCGGATACTGACCGCAGTCCGCCTCCCGGCATTCCTTTTCCGTCAGCAGTCCCTCCTCTGCCAGGGTATCCAGATCGATAAAGTACGGGTTTCCTGCAAAGGCACTGAAGGACTGATAGGGAGAATCTCCATAGCCCGTAGGGCCGAAAGGCAGCACCTGCCAGTACTGCTGTCCCGCCTCTTTCAGCTGATCAATAAATTCATAGGCCTCCTTGGAAAAGCCTCCGATCCCGTAAGGGGACGGAATGCTGGTAATTGGAAGCAGAATTCCGCATTCCCTCATTTCTGCGTTTCTCCTTTTTCTGTCTTGTCTGTATAATTGATATGCACATCCATCTGATTATATGGAATGGCGATTCCCGCCTGATCCAGACTCAGTTTTACCTGCTCCAGAACATCCCATCTGGTCTGCCAGTAATCGTCCGTAGCCGTCCACCCTCGTCCTCCGATGATCACGGCGCTTTCCGCAAGTTCGCTGACAAACACCTGAACCGGCCGATCTTTTATGATTTTCGGATGGCTCATATAGATATCCATCAGAATATCTTTGGCTTTTCTGATATCCGCATCATAGCTGATCCCCACCATAATATCCAGCCGCCGCAGTTCCTCCGCCGTAGCGTTTGTCACCGGTGCGTTGGACAGACTTCCATTGGGAATCACAACCATCTTATTATCCACCGTATTCAGCGTCGTATAAACCAGACCGATCGCAGCCACCGTTCCTTCCCCGTACTGGCTTACAATATAATCTCCCACCCTGAAGGGACGAACCAGCAGAATCAGCACTCCTCCTGCAAAATTAGACAGGCTTCCCTGCAAAGCAAGGCCCAGAGTCAGACCTGCCGATCCCAGTACGGCAATAATGGATGAGGATTGTATTCCCACCCGCTCCGCTGCCATAAACACCAGAACTGCATACATCGCTGCCTGCAGCAGCGAAAGAAGGAACTTCCTCAAGGACAGTTCCATTTCCATCCGGGCAAAGGAGCGGTCCACCATCCTTCGGACCGCTCCCACCACTTTAAATCCTATGCTGAGTATCAGTATGGCAATGACCAGATTGATCCCAAACCGGGTCAGTCCGGGCAGCCAGTTGTTTATCATTTCAGGCATCTACTTTCTCCCGTCATTCCGCCTTCTTTGTTTCCCGGCGTTTTCTTCCCGCTGCCGTTTTCACCGCTTCTGCCGCTTTGGAGGCTGCTTTTTTTACCTTTGCCGCTTTGTCAGGCTTGCCTGCCTCTGCCGCAGGTGTCTCCTTTACGCTGGCCTTGACCGGTTCGGTCACTGCTGTTTTTTCCGCTTTCACCGCAGCAGCCGGAGCTTTTTTCACGGTTTTCCTTGGTACGGATTTCTTTCCCCCGTCCGGTGTGCAGGTGAAAATGCTCACACTCATGGGTGCCACATTGATCACAATGGAGTTTGGACGTTCGTTCCATTCCTCCTTCTTGGATGTTTTCACTCTGGGATTGGTACAGCCGCCTCCGCCGAACTCCTCACTGTCACTGTTGAAAATCTCCTTATACTTTCCTGCAAACGGTACGCCCACCTGGAATTTTTCATGGACCACCGGAGCAAAGTTGCAGACGAACAGCAGCGTCTCCTCTTTTTTCTTCGTCTTGCGCAGGAATACCACTATATTTTCTGCTGCATTGTTGCACTCAATCCACTCAAAGCCATCGGGATGATAATCCAGCTGGCTCAGCGCCGGGTACGTCCGGTACAGTCTGTTCAGCGATCTCACATAGTCCTGCATCTGACTGTGGATGGGATACTGCAGAAGTCCCCATTCCAGTTCTCTGTTCTCATCCCATTCATCCATCTGACCGAATTCCTGTCCCATGAACAGCAGCTTCTTTCCGGGATGTCCCAGCATGAATCCATACGCCGTACGCAGGTTGGCAAACTTCTCTTCGAACGTGGAGCCGGGCATTTTATTGACCATGGAGCCCTTTCCGTGAACCACCTCGTCATGAGAAAAGACGAGAATGAAGGATTCACTGTATGCGTAGATCATGCTGAAGGTCAGCTCTCCGTAATGATAGTTCCTGAAAAACGGATCACACTGCATATAGCCCAGGAAATCATTCATCCAGCCCATATTCCACTTATAGTCAAAGCCCAGGCCGTTATCCCGCACATCTCCGGTGATCTTCGGCCAGGCAGTCGATTCCTCAGCGATCAGTACGGCTCCGTTCTTTTTCTTCTTGAAAATGGAATTCAGATGCTTCAGGAATTCCACCGCATCCAGATTCTCATGGCCTCCGTAAATATTAGGCACCCATTCCCCGTCATTTTTTCCGTAGTCCAGATAGAGCATGGAAGCCACCGCATCCATCCGGATGCCGTCCGCATGGTATTTTTCTGTCCAGAACAGCGCATTGGCAATCAGGAAGTTGGAAACCTGAGGTCTGGCATAGTTATAGATCAAAGTTCCCCAATGGGGATGAGCTCCCTTTCTGGGATCCCGATGCTCATACAGGCAGGTTCCGTCATATTCTGCCATCCCCCAGGCGTCTCTGGGGAAGTGGGCCGGTACCCAGTCCAGAATCACGCCGATGCCCTGACCGTGCATATAGTCCATGAAATACATGAAATCATCCGGGGTTCCGTAACGGCTGGTCGGCGCATAATAGCCGCTTACCTGATACCCCCAGGAAGCATCCAGAGGATGCTCCATAATCGGCAGAAGCTCCACATGCGTATACCCCATGCTCTTGACATATTCCGCCAGTTTCGGTGCGATCTCGCGGTAATTGTAGAATTCAGAGCCGACGATAGGTTCTCCGTCTTCGTCCGTCTGAATTTCCTTTCTCATAAAAGATCCCAGATGAAGTTCATAAATGGCCATGGGCGCAGTCTTGGTATCTGTCTTTGCCCGCCTGTCCATCCATTCCTTATCTGTCCACTGATAGTTCTCAATATCCCACACGATGGATGCCGTATTCGGTCTCAGCTCCGCATAGTTTGCGTAAGGATCAGCCTTCAGCACCGGATCTCCGTTCATTTTCTTGATCTCATATTTGTAGAGGGTTCCTGCTTCCAGTCCGGGAATAAACAGCTCATAGACTCCGTACCCCTCATGAAGCTTCATCTGGTGACGCCGTCCGTCCCACAGGTTGAAATCCCCGACTACGCTTACCCGCATGGCGCAGGGTGCCCATACAGCAAACAGAACTCCCTTCACTCCGTCAACGGTCATCGGATGGGCTCCCATTTTTCTGTAGATCTCGTAGTTTACTCCGGCATCAAATTTTTTCAGTTCCTGCTCCGTGATCTGGTCGCTGAAGGAATACGGATCCCGGATCTCTGCCTGCCCCCCATTATCATAGGTAATCTGAAGAGTGTAAGGAGCAACCGTTTTTCTGGGAATCAGAACCGCAAAAAAACCCTCTTCATCCGCCATCTCCATGGGATATGTCCCCGCTCCCATTTTTACCTCTATACTCTCAGCTGTCGGAATAAAAGCCTGTACCAGCACGCCGCCTTCTACCGGGTGGGCACCCAGCAGATTTTCCGGATGACGTGCCTCTGAATATACCATTTCCTCTATTCCCGCCCAATCCATTAAGTCGTACAGCATCTTGTTCATATGAGAACCCCCTTTGAATGGAAATCTACTTTCTATTTTAGCATTTCAGGCGTTATAACACAACGATATTATTCTTGTTTTTCCAATTTTCACACAATTGTCTCCGCAAAAAAGCCCGGGCAGCCAGTATCATGACTGTCCGGGCAGCCGGATCTGTTCTCTATTCTCTTGCGCGGATCAGTTTTTCCATCGTCTGCTGAAGAATTCCGAAATCGATGGGTTTGGATACATGAGCATTCATTCCTGCCGCCGTAGTGGCTGCAATATCCTCCGCAAAGGCGTTGGCCGTCACTGCAATAATCGGCACATTTTTCGCATCCGGCCGGGGCAGAGCCCGGATATTCCTGGCTGCCTCGCAGCCATCCATCTGAGGCATCTGCATGTCCATGAGAATCACATCAATAGAAAATACCGCAGATCCTCTGAATTTCTCCACTGCCTCCAGTCCGTTCCATGCCTGGATCACCGTGGCACCGCTCATGGTCAGAATCTCCGTGGCAATTTCCATATTTACCATATTATCCTCTGCCAGAAGCACCGTTCTTCCCTCCAGAGAAAACTCCCGGTCAGAGACCGAAGGCTCCTCCTTTTCTGTCTTTTCCTCCTTGACTGCTTCAAGGGGAATCACAATCGTAATAGCTGTGCCTTTTCCCGGTGCGCTGTCCACATTGATCTGACCGCTCATCTGCGTCACCAGATTCTTTACGATCGGCATTCCCAGCCCGGTTCCCGCCACCCTGCGCTCACCGAACCTGGTCTCTCTTGCATAGGGTTCGAACAGCTGGGGCAGGAATTCCTCTGACATTCCCACTCCCGTATCTGATATGACAATCTTGTATTTGGGAACATTCTGATGCCGGAACTGACTCACTTCCACCCGGATCCGGTCTCCCGCAGCCGTAAACTTCAGTGCATTGGAAAGCAGATTATTCAGAATCTGGCTGATACGGAAGGGATCGCCCAGAACCTCCTTGTCTTCCAGATCAAAGGAGACCCGGAAATCTTTCTGCTCCGCCTCTGCCTGCAGGCGGAAGGCGCCGGCGCAGTCCTCCACACATTCCCTTATATTGAAATGCTGATAGTCCAGAGCCACCTTTCCCTGCTCCATGCGGGACATATCCAGAATATCATTGATCAGCCCCAGCAGCTGGCGGCTGGACAGACTGATCTTATCCATATACCCGGATATTTTCTTCGGGTCGCGAAGGTTCTGCTGCACCAGCTCGGAAAGGCCGATGATAGCATTGAGGGGAGTTCGCATATCATGAGACATATTGCTGAAAAATGCGTGTTTGTTCTTTTCGCTCCGTTTGGAGTTTTCCAGCGCCTCCTCCAGCAGTTTTCTCTCCTGAAAGCGCCGCTGCTTCTCTTCTTCCACTTCCCGGAAACAGAGGACGGCCTCTTCCGGAGACAGGGACTCATCAAACAGCACTCTTACACTGACCCATCGGTATTCCTCTCCGAATTTTCTCTGAAAATCACCGCCGAAGTCCCGCACCCGCTTGACTACCAGGTTCCGGATACTCTGAAGGGAAAAGTTCTCCACATATTCCTGATATGCACCAGGCTCGATCAGTTCCTTCATGGCATCCAGCAGCCGGTCATACTCTCCGAATGCCGGAATACGGCTTCTGATGAAATCCGAGCCTTTTATCATTTCATAGGTGCCCTGTCCGAAGTTCACCCGGTACAGAGCAAAATAGGAATTGCCCAGCACACGTACGGTCTCATTGGTGCGGTCCACCTTTTCACTGAGCCGGAAGTCTCTCCAGATCAGCACTCCCACCACCACAGCAGCCACCATCAGAACCGCCACATAATAAGCAGCAAATAGGTTCAGTTTCTGAAGAATTGTGCTGTAGGGAACCGTGATCACGGAAATCCATCCGTTGGCCAGATAACTGTAATACACGCCTCTCTTATTTCCGTCCGAATCATAGATGTAAGAGGTGTAGGCCTCCTGTTCGCCGCGCCGGATGCTCTCCACCAGCTGAGGAAGATAATCCTCCTGCTCCTGCAGGGAGATCCAGTTTGACTGTCCGTAGATCAGCGCTCCCGTTCCGTCGCACAGGTAAAAGGCGGCATCTTCCGGCAGAGCCAGAGGGCTGTTCTGAAACTGAAAATTCTCAGGGAAAATGTCAAATGCCATTACCGTATCCGACAGCCGGCATTTTTTCGCTATGGTGATTACCGGCCTCTGGTAGATCGCATCCGTATACAGATTGGTAAATACGATCTCTCCGTCCGCCTCCATGGCTTTCTGATACCATTCCGTACCTGACACATCGTAGCCTTCATCCCCTTCCCAGGGATTGGCCGCCAGAATCCTGCCGTTCAGAACCACATAAGGGTCTACAGTCTTGTTCCCCAGAGTGGCCGTCATTCTGCGGAAAAAAGAAATGATCATTTCCTCCGTTTCCGCCATTTCTCTGCCGTCCTCCATCTGAAGATCAATCATCTCTGTGCCGAATTCCATCAGGGTCTCATAAACGATCAGATTATTTCTTTCTTCGGAAGCGTAACTCCTGGCTATGGAATCTCCCATATCCTGAGTGTTTCTCAGAAGCTCAATCCGAAGCACATAGAAGCTGGTACCTCCCAGCAGAGTCAGAAAGACCAGGACAAACACATACAGATAAATATTGCGCCGGAAACCTCGCCCCCGTTCTCTTCGTTTTGAAGCGCCCATGTTCCGTTACCCCCGGATCACTGCCGTGACAGCCTGGTAAACCGTTTCGATCTCAGGCATCATCGCCTCCGCTTCTTCCCACTGATCTGCTCGCATCAGTTCTACCTGACGGGTAAACAGGTCATAAAGGCCGGTCATGGACAGGTTCCCGCACACACCCTTTAAGGTATGGGAGCAGCGCAGTTCTGTTTCCCGGTCCTTCTCTTCTATCGCTGCCTTCAGCTGCTCATAATTCCTGTCATCCAGAAACTTGAGCAGAAAACGTTCCAGCAGTTTTTCATTTCCCATAAAGCGTCCCAGAGCATCCTCTACCTGGATCCCTGCTTTCTTCAGACTGTTTTTCTTGGCCTCATCCATTTATTTTCCCTCTTTCCGCGTTGGCTTTCATTTTTGATAATAAGAGCTCCAGATATCCGCTTCCACCTCCGTGAAGCAGGATACCAGACGGGGATTGAATACTCCGCATTCTCCGTTCCGGATCATTCTGAGCGCTTCGCTCCTGTCAAACGCACCTTTATATACTCTGCGGCTCACCAGAGCATCATAGACATCTGCCAGAGATACCACCTGCGACCAGATCGTGATTTCATTTCCCTTCAGGCCGTCAGGATACCCCTTTCCGTCCCAGCGCTCGTGGTGATGTCTGGCTATGTCATACGCGTAGGTGTACGCTCCGTGATCCCGCATCTGGGGAATCTTTTCCAGCAGCAGAGCCCCCTGCACCGTATGCGTCTTCATGATCTCATACTCCTCCGGAGTCAGACGCCCCGGTTTATTCAGAATGGCATCCGGTATGGCGATTTTTCCCACATCGTGCATAATGGCTGCCATGGCTATCCATTCAATATCCTTCGGAGTCAGTCCTTCCCCCATCTCCGTATGAGTCAGCATATGCTTTGTAATGTCATGGATCCGGCGGACATGCTCCCCGGACTCTCCGCTTCGGAATTCGATCGCCGTCGACAGCGATTCAATCATTCCTACGTTCAGATCAATGATCATCTGTGCCTGACGGAGCAATTCCGACTGTTGCTGGTCCACCACACTGCCCAGACGTTTTCTTGCCTGAAAAAGTTCTACCACAGAGTTGACCCGTCTGGTCACGATATAGGGAACAACCGGCTTGCTGATCACATCCACCACGCCCATCTCATAAGCGTCCCGCATCACTGAACCGCTGGCTTCCGCAGTGATCAGAAACACCGGAATCTGAGACAGGAGCTCCCTTTTCTTCAGTTCACGCAGAACCTCGATCCCGTCCATTTCCGGCATGACCACGTCCAAAAGCACTGCACAGATCCGATCCTTCTGCTCCAAAAGTTTTTCCAGTCCCTCTTTTCCGTTTTCCGCTTCTTCAATCACATAGGTGTCGGAAAACAGATTGTCCAGAATCGCCCTGTTGATCTCATCATCGTCGATGATCAGCACCATATCAGGGGGGCTTGGAATATTGTCATAAAGATTTTCCAGTTCCATCCAGAATCTTCCCTTCTTTCTGCCGCTGCCGGATCTTTTCCGGACACGTATTCCATTTTTAAGTATAAAGGACACCCTCCGTTACTGTCAATCAATTCCCTCTGCCTCGGCCCATCCCAGCATCAGATCCACCACCATTCCGTAGCTCTCCACCCCCTGTTCCTGATCATTGATTTTCAGGTAAGTATCATTCACCGCTTCTGCAGCCTCCGCTGCCTTTCCTTCGTACCGGCTCCAGAAGCAGCTGTTGGCTTCCAGGTCTTTTTTCACCGCCTCATCCAGCTGCTGCCGGATCTCCAGATATCGCACGGGATCCACTTCCGCCAGGGCGTTTCCCGCATAGATCCAGCCCATGAGATAACCGCTGTAGAGAAACTCCTCACGATCCGATTCCAGGCAGGCGAGAAATCCGATGAAATTTGCTTCGTCTTCTCTCATGAACCCCTTCAGATGGGACAGTTCATGGCACAGGGTGTGGGGAATATTGTACGGTACCATGGCATTGTTATAATTCGCTTCCACCGTAAAAGGAGAATACACCCCCGCCAGCTGCTGTACAGAAAGGATCCAGGGTACGGTCAGATATTTTGGTCGGGGATAGAAACCGGAAAGGCAGGGATAGGTCTCTCCCAGTTTTTTCATGGCGGCGATCCCCTCCTCCCCGTATTCCCCGGCTGTGAGACGCACTCCCGCCTGCTCCCCATACCGGTTTACCTGCTCCGTCAGATAAACGAGCAGCCGTTCCAGCTCCTCTGCAGTATGCTCTTCCCGCTCATATGGAAGATACGCGGAAAAGGGCGTGCTGTAGTAGTTGATCCCGCAGTTCACACTGTAAAGTAAAAGCAGCACGCCGGCCAGCACTGCCGTGCCGGAAAAAAAGGCACTCAGCCGTTTTCTGCACCGGATCAGCCCCACAGCAGCAGCCGCCAGCAGCAGATACAGCCCGATTTCCGATACGGAAAAGGGGAAGATCCCCCAGACGCCTCCCCAGACCGTCACCAGGACCGGATAGATCCTGCCCGCATACCAGTCTGCAAAACCAGGGACCTTTCTGGCCGCTGTCAGAAGTATGAGGGCCGTTCCGGCACAGACCGCCCCGGTCAGATATCTTCTTCTGTCTTTCATTCTCAGTCCTTCTTTCTCATGTGTCATTCTCCCATTATAGCCCATAACGTTCTTTGATTTCCACGGATACTTTCCGGGAAAATGTGAAAATTTTCTGTCCTTTTCCGAAAACCCCTTGCGCTTCCCGAAAATCTCATATAAACTTAGTTGATATGTAATGCAGAAGAGAGAAAGGATCGTGACATAAATGGACACAGAGAAAGAACAGCAGGAAAAAGAGCCCTTTTCCCTGAAAAAAGAGATCATCAGCTGGATATGGATCATTATTACTGCGGCAGCAATCGCGTTTTTTCTGAATACCTTCATCATTGCCAACAGCCGCGTTCCCAGCGGCTCCATGGAAAATACCATTATGACCGGAGACCGGGTGATCGGTTCCCGTCTTTCCTACCGGTTCCATGACCCGGAACGGGGTGATATCGCCATCTTCCACTTCCCCGACGATCCTTCAGGGAAGACCCTTTATGTGAAAAGAGTTATTGGACTTCCGGGAGAAACGGTAGATATCAAGGACGGTCAGGTATACATCAACGGCGAAGCCCTGGATGAGCCTTATATCCGGGAACCGATGGATCCGGAAGAGCCCATGCACTTTGAGGTTCCCGAGGGCTGTTATTTCATGATGGGCGACAACCGGAATTATTCCTCCGACGCCCGTTACTGGACAAACCACTATGTGGAAAAGGATCAGATTATCGCCAAGGTCATGTTCCGATATTTCCCCAATATCGCATGGCTGGATGAATGATCCGCAGCCAAAGCGCAGAACAGCCGGGAGATTCAAGGCAGAAGTGCCTGAGTCTCCCGGCTGTTTTCCTATTTATGATGTTTCTGTCTGTCAGCCTCTGTTTTCAATTTCCATCAGCATATCCACCCGTCTCTGATGGCGGCCGCCCTCATACTCTGCATCCAGCCACTCTTTCACGATCATCTTTGCCAGCTCATCTCCCACAACTCTGGCGCCGAAGGCAAGCACGTTGGAATTATTATGCATCCGTGACAGTCTGGCCGTATAGGGCTCACTGCATACGCAGGCGCGGATTCCTTTTACCTTATTGGCTGCCAGGGAGATTCCTACTCCCGTACCGCAGATGGCAATACCCAGATCAGCTGTTCCGTCTGCCACCGCCCGGCCAACTTTCTCACCATATACAGGATAATCACAGCTCTCTTTGCTGTCTGTTCCAAGATTGATCACATCATATCCCAGGCTTACCAGGTAATCTGTGATGGTATTTTTCAGGTCTACTGCGGAATGATCATTTCCGATTGCGATTTTCATATGACTGTATTCTCCTTCCTGTCTTACTCTCTGTCTGCTGCTCCGAAAAACTCCCGGATCCGGTCCAGCCGGGAGGTCATGGACTGAAGCAGCAGGTCTGCCGTTGTCAGCGCCGCCATAGCTTCTACCACAACCACTGCCCTGGGAACGATCACCGGATCATGACGACCGGTGATCTCGATTTTCGTTTCCCGTCCGTCTCTGGTAACCGTCTGCTGCGTGCGGGCAATGGAAGGCGTGGGCTTAAACGCTGCCCGCAGAAAGATCTCACTTCCGTCGCTCAACCCTCCCAGAATGCCTCCGCCGTGGTTAGTCCGCTTTCTGACTGCTTTCCCTTCCATGCAGAACTCATCATTATTTTCCGAGCCGCTGCTCAGGGCCGCGTGGAAACCATCACCGATCTCCACTCCCTTCACTGCGCCGATGGACATGACTGCCTTTGCCAGACAGGCATCCAGCTTGTCAAACACCGGCTCTCCCACTCCTACCGGCAGACCTCTGATCACGCATTCCACCATTCCTCCTGCGGAATCCCGTCCGGCCATCCGGCTCTCCAGCAGTTTTTCTGCCTTTTCCGCCGCTTCCCGATCGGGCATATACAGGCGGTTTTTTGTCATTTCCTCCCAGGAAAACCGGCTGCGGTCAATAAATACATCTCCGATCGCACTGGTATAAGCCCGAACCTGTATGCCCAGACTTTCCAGCAGTTTGGCTGAAACCGCCCCGGCTGCAACCCGTCCGGCCGTTTCCCGTCCGGAAGACCGTCCGCCTCCCCGGTAATCCCTGAAGCCGTATTTCAGATCAAAGGGATAGTCCGCATGACCCGGACGGTATACCTCCATAATATTTCCATAATCCCCGGAACGCTGATCCGTATTCCTGATCATCATGGAAATAGGAGTTCCTGTGGTTTTCCCCTCGAATACTCCCGACAGGATCTCCACCCGATCTCCCTCGGCTCTGGCCGTGGTGTAGCGGCTCTGCCCCGGCTTTCTCCGGTCCAGATATCTCTGAATATCCGCCTCACAGAGAGGCAGACCTGCAGGGCAGCCGTCCACTGTGGCTCCCAGAGCTTTCCCGTGGGATTCTCCCCAGGTAGTTACTTTAAATAATGTTCCAAACTCAGACCCTGCCATCCTGTCCTCCTCAGTTCACCCGCACAAATACGCAGCTGTTCGGTTCGTCTATCTTAAGCGAGCGGCCGCTCATCACCAGCAGACCTTTCTCGTAGTCCACATGGAAAAATGAGATATTTCCGCCGTGATTGATTGAGGCAATATGCGCGCTGTCCGGGAAGACCGCAATATCCTTGGGATAGTCTCCGCTCACCGGCAGGCAGCAGATAAATTCCAGCAGGCCGGTGTCCTTGTCCCGGTTATACACACTGATGCTGTTGTCTCCCGCATTTCCGCAGTACAGATGGGTCTCATCCGGGGAGAAACGCATGGAACATGCCGCCGTAAGCTGGCTCATCTTTTTGGGTCCGGTAGTGGAAATGGTCTGGATCCGCTCGATCTTCGGAACCCGGTCTCCCGTCTCATAGGTAAATACATCAATCACATTCTTCTGCTCGTAAAGCAGATAAATATATTTTCCGTCTGAGCTGAAGCGGAAGCACTTGGGTGCTGACTCCAGATCACACCGGATCGCATCTACCAGCGCCAGTCTTTCCTCTCTCTCGTTGAAGCGGTAGATCTTCACCTGATCAATCCCGGAGTCTGCCACCATGACAAATTTATTATCCGGAGTTCTTCTGGTGCAGGTCACATGAGGGCGGAAGGTCCGCTCTGCCACAGTTCCCAGTCCTTTGTGGAAGACTCCGTCCACGATCTCGCCTACCGATCCGTCCGGATTCAGCCGGAGCACCGTGGCCTTTCCGTCATGGAAGCCGGAAACAAAAAGGTATTTATCCCGGGAATCCGTAGACAGATGACAGCCTCTCATTCCTTTTATGGAAGCCGTATTGAGCTTGGCCAGGCTTCCGTTCTGCAGGATCCTGAACGCCACCACACCTTCATCGGCTATGGAATAAAGTACTTTTCCACTGTTGGACGCTACCAGATAGGAAGCATTGTTCACTTCCTCCTCGCATCTGGGGATAAACATCCCATTCTCCACATCCACATCATAAACTGTAATGCCCTTTGCCTTTCCCGTATAAGAATAGGAACCGACATAAGCCATATATTTGCCTTTCATACCGTCAATCCTCCTGCTTTTTCTTTCGGAAATACCGAGTCCTGTTAGCTATCATTATCTACTTTTTCCATATTATTGTCAATCGTTACCGTCCGGAAAATAAATACGAAATATTCCTGTTGACACCATAGGGATTTCCTGTATAATGAATCTTGCCGTTTGTTTATTATTACTAAACTTTCAGATTAATAATATAGATTCGCGGGGATGGAAATACGGTCTTCCCCGCAGGCTTGCAAAGGAGGAATGACATGCTGATCGGAAGCAGACTCAGAGAGCTGCGCATATTAAAGGGACTTACTCAGGAAGAGCTGGCGGACCGGGCGGAACTGTCCAAGGGATTTATCTCTCAGGTAGAGCGGGATCTCACTTCCCCGTCCATCGCTACCCTTATGGATATTCTTCAGTGTCTGGGAACCACTGTCAGTGAGTTTTTCAGCGAAGCACAGGAGGAGCAGATCGTTTTCGGCCGCCAGGATTATTTTGAAAAACATGATCCGGACCTGAAAAACGAGATCCGGTGGATCATCCCCAATGCCCAGAAGAACAGTATGGAGCCCATTCTTCTCACCCTGGAGGCCGGCGGCTCCACCTGCCCGGACAACCCTCACGAAGGAGAGGAATTCGGCTATGTCCTCCAGGGTTCCGTAGCCATCCACCTCGGCGGCCGGATCTGCAAGGCAAAGAAGGGCGAATCCTTTTATTTCAGGGCGGACAAGACGCACCACCTTTCCAGCCGGTCAGGAGCCGTACTCATATGGGTCAGCTCACCGCCCAGTTTCTAATCAAGTATACATTCAGGAGGAAAATATATTATGGAACATCCGCTCATTGATCTGGTCAATATTTCTAAAACCTTTGACAATACCATGGTGCTGGACGATCTGTGCCTGTCCGTAAAGGAGAACACCTTCGTGACTCTTTTGGGCCCGTCCGGCTGCGGCAAAACCACTACTCTGCGCATTATCGGCGGTTTTGAAAAGCCGGATACGGGAAAGGTGATTTTTGACGGTCAGGATATTACCAGCCTGCCGCCCAACAAACGTCAGCTGAATACCGTTTTCCAGAAATACGCTCTGTTCACCCACATGACGATCGCGGAAAACATTGCCTTCGGGCTGAAGATCAAGAACAAGCCGAAAGCTTATATCGATGATAAGATCAGGTACGCCCTCAAGCTCGTTAATCTGGATGGATTCGAAAACCGGAGCGTCGCCTCTCTGTCCGGCGGTCAGCAGCAGCGAATCGCCATTGCCAGAGCCATCGTGAACGAGCCCCGGGTTCTCCTCCTGGACGAGCCCCTGGGAGCCCTGGACTTAAAGCTGCGCCAGGATATGCAGTATGAGCTGATCCGGCTGAAAAACGAACTGGGGATCACCTTCATCTATGTCACCCATGACCAGGAAGAGGCCCTCACCATGTCGGATACCATCGTAGTCATGAACCAGGGATACATTCAGCAGATGGGATCTCCGGAGCAGATCTACAATGAGCCGGAAAACGCTTTCGTAGCCGACTTTATCGGTGAAAGCACCATCGTTCCGGGCATCATGATCCGGCATTAACTGGTAGAGATCTTCGGCGCACGGTTCGCCTGCGTGGACAAGGGCTTCGGCGTCAACCAGCCGGTGGATGTGGTCATCCGGCCGGAGGATATCGATCTGGTAGAGCCGGAACAGGGTACTCTGACCGGCGTCTGCACCCATCTGATCTTCAAGGGCGTTCATTATGAAATGGAAGTGACCACTCCTGACGGCTTTGAGTGGCTGGTTCATTCCACAGATATGTGCCCTGTGGGAAAACAGGTTGGTATCCATGTGGATCCCTTTGATATTCAGATTATGAATAAACCGGCATCAGAAGACGAGGAGGCAGTGGGAGTCAATGAATAAACGAGCATCGCGTTTTCTGGCGGGACCCTACATCATCTGGATGATCGGCTTTACCGTTATCCCGCTCATTATGATTATCCTCTACGGCCTGACGGACGGAAACGGCAGCTTTACTCTGGCCAATGTGGCTGCCATCGCCACGCCGGAGCACCGCAAGGCCCTTCTGCTGTCCCTGGGACTTTCCCTTGCCAGCACCCTGATCTGCCTGATTATGGCTTACCCGCTGGCACTGATCCTTCGAAAGCGAAACGTGGGCCAGGGCAGCTTCATCGTATTTATCTTTATTCTTCCCATGTGGATGAATTTCCTGCTCCGCACCATGGCATGGCAGACTCTGCTGGAAAAGAACGGCGTGATCAACGGAATCCTCTCCGCTCTTCACCTGCCGAACCTGACCATTATCAATACTCCCTGGGCCATTATCCTGGGCATGGTCTATAACTTCCTGCCCTTTATGGTCCTTCCCATTTATAACGTGCTCATAAAAATCGATGATGATGTGATCAACGCCGCCCAGGATCTGGGCGCCAGCACGGCCCAGACCCTCACAAAAATTCTGATCCCCTTAAGCCTTCCGGGCATTATCAGCGGGATCAACATGGTATTTGTGCCGGCGCTGACCACCTTCGTAATCTCAAATCTGCTGGGAGGGAGCAAGATCCTGCTGATCGGAAACGTAATCGAGCAGGAATTCACCAAAGGAAGCAACTGGCATCTGGGTTCCGGCCTGTCACTGGTTCTCATGGTCTTTATCCTTGTAAGCATGGCTCTCATGGCCAAATATGACAAAGAAGGGGAGGGCACAGCGTTCTGATGCATGATTCAAAATTAAAACGGTTTTTTCAGGACTTTTATCTGATATTTGTCCTTATCTTCCTGTATGCCCCCATCCTCACCATGATGGTCCTGTCCTTTAATTCCTCCAAGTCCAGAACGGACTGGGGAGGCTTTACTCTGGACTGGTACCGTCAGATGTTCCAGAGTTCCTCCATTATGGACGCACTCTACAATACTCTGCTGATCGCCTTTATCTCCGCTCTTGTGGCAACCATCCTGGGAACCGTAGCGGCAATCGGCATCAACCAGATGAAACGGCTGCCCCGCAGCATTGCCATGGGCATAAACAACATCCCCATGCTGAATTCGGAGATCGTAACCGGAATCTCCCTTATGCTGGCTTTTCTGGCCTTCGGGATCTCCCTGGGATTCAAGACGATCCTGCTGTCCCACATTACTTTCTGCGTGCCCTATGTAATCTTGAGCGTCATGCCCAAGCTGAAGCAGACCAGCCGCTATACCTACGAAGCCGCCATGGATCTGGGGGCCGGACCGGTAGAGGCCTTTTTCAAGGTGGTCCTGCCGGACATCATGCCCGGTGTGCTTTCCGGCTTCCTGCTTGCCTTTACCATGTCCCTGGATGATTTCATCATCACCCATTTTACCAGGGGGGCCGGAATCAATACTCTGTCCACCCTGATCTACAGTGAAGTTCGCCGGGGAATCAAGCCTTCCATGTACGCTCTGTCCACTATCATATTCCTTACGGTGCTGGCTCTGCTTCTCATCACTAATTTTTCACCGGAAAAATCCGCAGCCTCCAGCGCAAAGGAAAAAGCGAGACGCAGCCGCAGGGAAACAGCACGCCGCATCCTGCTGGTAACCGCCTCCTTCTGTGTGATCGCGGCCGTATCCTTTACGACCTACAGCCACTATGCCGCATCCCGCTCCAATGAGCTGTATGTATATAACTGGGGAGAGTATATTGACGAGACGGTGATCGAAGACTTCGAAAAGGAGACCGGCATCCATGTAGTGTATGACCTGTTCGAAACCAATGAGGAAATGTACCCGGTAATCGAGGCAGGAGGCGTAGCCTACGATGTCGTCTGCCCCTCCGATTACATGATCCAGAAGATGATCGAAAACGATCTGCTGGCAGAGATCAATTTTGACAATATTCCCAATATCAGCCAGATCGACCCGGAATATATGGAGCGCTCCAGAGCCTTCGATCCGGAAAACCGCTACTCCGTCCCCTACACCTGGGGTACGGTAGGCATCCTCTACAATGATAAGATGGTAGCCGAACTGGGAGCGGAACCTCCGGACAGCTGGATGGATCTGTGGGATGAGAAATTTTCCGGCGAGATCCTGATGCAGGACAGTGTGCGGGACGCCTTCATGTGCGCGCTGAAAGCCCTGGGCTATTCCCTGAATTCCACCGATCCGGATGAACTGAATCAGGCCAAAGACCTGCTGATCCGTCAGAAGCCTCTGATCCAGGCCTATGTCATCGATCAGGTCCGGGACAAAATGCTGGGCGGAGAAGCCGCCGTAGGCGTGATCTATTCCGGTGAGATGCTCTATCTTCAGGAGCTCGCGGAAGGAAAGGACTTCCATCTGGAATATGTGATTCCCAAAGAAGGAACCAATCTCTGGATCGATTCCTGGGTGATTCCGAAAAATGCAAAAAATAAGGAAAATGCGGAAAAATGGATCAACTTCCTGTGCCGTCCGGATATTGCAAAAAGGAATTTTGAATACATCACCTACGCCACTCCCAATAAGGGCGCTTATGATATGCTGGATGAAGATCTTCAGCAGAACAAGGCCGTCTTCCCGGACTGGGATTCTCTCACCAACGCTGAAGTTTACCAGTATCTGGGCGATGAAGCAGACAGTCTCTACAACGAGCTGTGGAAAGAAGTGAAATCCAACTGACCGTTCTGCTGTATATTTGAACCTGGAGATGAGACACATGAAATACAAGATCGGAACAGTCGCCAGACTTCTGGGGGTTTCCCCGGAAGCTCTGCGGCTGTATGAAAGAAACGGAATCCTTAAGTCCTCCGTCAAGGATGCAGAAAACGGATACCGGTATTACAGCCGCCTGGATATTACCGCTCTCATGCGGGCCAGAGCCTATCACCAGTACGGCTTTTCCATGAAGGAAACAGAGGCTCTGATCAACTCTGATGACGTATCCTATATACAGGAAGAATACAGAAGCCGGGAAGACCGGCTGGAAGAGGAAATCCGGCAGAAGCAGATGATCCTGGGATGCTTAAGGCAGATATCCGCTCTGCTGGACCGGATTCCTTCCGAACTGTGGACCATCCGCCGGGAAACCTGTCCCGGCATTTTTCGTCTGGAATTCATGAAGGGAGAAGAACTGATTCTCTCACCCGCCCAGCAGGAGCTGTTCCCCCAATGGGTGGCCATGGCTCCCTTTGCTTTTCCCTCCCAGCGCAACAGCTGGAGCAGCCTGAGAAACGGCCGGGATGAGAGCTACTCGGCCCTGGGAGTTCTGGAAACCGATGCTGCTGCCATGAATATGCCCTCTGCCCTGAGCGCCGGATCCTATTTTCCCCCTTCTTCCTGTCTCTACACGGCAGTGGAAATCTCTTCTGAAAATTCATCCTGTGTCCAGTATCTGTCCCACCTGAAGGATTATGTAGACCGGCACGGGATCGAAGTAGCGGGAGACCCGGTCTGCCGTACGTTTCTCTCCATGAACAAGCGGGAAAATTACCGCCGTTTCCGTCAGATATGGCTTCCGATCCGGTAAACGGACAGCCTTCTCTTTTTTCCGTTCTTGACTTTACACAAGGTTTAAGGCTTATAATTTTTCTTAAATATGTAAGGTGAGGAGTGATCATTCAAAATGGCACAATGGAAAAAAGCCCTGGTTCTGTTCGGGCAGTTTTTTAAGTTCGGATGCTTTACCTTCGGTGGAGGATGGAGCATCGTAGCGCAGATGCAGAAGCTCTATGTAGAAGAAGAGAAAACCATCACCAGTCAGGAACTTCTGGATATTACCAGCGTCGGCCGCAGCCTTCCGGGCACCATGATCGGCAATGTAGCCATGCTTTACGGTTACCGGGTGGGCGGCATGCTCTGCGGAATCGCCTGCGTCATAGCCATGATCACCCCGCCGATGATCATCCTGTCCCTGATCACCTACTTCTATACCCTGTTCAGAGAGAATGTCTGGGTAATGAACGCCATGACCGGAGTGCGGGCGGCGATCGTGCCTATTATCGCCAGTGCTGCGATCAACATGGTAAAGGGCGCTTTCCGGTTTCCTCCCTGCTATATCCTCACCGCCGTTGCTTTTATCCTCTATCTTTTCTTTGGTGTGGGATGTGCGGAGCTGGTAGTTATCGGAATCGTCGGAGGAATTCTGATCTGCGAATATTATGAGAGAAGGGAGCTGAAAAAACATGATCACAGTGCTGATTGACCTTCTCTGGAGTTTTGTCAAAATCGGATTTACCAGCTTCGGCGGTCTTTCCATGATCCCCCTGATCAGCAATGAGGTGGTCTCCCACGGTTGGATGAATCTGAGCGAGGTTTCTGACATCGTGGCCATCGCAGAAATGACGCCCGGACCCCTGGGGTTAAACTGTGCCACCTTTGCCGGAATTCATGCTGCCGGAATCCCCGGTGCCATCACCGCCAATCTGGGGGTACTGATGCCTACATTTACGCTTACTGCCGCAGCTGCGATCTTCTTTCAGAAGTTCCAGAAAAGCCGCCGGATGGGACAGATTCTCACAGGAGTCCGCCCGGTCTGCATCGGCCTCCTTCTGGGAGTGATCGCTTCTTTCAGCCAGACAAACTATATCATCGATTCTGCCATCAGCCTTCCGGCCATTCTCATCGGCATCATCGACTTTGTACTGCTGTTTAAGTGGAAAGTGAGCATCCCCAAGGTGATCCTGCTCAGCGCCGCCTTCGGACTGATCTTCTTCCGCTGAGAAACCATCTGAATTTGTGCGTCTTCCTGATGGTCCGCTGTGGCCATCAGGCAGGCGCTTTTTCATTTTCCTGAAAAACCTCTTTTGAACTCCTGTCAAAGCATAAAAAATGACAGCCTGTAATATGATGTAAAAAACGTTCTCAGGGAAGATCCATGAAGGAATATATCGAGGAACGGGCAGTCGCCATTGCCACCTACATCATAGGCCACAACGCCACCGTCAGACAGACGGCAAAGAAGTTCGGAATCAGCAAATCAACGGTACACAAGGATGTCACCGAACGTCTGGAACACATCAATCCTTCTCTTGCCGCTCAGGCCCGGGTAGTGCTGGATGTAAACAAATCCGAACGCCACATCCGGGGCGGAATGGCCACAAGAGAGAAATACCAGCATCGCCTGGCCATCTGCAGCAAGGAAGAATAACCGGCATTTCACCGGCAGGAATGCTAAAAAAGGAAATCCCCTCCGCCGCATCCTGCAGCAGAGGGGACTGTTTTATTCGTCCTTCTGATCATCCGCACTTTCATATTCATTAACATAGATCAGATGGCTTCTGGAATCTTCCACGATCTCCCGGATGCTTTCCGGTGTGAGCGGCACATCCTCAGGCAGAAGAACCAGGCCCATGGCGCAGATCAGATTGATCCCGCAGATCAGATGACGTTTCTCATTCATGTAGGGGCAGAAATGCTGGTTCACACTTCCTCCGAGCATATCCGTCATCATAATTACCTCATCATCCGGGTCAAAGGAGGAAAATATTTCCTCAATCTGGTCATCCAGTTCTCGGTCATCTACATAAGCATTAATATCCCGAATGTCCCGGCAGGCTGTCAGAAACTCCAGAGTATCCTTCATTCCCTGCGCCAGCCGGTGGTGGGATGCAATCACATATCTTCTCATAAACTATTCCTGCAGCTCCTCTATAAGTTGTTCCACGTATTTCTCTGCTTCTCCCTGCGGGAACGGCGTGGACATACTCTCATAGCCTTTGCCGTATTCTCCCTTCTCTACAATATAGCCGGCGCTGTAATTGGCATATCCCCATACAATCCGCATCTTTCCCTTCATTGCGTCTTTAAGCTGTAAGCCAAATGTGGAGAACAGCTCGCCTGGAACTGTGACAATCTCCAGCTCTCCCAGATGGAAGATCAGCGATTTCAGGCTCACATCCACTCCGCCCCTTTCCGCCTTCTCCTTCAGATGGCGGATGCCGGACCAGAGCAGCTTTCTCTCGTCCTCCGTAACAGCTGCCTCCAGCTTTTTCTCATCCTCTTCAATCTGCCGACGGATCTGTCCCGTATCGTAGCTGTGGCGTACCCGGTATTCCGCAGATCTGACCCTTCCTGATTCCAGGCGGATCGGCTCTTCCTGCAGTGCAAAAACGTCTATCTGTTCCATGATCCGGTCTCTCACTCTCCAGAGTTCCTGCTCGTCATTCCCCTGACGATACTGACGGTTGCCCATGTCCCCGCAGGATCCCTGCATGGTAATAAAGGTGGTGTGATATTTCTCATCCAGAGCTTTACCCACATTTCCCAGCAGATCGGAACTGAGCTTCATGTTGTGGATCCCAAGCACTGTGGGATGGCAGGAAAACTGGAAAATTCCGGCTGCCACATGATTCTCATTCCGGAAGAGAATCATGTTGATTTCCTTATCAGACGGCTTGTCCTTATAATTCCGGTTGCCGTATATTCCTTCGATCTGTCCCTTCACCATATAGGGCTGTACCTCCAGAAATCCCCTGTCAAAGCAGATATCCACGCCCTCAAAGGTTTTCCGGATCATCAGATCTCTGTACCGGGCCTTTCTGATATTCCGGTCTTCTCCCTGGTCCTCAAAGCTGATATCCGGACCGGAATGGGTATGTATGGTGGAAATCACAATCTGTTCCATGGGAATCGTATATTTGGCAGACAGAACCCGGCGCATGTAGTCGGTGATCTCCGGCTCCAGCCGGCACAGATCCAGCGTGATCCATAAGAACGTCCGTCCGTCGATGCGCAGCGCCAGGATCCTGGCGTAGAGCCGGTCCAGCACACCGATGGATTTTCCGGTACGCATGGCGTAGCCTCTCATATACATAGGAAAATCCGGAGTAATATCTATTTTTTCTGCGCTTACTTCAACCATGCATTCACCTTCCTTACGCCAGAATTCCGAAGGCAGAGCAGATCAGAGAGAATATAATGACCAGGAGAATAATTCTGGTGATCTTCATCCCCTTGCGTCCGATGAGTTTATAAAGAGCCCATACAGTAAGAACCGAGATCATGGACGGAAGGATCTGATCCAGAAGTTCGGCAACTGCCATGTTCACCTCACCCATCTGGAACGTCAGCGGCGTAGTCGCAGTCACTACCGTAGCTGCCAGGGATCCTACCACGGTCAGTCCCAGAACAGATGCTGCATCCGTAATCTGAGCGATTTTTGTTCCGAACTTGGTAATCAGCTTGGTTCCTTCTTTATAGCCGACCCACATCAGCTGCGTACGGATGATAATGAAAATCACATTGGTCAGCAGCCAGAGAATGGTTCCCACCGGGTTTCCTTCCAGAGCCATGTATCCTGCAATGGAACCGAGAATGGTGGGAAGCAGAGTCCAGATTAACGTATCTCCCACTCCGGCCAGAGGCCCCATCAGGCTGACCTTGATGTTCTGCACCGCATCAGAAGCAGAGATGCCTTCCTTATCCTCCAGAGCCAGAGTCGCTCCAAGCACCAGGTTTGCAATCCACGGATGGGTGTTGAAATAACGGAAGTGATTATTTAACGCCTCCACATACTCATCATCATCCGGATAGATCTTCCTCAGCAGCGGTCCGATTCCGAATACTACCGCCGGAGCCAGCTGGGTATCATAGTTAAATGTTGTAACAGCCATCAGCGACCATCTGCAGGCGCCTTTTACACAGTCTTTTTTTGTTAATACCGGTTCTTTACTCATCTTCCAGTCCTCCCGCAATTCCCATTGTCATTCCTGCTTCATTATCCTGATAGAATTTATAGGCCAGGGCCACGCCTAAAAGCGCCACGCCCAGAACAGGTACGCCGATATAGGCGCTGAATACAAATCCGATCAGAATGTAGTTAAAGTACTTCTTCGCAGGCATATAATGCAACAGCATGGCAATACCAAGGCCGGGCAGAAGTTTTCCTGCCAGCGCCAGTCCTCCCGTTACCCAGGCGGGCAGTACATCCAGGATTGTCTGTACTACAGGAGCGCCTACGGTCAGCGCCACTGCTGTAGGGAAGGACATAAAGACAGCTACCATGACCGGGCAGATCAGCAGAATCCGATACATCTTTTTAAATTCCCGGGCATTGGCATATTTCTGAGCCCTCTGGGCAATAAAAGAATTACAGATTTTGAAAAGCACATCCATCTGTACTCCCAGCATTCCTACAGGAAGACCAATGGTGAGTCCCACCTCCGGTCCCTGACCGGTGGTCTTGGCAAAAGCACAGGCAATAATGGTAGCGACTCCGTAGTCCGGTACGGACGATCCTCCGATGGCGGCAACGCCCAGAGACATCAGGGTAAAGGTGCCTCCAATATACAGGCCCCCGTTTACATCCCCCAGGATCAGTCCGCAGATCAGTCCTACGATGGCCGGTCTTGCATGGGTCAGGGAGAGACCTCTTCGGTCCACATTGATAAATGCAGCTACCAGGATTAAGGCAACAATCTGCCAAGCAGCTAAACTCATGATTCATACCCTCCTTTTATTTCAGAAATCCTATTTTAAAAATTCATCCAGATTAATGACAGAGTCTGCCGGCACATACTGGGCATAGATTTTCGTCCCTCCGGCCTTCAGCTCCCTGTATGCCTCGATCTCATCCGGTTCCGCGTAAGCTCTCTGATAAAGCTTGACCGCTTTTCCTTCCTCCTTCGGCTTTACGGTACCTCCCACAACCAGCTCCGGTATCTTCACCCCCTCCCTTGTGAGAGCCGTAAGAGTCTGAGGCTTTTTCACAATCAGAAATACATTGTGATCATCATATTTTCCCGCTTTAAAATTGGTGACGGCTTTTTCCAGCGTAATGATGGAGATTGCCATTCCCGTAGGTCTTGCCAGCTTCATGCTCGCCTTGGTCAGTTCGTTCTGAGCCACCTCATCATCGATGATCATGATCCGCTGCGCGCCGGATTTACCTGCCCACTGTGTTGCAACAATTCCGTGCAGCAGACGATTGTCAATTCTTGCCAGTGTAATTCCCATAAATCATTTCCTCCTCTATTCATCTTCCCAGGTGCCCTGAGGCAGATCCCGGGATAATGCCTTGTTTTTTGAATGCATGTGAATATAATCATACAGATAGGCGATTTCGCTGACGGGAAGCTCCACCTTATAATGGCTGGCAATGTCCCGGAAGCATTCCTTCACCTGTCCGATAAATTCTTTCTGTTCCTTCTGAAAGCTTTCCAGATCCTGATAGGTTTCAATGGCTGTCTTGGTCACCAGCCGTTCCACCATACAGCACAGATGAACGTACAGTCCCGTGATCACTCTCTGATCAATCCTCTGCCCTGTGATCTGCTGCAGGCCTGCTACCCACTGCTCCACCTCGTCCAGAAGTTTGGACGGGTTCAAAATAGTAATGGACTCCACCACATTCTGGAGAGTAAAATTTTTCAGAAGATTCTGGATAAACAATTCCAGCTGACGCTCATCCATATACTCGCTGAATATCTGACTGATCTGATCAGCCGCATTCATAGAAATCATATTTTCCAGAGCAATAAAAGGAATTCCCTCGATCTCCGGATCAAACAGTCCGATGATGCACTTGACCTGATAGCTACCGAACACTGCCTCCTGCCGTCCGTTTCTGGCCAGCCGGTAATAATCGCAGCTGACAAACTGAACCGGCACAGGACCTTCAAAGCTTTTCATGATCATATCCTTGATCCGGTCAGCCATATCCAGTCCCTTTTCTCCGCAGAAAACAATGGCATCCTCTTTCTTTACATTCCGGATTACCCGGTAAGTGCATATATTGTTCTGGCTGGCCTGGCGCAGGATTTCCTCCATGTCCTGGCCTCCGTTGATTCCAATACCGATGTCCACAGCCAGGGCAGTGGATATGTTGTTGATAATACCGATGTTCACATCCGGCATGTTTTTCATTTCCTCATTGATCTGTTCCAGAGACCCCATATCCACCATGAGCACAATGTCGCGGCTCGCAATATAGCGTTCAATGTATTTTTCCAGCACCGCCGCAATATCCTGGCTTTTTTCATCCAGCGGCATATCAATGGCCTCAAAAACTTTCTTTCCGATGATCTGGTTGGCCGCATCTGCAATACTGGAGGCGGTGGAGTAGCCATGGCTCAGAATGATACCCGCAGTCAGGTTCATGGGGATGGTCTGGCTCTGACTTTTGATTCCCAGAAGCAGGAGCAGCTGATTTATGATGTCCGTTTCAATATCCAGATTCTGATGGATCAGACCGATGATCCGCCGCATGATCACCGATTCTCTGGGCAGGTTCTGGCTGATTACTGACATGAGCCCCTCGGCCGTTTCCTGATTGGCCTTCATCCATCGGGAAAGGGTGTGTTCCCCTCTCTGCTGAATATAAAGACACCGCGCCAGAAGATAACTGTACTTCTTTGACATGAAAAATCCATAGGTTTCCCCCACAGACTGGAAAATCTGATTGATCAGCTGTTCATAGGTGGAGATCCGGACATTGACCAGTTTCTGACTGTAGATCAGATAATCATAATAGTCCTTCATGTGGCTTTCTATGGCCCGGGTCATGGCCTCCAGAGTCTGCGTTCCTTTCTGAAAATCCTGGTATTCATCCAGGATCAGCTGGAAAAAGGAAACTGCCTGATCCAGAGAACTGCCTCTGCTGTAGCTGCTGATCCGGATCAGTGGCTCGTCTTTCACATCTGTCTCCAGCTTCAGCTCTCCCAGAATATAATCCGGCAGATGATAGGTCTGAATCTGGATCCCATCCTGACTTTTCTCCATATAGGCACTGGCACAGCAGCTGGTAATACAGGCTTTGAGCTCATCAATGTTATTCTCAAACGGATAGTCCATCATACAGCCAAATGCCTGGCGGCTGACGGATACCTCCACTCCCATCCGCCTTCCTTCCCGTCTAAGAAAGGAGATCAGCATCTCCTCCTTTTCATCTATCGTCCGCTCACTGAGGGCCGGGATGGGAATAACAATGGGAATTCTTCTGGCCAATCCCTTGAAAAGAGCCTCGCCCGGGGGGCGGCTGGCCGCAAATACCAGCCGTGCTTCCGACCGTTTCGTTTCCCCTGTATCTTCAATCCGATATTGCCCGGATGACAGATAAGACAGAAGAAGCTCCTGGCTTTCCCAGGGCAGACGGTCAATATCATCCAGAAAGAGCATTCCCTTATCCGCCTCTGCCAGCCAGCCTTTCTGACCGTCTGTTCCCCAGAGCTTCCGCACGAATTTCTTTCTGTCCTGTATATACTCTCCGCAGTCTACCTCGATGTACCTGGCATCCGGTCCCAGCACATGCTGATTCTTTCCATATTCAAACATCAGGCGGGAAAGAAACGACTTTCCCGTTCCCGGCGGCCCCCAGAACAGAACAGGAAGTCCTGCCGGCGGATAGTGGATCGCCGCTTTGCATTGCTCTATGCAGGAGCTCAGACTCAGATAATGCCCGATGGCTTTCTGAAAATCCTTGCATGCATCCCTGTTTCCCGTTTTCAGCATGAATTCATCCAGGCCGGAAAATGTACAGGTGTCAAACGATATCTGGGCTGAAAGCTCCACGTTCCGTTTGTGAAAAAAATAAACCGGGCGGGAATTGACCTTAATAGCCCGGCTTTCCTTAACCAGATCGTTTAAGTACTGGCTGGCCAGGTTTCTGGATATATTCAGGGTTTCGCTGATGTCATTGGCTGTAAAGTGTTTTAAATCCTTCATTGAAAAGTCACGGCTGATCTGTTCCAGATAGCGGTAAACTTCTTCCTTCGTACTGACCATTGATTCATCTCCCATGGTGATTTCTTACTACGCTCTCATTATACGGCTTTTGCGGAAAAGAAAAATACTTTTCCCCCAATTCCGCCACTGCTCCTTCACTTTCATCAATAGTTTCTGTAAATTTTCCCATGCTTACTCTTTTTCGACACTAAAGTCGACACTTTTCCCCTTCATTTGTGTTACACTGGAAGCAAATCCATACAGTAGGAGGTATCTGATTCATGAACACTCATCACATCCGTCTGGCCGCTCTGGACATGGACGGGACTCTTCTGCGGGACAACAAAACTCTCAGTCCCTACACCCGCCGGGTCCTTCACACTCTTGCCGAACGCGGAGTCATGCTGGTGCCTGCCACCGGCCGCACCAGAGCCGGACTGATCGAAAATATTCTGACTGTCCCCTCTGTTTCCTATGCGATCTGTACCAACGGCGCCTATATTGAAGATCTGAAGCGGAATCAGGTGCTGGCGTCCTGGCCTCTTGAGCGGGAGCATGCCGCACTTGCCGCCGAATACCTGCAGCACTTTCCCGTATATTTCTACATGCATACCAGACAGGGAACCTTCTGTCACAATTCGCTGGATCCTGACTGGCTGAGACAGCACTTTCCTTTTCTGAATTTTCCGAATGCTGTTTTCTGCAATCTGGCTGATCTTCTTCGCTGCCGGGAAATCCAGCCTCTGAAAATAGGAATTCTGGCTCCGGATCCCGATGTTTTTCATCAGCTGATGAGTCATCCCCTTCCTGTCCCCGGGATTCGCCGGATGCAGACCGGTCCGGAAAATATTGAAATCAATTCGGAAAATGCTTCCAAGGGCGCCGCTCTGGAGTGGCTGTGCCGCTACCTGGACATTCCTCTCGACCGGACCCTGGCCGTGGGCGACAGTGAGAACGATCTTGAAATGCTCCGTGCTGCCGGAATCTCTGCAGCCATGGAAAATGGTATGGACGAAGTCAAGCGGAACGCCGATTTCATCTGCCCAAGCAATCAGGAAGACGGAGCTGCCCGTTTTCTGGCCGGATACTTCGGTTTGAACGAACTGATCTGAACTGCAAAAACCCCGCTGTCCCGGGAAGATTCCTTCTTCACCGGAAACAGCGGGGTTCCTTGATTCCATCTGTTATTTCTTTATATTTCCGATCTTTCCTTCCAGATCTGCGCCAGAATGTCTTTCAGCACCAGAAACGCATCCTCGTCTCCATAGCCATAGTCGGATTTCAAGCGGGTCAGCAGCTTTTCCAGGCTTTTTTCATACTCTCCTGTATCTACTTCCTGTCTGTAAGAAGCAAGAACGGGATATTTTTTTGCCCACAGCCTGGTCCAGTCAATCTTTTTCTGCGTTTCCTCACTGGTTTTATCAATGATATCCTCAATTTCCTTTACGTTCACATCAAAATCGGTCAGCTCATCCAAAGTCACGCGGTACAGTGCAGCCAGATTTTTCGCCTGCCGGATATCCGGCAGCGTTTCATTCAGCTCCCATTTGGATATGGTCTGCCGGCTTACCCCCAGCTTTTCCGCTACTGCTTCCTGAGACAGTCCGCTCTTTTTTCTGGCACTGAAAAGATTGTCTCCCAAGCTCATTTCAGACCTCCTCCTTTTCCTCTGTTTCTTTTCAGTATAACGGCTTCCGGGTAAAATCGCCAGCTGTCCTTCCTTTCACTTTCGCCCGTTTTCTTTCCCTTCCACGAAAAAAACAGCAGCCGCATGACTGCAGCTGCTGTTCATTCATGTTTCTCAGGATTCTTCTTCCACGCACATATGGATTCCATACCATCTGGTCCGTTCCACCGGCAGAATCCTTGACAGGATCCCGTGCTCCTCCGCCAGCTCATTTGCCCGCCGGAACGTTTCCGCAGAAAATCCAGGCTGTGTGTTCTCCCAGACCTCAAAGTGCATGGGAACCACAATCTGGCTCCAGCTGTCCTTCATAAAGGAAAACCATTCTCCTGCCACCTTCTCCACATCCATATCATTAGCCAGCTTGTTCCGGAACGCCAGATTGGGTCTGATAGACCGGAGTCTCTCCGTCATTCCGTCATCCGTTCCGCCGATGAAGGCCGCCCGGAATCCGTTGTCAAAAGTAAGCAGGTAATTCATATTGAACAGGCCCCCCAGGGTATGAAGCCTGGTTAACCTGGGATCTCCGGAGATCACGTCCCCTTCTTCCATACTTCTCCTGTACGTAAATCTCTGAGGTTTATGCTCTCCGTGAAACGTCTCGAGTTTAAACCCGTCAAAGTAATACACCCCATCATAGTCCACCGGATAAATGGAAGTCAGTTCCATATCCTGATAGACTTCCGCCAGCTCCGCTGCAACACCGCTGTGACAGATCACCTTGGGAGAAAAGCGCTCGATGACCTCTCCCAGATTTGCAATATGATCGCCATGGGTATGATTCAGGATCACATAGTCGCATGCTTCTATATCAGAAGTATGAAATCCATCCAGTCCGAAAACCTTCTGGATCTCCTTTTCATGCGGAAAATCGTAGCAGGGATCCGTTACGATGGTTTTTCCGTTGGGAAGCCGTATTTCAAAACACTGGCAGTTGATAAAACGGAATCTTACACTTTTGCTGTTAAATGCCATACTGATCACCAATCCTTTACAGAACCGTCAAACATGCGC
>CALWRQ010000011.1 GCA_944383965.1 uncultured Lachnospiraceae bacterium
TTTTCCTGTGAATTCGCAGACAGAGAGTTATCTGCCGGCCATGATCTCGCTCAGAGCGTCTGTCAGAAGCCGGTCGTCTTCCCGGTTGCGCACTGCTATCCGGATAAACTGCCGGTCTCCCGGGATTTTGGAAGACAGATCCTTGATAAACAGATTGTAGCGGTTTAAAAGCAGCTCCGTGAGTCCGGCGGAGGAGATACCGGTCACTTCCGCCATCAGATAATCGGCTTCTGAAGGAAGGACCCGGATACCGGGAACCTGTGCCAGCTCTTGGGCAAACCGCTGCCGCTCTGCCTTCAGACGGATCAGGGAAGCGGCATAATCTTTTCTGTATTTTTCCTCGATCTGCATATAGAACTCTCCCAGGGAGTTGATGTTCCAGATGGAAACCTCCTTTTTCACCAGAGAGATCAGGTCGCTGTCGCCGCTGGCGGCAATCCCCAGCCGCAGGCCGGGAACGCCGTAGGATTTGGAGATGCTCTTGATTACGGTCAGATGGGGATTGGCGTCCAGGAGACCTTCACAGAGGATGGAAGCTCCTTCTTCCGATGCGAAATCCACAAAGGATTCATCCACGATCAGACGGATTCCTTCCGCTCCGGTCCAGGCGATCAGGCTCAGGACCTCTTCTCTGGAAAGATAGTTTCCTGTGGGGTTGTCCGGGTTGATGATCACCAGATTCTGAATGTCCCTGGTCCGGAAAAATTCCATGAGATCAGCAGCGGTATATCGGAAATTTTCATTTTCCGGCCAGAATGGCACTACCTCTCCGTTTTGGTACCGGTTGGAGTACTCTTCAAAGGTGGGGCGGATCACACCCAGCCGGCCGGAGGTGTGCTCCAGAATGATCTTGATCAGCTCCGCCGCTCCGTTTCCGGGAACGATCTGGTCCTGACGGAGGCCGAAGTTTCTGGCGGCCAGCAGGGAGTTCACATACATGCCGGACGGATACTGGCAGACCAGGCTGTCAAAATTGGCCTTCATTTCCTCCAGCATTTTTTTCGGTGGGTAGTAGCAGTTGATCAGATAGCAGAAATCCACCATCTTCGGGTACCGCCAGTAGCCCCCGTACCGCTTCTGGATCAGGGGAAGGCGGTCCTTTTCATCGGCAAACATGGACTCCGCAATGTCCAGATCCTGAATATCATCGATTTCATACCATTTCTGGCTGTCATCCAGGCGCTTTGCCTTGATGCCCGGATCATCCAGCATGACGATGACCTTCAGTACCTGCTCGTAATATTCGTTGTTTCCCAGTGCCTTTGTATAGGCCTCCAGGAAGGGAACATAGTGGGTAGCGGAAAAATTCCTGCTGAATTTGTACAGATTGACGGTCTTGTAGTAATCGGAGGTATTGGAAAAAGAAAACTTGCTTCCCGGGATCATGGCCTCAATATCGTCGTTTTCTGACAGCTTTACGCAGGTCCCGTCCATCCAGGATTCATATCTGGCCACCAAAGCCAGACTTTCCCGCTCATCCTCTGCCAGACAGCGGAGAACGGAATCTTCAAAGATGATATCGGATTCCAGAAGAAGGGTATCTTCCGCCACCAGGTATTCGCTGGCCAGGGCAAGAGAGTAAATATTGTTTGTCCGGTCATATATGGGATTATCGATAAAGCATATGGGAGTCTTCACATCTAGGGAGGCAATGTGATCCCGGAGTTTCTGTCCCTCGTATCCGGTAACGATAATGATCCTGGTCAGGTTCAGGCTGTCCAGCTGGCTTAAGGTGCGGTTGATAAGAGGGACGCCGTTGACCTTTACCATGCATTTGGTGTTGTTCTGCGTAAGCTGCTTTAATCGCTTGCCCATGCCGGCAGCTAAGATGATTGCTTGCATTTCATTCTCCTTTATGGAAATAGATTCTGTATTGCAGACGAACTGCAGGGATGCGGTATCAGGTAAAGCCGGATCCCGGCGGGTACCGCCGGTCCATGCCCGACGGGGCTTTTCCTGCTCCCTTCAGTACGTCCCGGTAGATCTGGATCCGGTAGCGCCGCTCCTTTTTTCGGTTTCCGGTGAGGAGCAGAAGAGAGTCTATGAGAATATGAGCCCAGTGGTTCAGGCGGATATAGGCCATATAGACTGCCGGAGCGCTGGAATAGGTCCGGCCGATGTCGATGGCATTGCGGAACCCGTAAAAGTTTTTCCAGCAGGTCACGGGAGTTCTGGACGGAGGAACGGTTTTATGGTTCAGCTCTGCCCCGCATACATTCATGATCCTGGTCTTTTTCAGAAAACGGAGGCAGTACTCCGTGTCGTCAAACCAGATGAAATATTCCGACCTGGGCAGCCCGATCTCCCGGATCAGGGAAGTCTTCAGCATCAGGCCGCAGAAGGTGCTTACGTCGTAAAGAAAATAATCCTTTTCGTATGCCTCGGCCGGTACAGGCACATAGGTCATCAGACAGCGGTTCTTCAGCCTCCTCCGGTGAGAGGTGTCGATGACTCCTTCCGTACGTACTGTGCCGGAATAGGCCTGGCAGGGATGGGAACGGACTGCATTCCGGATTTTTTCCATGTAAGCAGGAGCGATCATGGCGTCGTCGTCAATGATCAGGATCCAGTCACAGTCTCCTTCTGCCAGCTTCTCCAGACCCTTGGAGAAGCCTCCGGCGCCGCCGATATTCTCCGGCAGACGAAGCACGGTAAGTTCAGGCCGGTCCAGCTGCTCCAGATACTCCCCGGTGCCATCCGTGCTGTGATTGTCCACTACCAGGACCTGGTGAAAGGGGACGGTCTGAGCAAAGACGCATTCCAGACATTCCTGCAGCAGAGGCAGGCGGTTATAGGTCACAATGATTACTCCGAATTTCACGGCAGTTCCTCCTGATTTTATCTATCCAGATTATAAGCGATTTGAATTTAGATGTCAAACCGGGGAGCCGGGCGCTACCCGTTGCGAAGCCGCCTGGATTGTGCTAAAATCGTCGTAATGCGGGGAAAGGAAACAGGAACGGCTATGGGAATATTCAGAAGAAGGAAATCAGGAAACAGGGACGGAGAAATGCCCAGCATACGGCAGAATTATACCTATAATCTGATGTATCAGATCCTGACCCTTCTGACCCCTTTTGTAACCACTCCCTATATTGCCAGAGTGCTGGGGAGCGAGGGCGTGGGAATTCAGAGCTATACGGCTTCCGTAGTGCAGTACTTTTCCGTTCTGGCTGCCCTGGGAACGGCTTCCTACGGGCAGAGGGAGATCGCCAGATGCCGGGACAGCCGGGAGGAGCGAAGCAGGGTGTTCTGGGAGATTGAGATCCTGTGTGCCAGTACCACGGCGGTCTGTCTGGCAGTATGGATGCTTGTGATCGCCTTTTCCAGCGATTACGCCCCTTACTATGGGGCTCTGACCATGACGCTTCTGGCAGTAGCCTTTGACGTATCCTGGTTTTTCGGAGGAATGGAACAGTACCGGCTGATTGTGATCCGGAATACGGCGATCAAGCTGACGGGAATCGTCCTCATGTTCCTGCTGGTCAGAGACAGCGGGGATCTGCTTCTGTATATCGCCATGCTGGCGGCCACGGGCCTGCTGGGAAATATATCCATGTGGGGATATCTGAAGGATTTTGTCAGTCCCGTGCCTCTTTCCTCCCTGAAGATAAAAAGGCATCTGCGGGAGACGGTGGTATATTTTGTGCCGACCATCGCCACATCCGTTTATACCATTCTGGACAAGACCATGATCGGCTGGTTTTCAGGAAGCGACAAGTCCCAGAACGGTTATTACGAGTATGCCACCGGCTTTGTGAATATGGCCAAGATCCTGATTATTTCCTTCAATGCGGTGATGTCTGCAAGGATGTCCTACCTTTTTGCCAGGGAACGGAGGGAGGAGATCAGGGAGCGGATCGGGGATTCGGTGGATTTCGTCCTTCTTCTGGGACTTCCCATCGCTTTCGGACTGGCGGGGATCGCCGACCGGTTCGTGCCGTGGTTTCTGGGAGAACAGTACGGTCCGGTTGCCGGCCTGATGAAGCTGTGCAGCCCGCTGGTGCTGATTGTGGGATTCAGTGACTGTATGGGAAGTCAGATTCTTACTCCCGGCGGTCAGAGAGCCAAAAGCGCCAAGGTGATCGTGGCAGGGGCCTGTGTGAACGGGGCGCTGAACCTGCTTCTGATCCCGCACTTTCAGGCGGCGGGAGCGGCGTCTGCTTCCATTCTGGCGGAAATGCTGATCACCGGACTGTATTTTGTGCTCTGCAGAGATTATATCCGTCCGGGAATGGTTTTCCGCCGGGGATGGAAGCGCCTGCTGGCTTCCCTTGTTATGGCATGGGCGGTGACGGCAGCGGGAAATCTGCCGGTGAACGGGCCGGCGGTGACGTTCCTTCAGATCGGAGTGGGCGTTCTGGTGTATTTTGCGTGCCTGCTCCTTCTGAGAGACCGGACAGTGCTGGCGCAGATCCGCAAAAGCGCGGAAAAAATCTTTGGGTAGGATGGAAAAATGGAAGAAAGAGAGTTTTACCGGGAAGAAGTGCGGTGCGGCTATGCCGTAACGGAAAAAACAAAAAAAGTATGGGCGGTTCAGCTGGCCATGCTGGATGAGGTGGAGCGGATCTGCCGGAAATACGGTCTGAGCTATTTTGCAGACAGCGGTACTCTGATCGGTACGGTCCGGGACAGGGGATATATTCCCTGGGATGATGATATTGACCTGGTCATGCTGCGGGAGGATTATGACCGGTTCATGAGCGTGGCGCCCCGGGAGCTGGCAGACGGCCTGGTGCTGCAGACCGTATATACAGAAAAAAACTATCTGAGAGGTCATGCCCAGATCCGGGACAGCCGGACTACGGGCTTTAATGAAGAGGACAGGAAGGCAGGCTACAACTGCGGAATCTTTATCGATCTGTTTCCCCTGGACGGGATGCCGGACGGAAGGCTTGCGGCCCGGTGGTGGGCATTTCGGGTGAAGACGGCGTGGACTGTGCTGTATAACTGGTACCGGTTTGACTATTATGAACAGAAGACGGCAGCGGGAGCGCTGATCCACAGGGCAGGAGACCTGCTTCATATCCCCATGAGGCGGGCCTACCGCAGGTACGAGAAGCTCTGCTCCAGATATAAGGGAAAGGCTACGAAACGGGTCTGCGATACGGTGTTTATCCGCCAGCTGGAGAAGAATACCTGGGAGCGGGCCTGGTTTGACCGGGCGGTGTATATGCCCTTTGAGAACCGGATGATTCCTGTTCCGGAAGGATATGACGGGAGGCTGAAGGCAGAATACGGCGACTACATGAAGCCGGCTCAGGCGCCCACCATGCACGGCGGGCTGGTGCTGGAGCCGGAAATCCCCTATGAGGAGTATTTCAGGGGAAATTGCAGATAGAACCGGATCGGTGAGACGAAAAATAAAAGGCCGGAACGCCCTGAACCGAACCAGTAAAAACGGACAATGAAAAAAGAAGGCCTCCTGTGGTAGAATGAAATTACCACAGGAGGTTTTTGCTATGCCGAGAAAATACAGTCATATTCAGGAACACGAGAAAGAAATACTGGAACTGCGGGAGCAGGGAATGACCTTGCGAGAAATCGGGGAGAAATTGGGTTTTAGCTATAAAGCAACGAGAAACTGCATCACTCGATATAACCGCAGACAGAGGAAGCTGGCAGCAGGAATTGCTCCAAAACCGAAGGGAAGACCCCGGAAAACTGCGCCAGATAAATCCAGCGTTGAATATTACCAAGCAGAAATTGAACGTTTGAAAATGGAGAATGAATTACTGCGGGATTTTCTGCAATCCATAGAAAGGGAGTGAGCGCCGGGGTAAAATATGCTGTAATGTACCGTTACCGGGAGGCACATCCCGTTTACAGAATGTGCGGATTCTTTGGCGTTTCCCGAAGTGGGTATTATTCGTATGTTCAAAGAATGAACCGGCCAGATCCAAATCAGGAAATCATAGATCAGATTGCAAGTCAACAGAAACGCTGCAAAAATACATACGGCTATCGTAGAATGCAGCTCTGGCTGGACAAGAACGGGTGCCACAAGAATCCTAAAACCATCCTCAGACTTATGAAAAGTCAAGGTTTGTTGTCCGAAATTCGCAGGCGCAGACAATGGAAACAACTGGGGCAGCAGGTGCACAAGTATAAAAATCTGCTCAACCGAGAATTCCACGCAGAAAGACCCAACAGCAAATGGGTCACAGATATCTCCTACATCCACACCGAGCAAGGGGTGCTATACCTTTCCATGATCCGGGATCTGTACGACAACAGTATCGTGGCCTACAAAACTGCAACTTCTCAGACAGTCAATCTGGTGCTGGATACCATTCGACTTGCTATAAAGAAAGAGAAAGTCGCTGGGGAGTTGCACCTCCACAGCGACCAAGGCTTTCAATATACCTCACACGGATATTTCAAGCTAACTCAAGATTACGGCATTACGCCTTCGATGTCAAGACGTGGGAACCCGTATGACAATGCAATGGCTGAAAATTTCTTTTCCATTCTCAAAACAGAGTGCATTTACCGCCAAAAGGTCAAGACGTTTCAGCAAGCAAATTATTTGATTGACGAGTACATCCATTTCTACAATTATGAGCGGCTCCAGACAAAGACTGGCCTGGCTCCGCTCTCGCTTCGCCAAGCCAGTCTCTAATTCAATCCATTCTACTCTTGTAGGCCTCTTTTTTGTGCTGTCCGCACAATCTGGGGCGGTTCAGCCCTGAACGGGCGGTTCCGGCCTTTTTTGATTTTACAGTCCGTTTTCCGGTACGTTTACATCCGTAGGATCATAGGTCTGGGTGGACGGGATCATCTGCTCAATGGCAGGACGGTCAAACGGTCCGGGGATCGCCGATTCGTATACGGTGATGGCGGTGCCCAGAGCGCAGTTATCATAGATCCACTTGGCGTCTCTGGTGGTGAAACGGATGCAGCCGTGAGACTTGGTAGCGCCCAGCCAGTTGTAGGTATCCGGCTTTAAGGTGTAGGGATTGGCCGTTTCATAGATCACAGAGTGAAGAAGAATGGAAAGTCCCTCGCCCAGACGGGTACAGTACTGGCAGTATTCATCCGTGTTCATCAGTCTCCAGCGGTATTTTACGGGAGTATGGAAGGTTCCCAGCGGGGTATCATCTCCTGTAGAACAGAGGAACGTCTTATACGGAATGATGTATCCGTTTGCACCGTCCTGAATATAGACGGTGGTGCAGTTCATCTGCTTGTTGATGCGCAGCTGGAAGGGACCTGAGGAGTGAAGATAAGGCTCCAGATCCTGAACCAGCTTTCCGTCTGTTTCAAAGAAGTATTTGTAGCCGTCAATATACTGCCAGCCGGTGACCGGGGTATTGTCTATCACATAGTAGCGGTCGCTGTCATTCCATACCCATCCGGTGAACAGATCTCCCGTGCCGTTGCTGAACTTGGGCAGGCCGTCCACAATGGTAATCCCGTCCGCTGCGGCAGATACCAGAGGATTCTCCATGGAATAGCTGGCGTTGGGATCATTGGCGCCCCACAGGGAGTAGCGGAATCCGGTGATGTACTTGCCCATGGCCATGGTGCCGTTGGTGCCGCCGTTTTTTGACCAGCCGCATTGTGTGCCGTCATTCAGCGTGGAGGTATAGTACACGTCAAAGGTATTTCCGAATACACCGTTCAGCCGGATCTGGATGGCCTCTACCGGATCGGTACTCCAGTCGGTGTGCCCTCCGTTCATGGCCCAGTTGCTCCAGCCGCGGGGAGCGGCGTAGGTGCGGTAAAGCACATCTCCCGGAAGATTGATGGCATAGACGGACATGGAGAGAAATCCGTTTTCACCGGGCAGAATAGTAATGTCCGTACGTACCGGATCGGTCCAGGTCATATCGGGACGAAGAAACTGGAACTGAAGGACCGGAGTGGATTCTGTGATCTCCCGGGTGGGAGTTTCCTGAATGTTTTCACTGCTTCCGGTCTGTCCGCCGGCTGTCTGTCCCTCTTCCGCCTGTCCGCTTTCGGCGGAAGTACCGGTCTGGGAGGGATCGGAAACGGTTTCTTCCTGAGTATGGTCGGTCTGAGTCCCCTGGGAATCAGAAGTATCATTTGTATTTGTGTTCGGGTTTTCGGGCTGCGGATTGTCGATCAGCATTCCCGGACCATAATTTTCATCGGCAAACGCCGGCACGGTCTGGCCTGCCAGGAACACGGCTGTCAGGGCCATAAGCGCGAGCTGCCGCATGGTCTTTCGCATAATGCAAACCTCCTATGTATTTTTTTACACGCTCCTAATTTATCATATTTGGGGGAAAAATGCCATATATGATTTACTTTTTTGGCGGGTTACTGTAAAATCGTAAATAAAATGACCTAAGAATGTAAGAAACGGGTGTCATTATGGATTGGAAAAAAGAAACGGTCAATATCATATATGCGTCCAATGACGGATATGCCCGTCATCTGGCGGCATCCCTGCAGTCTCTTCTGGAGCACGGACGGAAGATTCCCCATATGGATATCTATGTGCTGTCTGTGGGAATGTGCCGGGAGTATCAGGAACGGCTGCGGAATATGGCTGCTCAGTTCGGCCGGGAGCTGACGGTGGCAGAACTGGGGGATCTGAAGCGGCGATTTCCCTATGACGTGGACACCAGAGGATTTGACATCAGCGCCATGGGGCGTCTTTTTGCGCCGGATGTGCTGCCTGAGAAAGTAGAGCGGGCCCTTTATCTGGACTGTGATACCATTGTGCGGAAGGATATCCGGGGGCTGTACGGAACAGACCTGAAGGGATGTCTGGCGGGAATGGTCATGGAGCCCACCGTGTACCGGGAAATGAAAGAAACCATCGGTATGGGGCGGGACGACGCCTATTTCAATTCCGGGGTGATCCTTATGGATCTGGCAGGCTGGAGAAGAGAGCAGGTGCTTAAGAGCCTGCTGGATTTTTACGGAGCCCATGCAGGCCGGCTGTTTGCCTGCGATCAGGATACGATCAACGGAGCTCTGAGGGGGCGGATCCTGTCCCTCCCTCCCAAGTATAATTTTTTTACCAATTACCGGTATTTCCGCTATTCCACGTTAAAAAAACTCTGCCGGGCGTATGAATCCGTAGGCCCGGAACAGTTCCGGGAGGCGGTGAGGCATCCGGCGGTGATCCACTATCTGGGAGATGAACGCCCCTGGATCGCAGGAAACCACAACCATTACCGCCGTCTTTACCGGCACTATCTGGACAGAACGCCCTGGAAGGGAGAGCCTCTTCAGAAGGGAAAGGTACTGTATATGCAGCTGTGGTGGTGCTTCAACCAGATGACCAGGATCTGTCCTCCTCTGCGGCTCTGGATCAGCCGCAGGCTGGGCATGAAGGTGATCGACAGCAGGAAAAAGCAGAGGGAGATCCGAAATGGATAACACGGTTTGTATCATTCTGAATTACAATGATGCGGATACGGCTGCGGGGCTGGTCCGCGAACTGAAGGAAAGCAGGGAGATCAGCCGCATTCTGGTAGTGGACAACTGCTCTACTGATGACTCCTGGGAGCGGCTGCAGGCTCTGAAATCTGATGCGGAGCTGCTCAGGACGGACCGGAACGGCGGATACGGCTGGGGAAACCAGGAAGGGATCGATGCAGCTGCCCGGCTTTGGAATCCGGATTATATTATCATCGCCAATCCGGATATCCATGTGAGCGACCGGTGCATCAGGAAGGTAAAAGATGCCCTGGAGCGGACGAAGGGGGCGGCGGTCGGATCGGCGCTCGTATCCTCTCCCGACGGAAAACGGCTGTTCTCTTACTGGGACCTGCTGCCGCTGATGAGAGATCTCCTGGATACGGGTCCGGTAACCAGGCGGCTGTTCAGACCCTGGCTCATCACTCCTCCGGGAAGACTTCCTGCGGGAGGAACGGAAAAGAGCCGGCTGGTGGGAGCGGTTCCGGGCTCCTTTTTTGTGCTGAAAATGGACATGTTCTCTGAAAGGGAAAGAAAAGACCTGTTTGACAGGCAGGTATTTTTATACTGCGAGGAAAAAATCCTGGGGCAGAAGCTGCGGACCCGGGGGCGGAGCACCGTCCTTGTAACGGATGCGGAGTACGTGCATGCCCACTCAGTCAGCATTGACAGGAGCGTGGCGGGAATTGCCGCAAAACAGAAGTTGCTGCACAAAAGCAAGCTTTATTATTACAGGAAGTACTTAAAGGCCGGGCCGGCTGCCATGGCGGCAGCGCGGCTGTTTCTGGCAGCTGTGTACGCAGAGGTATGGGTACTGACCAGGGTATTCCGGATGAAATGGTAGGACAGAGGAAAAGAAATGAATCAAGTGATTTTAGTAATACCGGCATACAATGAGGAGAAAAATATCAAGAGGGTCGTGGACAATCTTCGGCAGAACTATCCGGAACTGGACTATGTGGTGGTGAATGACGGGTCCACCGACGGTACGGAGCAGATCCTGCAGGAAAACGGCTATAATCATATCTGCCTTCCTGTGAATCTGGGACTGGCAGGCTGCTTTCAGACGGGAATGAAATACGCTTATGAAAAGGGATATGCCTATGCGGTGCAGTTTGACGGAGACGGACAGCACCGGCCGGAATTTATTGCTTCCATGAAGAAAAAAATGGATGAGGGCTGCAGCATAGTGATCGGTTCCCGGTTTGTGGAAGGGAAAAAGGATTTTTCCATGCGGATGGTGGGAAGCCGGATGATCGGGCTGGCCATGCGGATCACCACAGGAGCGAAGGTAGCGGATCCCACCTCCGGAATGCGGATGTTCAACAGAGAAATGATCCGGGAATTTGCCTATCACCTGAATTATGGGCCGGAACCGGATACCGTGTCCTTTCTGATCCGGCAGGGGGCCCGGGTGGCGGAGGTACCGGTGGTGATCGACGACCGTTCGGCCGGGGAAAGCTATCTGAAACCTATGGTGGCTGTGAAGTACATGCTCCGCATGCTCATTTCCATTCTGGTGATCCAGAACTTCCGGGTAAGGCGGTGAGAAGCATATGGAAGGCTTTGCAAACCGTTTCCTGATCTTCCGGGGAAAGAACCGGGAGAGACAGAATGTGATCTGGAATATGGTCGGAAGCGCTGTATATGCGTTGGCGTCCATGGTCCTGTCCTTTATTGTGATGCGTATGGCCGGAGAGGACGAGGGAGGAATATTCGGCTTCGGATTTTCCACTTACGGCCAGCAGATGTTTATTATAGCATATTTTGGCATCCGTCCGTTTCATATTACAGACGGGAAACAGGAGTACACCTTCGGGGATTATCTGGGTCTGAGGATCATGACCTGCGGGGCGGCGGTCCTCATGGCGGCGATTCATCTGGGCTTTCTCACTGTGAGCGGAGCTTACAGCCTTCATAAAGCGGCGGTGATCTTTCTGCTGGCCGGCTATAAGGTGATCGACGGTCTGGCAGATGTATACGAATCGGAGTTTCAGCGTCAGGGGAGTCTGTACCTGACTGGAAAATCCAACACATTCCGTACAGTGCTTTCCGTAGCGGTATTTCTGGGAACCCTCAGATGCTCCGGCAGCCTGACAGCGGCTTCCCTGGGAGCAGTTCTTGCACAGGCAGCCGGTGTGATGCTGTTTAACGTCAGTGTGATGAAGACAGGGGCGCTGCCGGATGTACGCTTCCGGAGGCAGGCTGCTGCCGGATTGCGGCTCCTGAAAAATACGGCTCTGCTGTTTCTTTCCGTATTTCTCGACTTTTACGTATTTTCGGCAGCCAAGTATGCCATTGACCGGTGTCTGACCGATGCGGTAAGCGGATATTTCAATATCCTGTTCATGCCCACTTCGGTGATCTATCTGGCGGCCAATTTTATTATCCGTCCTTTTCTTACCAGGCTGACGGCATACTGGGATCAGAAGGACTGGAGAGCTTTTGAAAAAGTACGCAGGCGCATCAGCCTGGTGATCGGCGGATTTACCCTGCTGGGAGTGCTGGGGGCTCTGATCCTGGGCAGACCGGTGCTGGGAATCATGGAACTGATCCTGGGGACAGGCTATGAAGGGAAGCTGACGGCTCACTGGGGCTCCTTCGTGGTGATTATTCTGGGAGGAGGACTTTACGCCATGGCGAATCTGTATTATTACCTTCTGGTGATCATGAGGCGGCAGGGAGTGATTTTCCTGGTATATCTGACTGCCGCTGCCGCTGCCTGGCTGCTGTCCCCCATTCTGGTGAGCTGTTTTCAGATCCTGGGCGCAGCGGTGTGCTACGGAATCCTGATGACCGTTCTGGTTCTGGGGTTCTGGGGGATCCAGGGAGTGCTGTTTCGGAAAGCAAAGGAGAGGGAGACATGACAGTTGATGTGCTGATACCGGCTTACCGGCCGGGAGAAAAATTTGCCGGACTGCTGGCAGCTCTGGAGAAGCAGACGGTTCCCGCAGGGAAGATCCTTGTGGTCAATACGGAAAAGGCCTATTGGGATGAAGAAAAATTTTCCGGAATAAAAGGGCTGGAGGTCCGCCATATCACAAAAGAAGAATTTGACCACGGAGCTACCAGAAATCTGCTGATGTCTTTGTCTGATGCGGATATCTGCGTGTGTATGACGGATGACGCGGTGCCGGCAGACCGCCGGCTGATTGAAAAACTCCTGGCCGGATTTGAGAAAAAAGGGCCGGAAGGAGAGGAAGTGATCGCCGTTTACGCCAGACAGCTGGCAGACCGGAACTGCGGGGAGGCGGAGCGGTTTACCAGAGTGTTCAATTATCCGGAGGAAAGCCGGGTAAAAACGGCGGCTGATATAGAAACGCTGGGGATCAAGGCATTTTTTGCTTCCAACGTATGCTGCGCCTACCGGCGGGATCTGTTTCTCAAACAGGGGGGGTTTACCTCAAGGACGATTTTCAATGAAGACATGATCTTTGCCGCAGGGGCTCTGAAGGCGGGATATGCGGTGTGCTATGAGGCGGATGCCAAGGTGGTTCACTCCCATAATTACAGCTGTATGCAGCAGCTCAGGCGGAATTTCGATCTGGGGGTCTCCCAGGCAGATCATCCGGAAGTGTTTGCGGGCGTGCCCTCTGAAGGAGAAGGAATCCGTCTGGTGAAGGCGACAGCCGCTCACCTTGCGGCTACGGGACGGATCTTTCAGATCCCCGGTCTGGCGGTGAAAAGCGCGTTCAAATATGCCGGCTACCGGCTGGGAAAGGCATACAGAAAGCTGCCCGGCAGCCTGGTGATGAAGCTGACCATGAATAAGAATTACTGGAGGAACGGGAAATGACCATCATGCTTAGAATCGTGCTGATTGCAGCTTCCCTGCTGACAACGGCAATGATCATCCGAAAGATCAGACAGTCCAAGGCCCAGATTGAGGACTCTGTATTCTGGGTATTTGTGTCCGCTGTATTCATTATTTTCAGCGTGTTTCCGCGGACAGCGGACATTCTTTCCCGCCTGGCGGGGACCTATTCCACGTCAAACTTTATTTTTCTGTTTGTGATCTTTCTGCTTCTGGTAAAGGTATTTTCCCTGACTCTGCGGATTTCCCAGCTGGAGACCAAGCAGAAGGAACTGGTGCAGCGGATCGCTCTGGAGGAAAAGGCCAGAGAGGAAAGAGAGGAAAAGACGGATGGAGACCAGGGAAAATAACAAAAAGACCGTCAGGCTTCCGGCATGGCTGTGGGGGATTCTGGCTGTGGCGGCCTTGGGCGCCTGGCACTTTCTGGATGTGAAGGCAGGCGCGGGCGAGTGCGGAGACCGCTTCCTTCTGGAATGGTACGGAATCCTTCTGCCTGCTGTGCTGGCGGTACTGGCGCTTACAGGCTGGCTCTTTTTTGTGAAAAAGGCGGAACTATCCGTTCTGACGCCTGTCTGTGCCCTGTGTCTGGGAGTTCTGTATCTGGGTGTTCTGGCTCCCCTGTCCGCGCCGGATGAGGTGAGCCATTTTATCAGTGCCTACCGCCTTTCCAGCGTGCTGATGGGACAGCCGGCGGCGGACGAAGAGGGCAGGGTCTACATCCGAAAGCAGGACGGATTCCTGCTGGATATGGATCTTGAGCCGGGACAGAGCCTGGAAGAACGGGAGAAAGAACAGGATACCAGAGTGCTTGGCCAGACTCTGACGGAGGAGACCTACCGGATCATCCGGGAGACGGGGATCCGGGGAACGGGAGAGACGGGCATGATCACTACGGCAAAGCCTCCGGTGGAAACTACGCCTCTGGCCTACCTTCCCCAGGCTCTGGGAATCGCTCTGGGGCGGATTCTCGGATTGGGAGGGCTGGCCCTTCTCTATCTGGGGCGGCTTGGGAATCTTCTGTTCTATACTGCGGTTCTGAGCTGGGCGGTAAAGGGGCTGCCGTTCGGAAAAGAGATCATGCTGGGAGTGGCGCTCCTTCCCATGACTCTCCATCTGACTGCCTCTTTTTCCTATGATGCCATGATCCTGGCCATGTCCTTTCTTCTCACATCCGTAACTTTCCGCCTGGCGTTCGGTGCGGGAGATGTGAGGAAGAGGGATGTGGCCCTGCTGGCGGCGATCATGGGAATTCTGGGGCCATGCAAGATGATCTACGGAGTGCTCATGGGTTTCTGCCTGCTGATTCCCATAAAAAAGTTCGGGGGAGTGAAAAAGTGGCTGCTTTCCGCAGCGGCGGTGGCGGCGGTATACGGACTGGCCATGATTCTGGTGAACAGCCGCGTCATCGCAGGTTATGCGGGTGAAACGGAAGCCTACGTGGGCTGGGCGGAGGAGGCGGGCTACAGCCTTGGCTGGGTGATTCACAACCCGGTGGGAACTCTGCGTCTTCTGTACAATACAGTGCTGATGCGGGGAGAATTTTTTCATCTCACCATGATGGGAAACTGGATGGGAAATCTGGATCCGGTGCTGGATGTGCCCTACCTGCTCATCTGGGCCATGACCTTTGTGCTGTTTTTCCTGTCCATGAAGAAGCCGGGGGAGGAAACGGATTATGTTTCCGGAAAACAGAAGATCTGGACGGCATTCCTGTGCCTGGGATGCGCCGGCGCGGCCATGCTTTCCATGCTCATTGCCTGGACGCCCATGAGCTCCCGCTGGATTATGGGAGTGCAGGGAAGATATTTCCTCCCGTTTCTGCCGGCGCTGCTCATGGTCCTGAAAAACGGATGGATCGTGCTGAAAAAGAACAGAGACAGAGGACTTCTGTACTTTATGGTGTGCGCCGACGGTTATGCCCTGCTCAGGCTGTTTTCTATTGTCAGCATGCGGATCTAGTGGTATAGTAAGGTTTGATATGGTCCGGCACATGCCGGTTTTTCAAGAATTTGATAATGACAAGGAGCGTATAGCGATGGGAAAAATTAAAGTAACGCCCTGCGGGATCAAGGGGCTGTGCGTGATCGAGCCTACCGTATTCAAGGATGAAAGAGGCTATTTTATGGAGACCTATAACCAGAATGACTTTAAGGAGGCAGGTCTGGACATGGTATTTGTGCAGGACAATCAGTCCATGTCCGTAAGAGGCGTGCTGAGAGGTCTTCACTATCAGAAGCAGTTTCCCCAGGGCAAGCTGGTGCGTGTAGTGCGGGGAGAAGTGTTCGACGTGGCTGTAGATCTCAGGGCTGATTCCGAGACCTACGGAAAATGGTTCGGCGTGGTGCTGTCCGCAGAGAATAAGAAGCAGTTCTATATTCCGGAGGGCTTTGCTCACGGATTCCTGGTGCTGTCCGATGAGGCGGAGTTTGCCTACAAGTGTACGGACTTCTATCATCCGGGAGATGAGGGCGGAATGGCCTGGAACGATCCGGATATCGGAATTGAGTGGCCTCTTCAGGAGGGCGTGGAGCTGATCATTTCCGAAAAAGATCAAAAATGGGGCGGATTTAAAGACACCTTTAAATTCTGAGCCGTTGGGAAAGGAATGTTCAGATGAGAGATGTGATTTCCCTGATCAGAGAGATCGCGGGGAGAAGAAAGCTGATCTGTGACCTGGCAAAGGCAGATTTTAAAAAGCGGTTTGTAGGGTCCTATTTCGGTGTGGTGTGGATGTTTGTGCAGCCGGTGGTGACGGTGCTGATTTATTTCTGCATTTTCCAGCTGGGATTCAAAAGCGTTCCTCCCGTTCCGGGAATCCCGTACGTGCTCTGGCTGGTGCCGGGCATTGTTCCCTGGTTTTTCTACAGCGAAGCCCTGAACACGGTCACGGCCTGCCTGCAGGAATACAGCTATCTGGTCAAAAAGGTGGTATTCCAGGTGGAGGTGCTGCCGGTGATCAAGCTGCTGTCCAGCCTTATGGTTCATGGATTTTTTGTGCTGATCATGATCATTATGGCTCTCTGTTACGGCCAGAGGCCTATGGCGACCTGGATCCAGGTGATTTATTATACTTTTGCGGCTTCCATGCTGGCTCTGGGAATCGGGTACTTTACCTGTGCGGTCAATGTATTTTTCAAGGATATGACCCAGATTGTAGGCATCTGCCTGCAGTTCGGCATGTGGATGGTCCCCATCATGTACCAGGAAAGTATGTTTGCAGATGTGCCGGGGGTGATGACCCTGCTGAAGCTGAATCCGTTTTACTATATTGTGGCGGGTTACAGAGACAGTATTCTTACGGGGCACTGGTTTTTTGAACGGCCTACCATGACTCTGTATTTCTGGGCAGTGACGCTGGTGCTGTTCCTGTTCGGACTGAAGGTGTTCAAACGGCTCCGTCCCCATTTTTCGGACGTGCTGTGACAGAGGACGGGATGTTATGCTGAAAGAGATTTTACTGAGGGTGCCTTCTGAGGAAGGCGCTCTTTCCATTTCTGCGGAAGTGATCTATTCCGGGAGAAAGACCCTGGGACTGGAGGTAACGGCGGAGGGCCGGGTGAAGGTACGGGCGCCTTTTGGCACGGGCGACAAAGTCATAGAGGATTTTGTGCGGATGAGGGCCGGGTGGATCAGAGAAAAATACCTTCTCTTCCGGTCCCGGAGAGAAAAGAGAGAGGCGGCAGGAAAGAAGGATTATGAAAAAGATCCGGGGCTTGAGGCAGAATACCGGGAACTGGCAGGAAAGAAGATCCGGCAGCGGGTCCGGTATTTTTCCGGAAAGATGGGGGTGACCTGCGGCAGGATCTCCATCCGGTCCCAGAAGACCAGATGGGGAAGCTGCAGCGGCCGGGGGAACCTGAACTTCAACTGGAAGCTCATCCTCATGCCTCCTGAGATCCTGGATTATGTGGTGGTTCATGAACTGGCCCACAGGAAGCAGATGAATCATTCTCCCCTGTTCTGGGCGGAGGTGGAGCGGATCCTTCCGGATTACCGGATCAGGAGGCAGTGGCTGAAGGAGCATGGCCGGGAGGTATGAGCAGGCGGGGCAGCAGGCCGGAAAAAGAGAGACGGGCGGGAACGCTTACAGCGTTCTCGCCCGTTCTGCGATATTCTGATGGAAGTTGATGATCTTATGCTCGTATTCTTCGTTCATGAATCGGGAAGTGATGAGAAAATCTGCGGTGGCCTTGTTGTTGGCGATGGGAATGTCATAGACCTGGGCGATCCGCAGCAGAGCCTTCACATCGGGATCGTGGGGCTGAGCGGTGAGCGGGTCGGAGAAGAATACCACAAAATCCACCCGCCCTTCCACGATCTTGGCTCCGATCTGCTGATCACCGCCTAAGGGACCGCTGTTGTATCCTTTTACGGGAAGGCCGGTGGCTTCCGTGATCATTCTGGCGGTAGTTCCTGTACCGCAGAGAAAATGTCCTTTTAAGATTTCCTTGTGCTCCTGGCACCAGTCAATCATTTCATGCTTTTTGCTGTCATGGGCAATCAGAGCAATATTCTTCTGTTTGCCAATGGTCATTGTCAGAAAATCCATGGATAATCCCTCCTTTGGAATGTGTTTTTAGATTTCTGGTAGTACAATTTGATTCTGTCATACAAAGGATGAAATTGTCAAGCAAATCTGTGTGAAGTTTCTGCGTCCTTGGGAAAAATGGTGTAAAATCCTGCCATGTTGTGGTATAATAACTCCCAAACTATGCTTTTTGGAGGAAGCCATGTCAGGCGAATATGCGATCAGCGTCCGGAATGTGACGAAAATATACAAGCTCTATGACAAGCCCATTGACCGGCTGAAAGAGTCTTTAAATCCCCTGCACAGGAATTATCACAGGGATTTCTATGCCCTGCGCAATATTTCCTTTCAGGTAAAAAAAGGAGAGACGGTAGGAATCATCGGAACCAACGGGTCAGGGAAATCCACGATTCTGAAGATCATTACCGGCGTGCTCACTCCCACGGAGGGAACAGCGGAGGTGAACGGAGTCATCTCTGCCCTGCTGGAGCTGGGGGCCGGATTCAATATGGATTATACCGGCATTGAAAATATTTATATGAACGGCACCATGATGGGATTTTCCAGAAAGGAGATGGACGAGAAACTCCAGGACATTCTGGAGTTTGCGGATATCGGAGATTTTGTCTATCAGCCGGTTAAGACCTATTCCAGCGGTATGTTTGTACGGCTGGCCTTTGCTCTGGCCATCAATGTGGAGCCGGAGATTCTGATTGTGGATGAGGCACTGTCCGTGGGAGATGTATTTTTCCAGGCAAAGTGTTACCGCAGAATGGAAGAGATCCGCAAAAGCGGGACTACCATTCTGATGGTGACTCACGATATGGGAAGTATTATCAAATACTGTGATAAAGTGGTCCTCCTGAATAAGGGAGAATTTGTGGCAGAGGGAGCTCCGGGACGGATGGTGGATCTGTATAAGAAGATCCTTGCAGGCCAGATGGATTCTCTGAAAGAGGAGCTGGAAGAAATGAATGATTTTTCCGGCGATAAAGTTCTGGAAGACAAGGAATTCCAAAAGGAGCAGACGGCGGAAGGCGGTCTGATGCGGGATAAGATCGCGGTAAATGCCAACCGTACGGAATACGGCGACGGACGGGCGGAGATCTTTGACTTCGGTCTGGAGGATCAGAGGGGCAACTTAAGCAATCTGATCCTGAAGGGAGAGATGTTTACCATCCGGGAAAAGATCCGGTTCCATGCAGAGATCAAAGCTCCCATTTTCACCTATACCATCAAGGACAAAAAGGGCACCAGCCTGACGGGCACCAATACCATGTACGAGGGAACGGACATCAAGCCGGTGAAGCGGGGGGATGTGTATGAGATTGCCTTCACCCAGAAGATGACCCTTCAGGGGGGAGAGTATCTGCTCTCCATGAGCTGTACGGGCTTTGAGGGAGAAGAGCACGTGGTATACCATCGTCTTTATGACGTGGCCAGTATTACGGTAATCTCCAATAAAAACACCGTAGGTGTCTATGATATGGAATCGGCGGTGGAAGCAAAACTGACGAAAGGCGGGGAATAGCAGATGGAACAGACGGCAAGAGAACTGCTCAAGCTTCTGGAAGAGTACGGCGGCGACGAAAAGAAACTTCTGGATGAGCATAAGGAGCTGGAATTTTTTTATGCCCTGTCAGATATAAGAGAAAATCTGCTGGAATGGTTCCCTTTTGAAAAGGAGTGGAACCTTCTGCAGATCGGTTCCGGCTTCGGAGCCCTCACCGGGCTGCTTGCGGGAAAAACGGGGCAGGTAACGGTGCTGTGCGCGGACGGAGAGGATCTGGAGGTAAACCGGAAACGGTGGGAGAACCGGGGAAATATCCGGTACGTGAACGGCAGCCTGGAGAAATACGCAGAGCAGGAAAAAGGAGCCGGCTTTGACTGTGTGGTCATGGCGGACGGCCTGGGAGAGGATCCGGAGCAGGCGATTTCCCTGGCGAAGGAACTGGTCAGACCGGAAGGTGTGCTTCTGGCCGCGGCGGACAATCCCCTGGGGCTGAAACACTGGGCGGGAGTGCCGGAAGAAGCGGGAGCCATCGGCCTGGAACGGTTAAGGGCTCTGCTTCCCGGAGGAGAGTGCTATTATCCCCTTCCGGATTACCGGACGGCCTGGGAGATCTATTCCGATCACCGGCTTCCGGCAAAAGGGGATCTGACGGGAATGGTGATTTCCTACGACTATCCTCAGTTTCTGCGGACAGATGTGGGGACCTCCTGGGACAGGATCTGTCAGGAGGAAAGTTTTCCCCAGTTTGCCAATTCTTACTTAATGGTTTGGAGGAGACATGGCTGACATCGCATATATCAAATACAATCGTACCAGAAAAGATGAATTTCAGATAAAAACAGAGATCATCCGGGAAAACGGGCAGCTCTGGGTGGAAAAATGGGCTCTTTCCGAAAAGGGGGCAGATCATATCCGTTCCTTCCGGAACAAGTATGAGGCCCTGAAGCGGCAGCATGTTCACCTGAAGGTGGCGGAGCCTCAGGTGTCTGAGGACGGAATGAGCGTTCGGTTTGCCTATCTTACCGGACAGACTCTGGCGGAAAAGCTGGGAGAGGAGATCAGCCGGGGGCAGGCTCCTCTGGAGTCCATAAAAGACGCGGTGGACAGAATCTGCCAGGTGAAACCGGAGTATCTGGCTCCCTTTCAGATTACGGACCGGCTCACAGAGGTATTCGGACCGGTACCGAAATTCACGGATCAGTCCATGGCGGTGTCCAACATAGACGCTCTTATGGAAAATATTCTTGTAACGGAGGACGGGTGGTATTTCCTGGACTATGAATGGGTCTATGACTTTCCCGTGCCTCTGGGCTTTGTGAAATACCGAATTCTGTTTTATTTTTACAGAAAGTACGGCAGCCTGATGGAATATGAAAATGCGGAGGTTTTCTTAAAGGAGTTCGGCATGAATGAGGAGCAGCTGGAGGCCTACGGGGATATGGAGACGGCGTTCCAGCAGTATGTTCACGGAGACAATCAGGACCGGTATCTGCTGGATTACCGGAAGGATTACCGTCCGGTGGAGCAGCTGGAGGAAGAACATGAAGAGCTTCTGGAGGCCAGAAAACAGCTGTGCCGTTTGAATGATGTGGAATTTGAACTGCACAATGCGACTACGGAGCTGAACAAACTTAAGGAGGTTCACCGACTGACGGAAAATCACGTCCACAACCTGGAGGTGATCATCGGAGACCTGCGCCGGGAAAACGGTGAGATGGCCCAGACCATCGCCGTGCTGGGAAGTCATATTTCTTTCCCTTATCGGGTCAGGAGAAAACTGGGAACCATATTCAACCGGAAATTCCCCAAGGGAACCAGAAAAAGGAAGATTCTTTCCTACTGCAAGAATACGGTATTTCATCCGGTGAAATATATCGGGCTTTATACCTCCGAGGACGGCAGAAACCGGATCCACGGAGACTTTGAGATCGGAGAGGAGTACTTTGTTCACGGTATGGTTCATCTGCCTGCAGAAGAGCATCCTCTGGTATCCATTGTGATCCCGGTATATAATCAGATCCACTATACCTACGCCTGCCTGCGGTCCATCGAAGAGCATACAAAGGATGTTCCCTATGAGGTGATCATTGCCGACGATGTTTCCACGGACGCGACGAAGGAGCTTTCCCGGTATGTGGAACATGCGGTGATCCGCAGAAACAGTGTGAATCAGGGATTTCTGGGCAACTGCAATCAGGCAGCGGAAGCGGCCCGGGGAAAATACATCCTGTTTCTGAACAACGATACTCAGGTGACGGAAGGCTGGCTTTCCTCCCTGGTGAAGCTGATCGAGTCCGACCCCTCCATTGGTATGGTGGGTTCCAAACTGGTCTATCCGGACGGGCGGCTGCAGGAAGCGGGAGGGATCATCTGGAGCGACGGCTCCGGCTGGAATTACGGACGGATGGATGATCCGGACAAGCCGGAGTACAACTATGTGAAAGATGTGGATTACATCTCCGGCGCGTCCATCATGCTTCCTGCATGGCTGTGGAAGCAGATCGGCGGCTTTGACAGACGGTATGCTCCGGCTTACTGCGAGGATGCGGATCTGGCCTTTGAAGTGAGAAAGGCGGGGTACCGGGTGGTATACCAGCCGCTGTCCAAAGTGATCCATTTTGAAGGCGTGTCCAACGGCACGGATGTGAACGGTACGGGCTTAAAACGCTATCAGGTGGAAAACAGCAGAAAGCTCAGGGAAAAATGGGCGGAAGAGTTCAAGAATCAATATGAGAATACGGGAAATCCCGACCCCTTCCGGGCAAGGGAGAGAAGCAGGGGCAAACAGATCGTGCTGGTGGTGGATCACTATGTACCCACCTTTGATAAGGATGCCGGTTCCAAGTGTACGTTCCAGTACATGAAGATGTTTGTGGAAAAAGGATTTGTGGTAAAATTCCTCGGGGATAACTATGCTCACGAGGAACCCTATACCACAGCTTTAGAGCAGCTGGGCATCGAGGTACTCTACGGAGAGACCTACCGCACCGGTATCTGGGACTGGCTGGAAAAGCACGGAAAGGATATTGCCTTTGCCTATCTGAACCGTCCTCATATTGCAGTAAAATATATTGATTTTATCAGGGAGCATACAGATATCAAGGTGCTCTATTTCGGCCACGATCTTCATTTCCTCCGGGAAACCAGAGAATATGAGATCACCGGAGATGAAGAAAAGAAAAAATCTGCCGACTACTGGCGCTCTGTGGAGCTGTCCCTGATGAAAAAGACGGATATGGCGTATTATCCCTCTTATGTGGAACGGGATCTGATCCATGACATCAGCCCGAAAATCCGGGTGAAGGACATTCCGCTGTACGTCTATGAGACCTTTAAGAATCAGCTGGATGAAAACTTTGAGCAGAAGGAAGGGCTGCTGTTTGTGGGCGGCTTCGGCCATCCGCCGAACGCGGACGCCGTGCTCTGGTTTGTGAAGGAAGTATTTCCCCTGATCCGGGAAAAGCTGACAGTGGATTTCTACATCGTAGGTTCCAGGGTGACAGATGAGATCAAAGCTCTGGAGCAGCCGGGAAACGGCGTGATCGTAAAGGGCTTTGTCAGCGATGAGGAACTGGAAGAACTTTACCGGACATGCAGGATCGTGGTGGTTCCCCTCCGTTACGGAGCAGGAATCAAAGGAAAGGTGCTGGAGGCCATGTACAACGGAGCGGTAGTGGTGACTACTTCTATCGGAGCGGAAGGCATCAAGGACTCTCAGGAAGTTCTCACGGTTCGGGATGAGGCAGGTGCATTTGCCCAGGCGGTGACGGAGCTTTACAAAGATCCGGACCGGTGCCGGAAGATTTCCGCTCAGACTCAGGTATACATGAAGGAACATTTCAGCCTGGATGCAGTGTGGAACTGTATCCGGGAAGATTTTACCAGATAAGGAGGAACCATGACTCATACTTTTGCCGTATGCGCATACGGGGATTCCCCCTATCTGGAAAACTGTCTCCGCTCCCTGGAAAAGCAGGAGGGGAACGGGAACATCATTCTCTGTACATCCACTCCCAGCCGCTTTATTGAAGAAACGGCAGAACGCCACGGGATCCCGCTCTATGTACGGGAGGGGAAAAGCGATATTCAGGATGACTGGAATTTCGCCTACAATCAGGCGGACGGGGATCTGGTAACTCTGGCGCACCAGGATGATATGTATCATAAGGATTACAGAAGAGTACTGCTGGAGCAGGCAGAAAAATATCCGGATATGACCGTATTTACTACGGATTACGCCACTGTGAAGGGGACCAGATTGATGAAGGGAAAGGGAACGGTGGAATGGATCAAGGTTCTTCTCCGCCTTCCCCTGATCCGTCCGGAATGGAATGACCGGACCTGGCTGAAGCGGGCGGCCCTGATCTTCGGAAATCCCATCTGCTGTCCGTCGTGCACCTACAATAAAAAACTTCTGGGAGAGAGCCTGTTCCGATCGGAGTTCCGGTATGTGCTGGACTGGGATACCTTATGGAGGCTGGCGGGAGAAAAGGGACGTTTTGTCTGTGTGGAACGTCCGCTGATCTATTACCGGGTTCATGACGGCGCTACCACGAAACAGTGGATCGGAGACAACCGGCGGATGAAAGAGGAACTGGCCATGTTCCGGAAGTTCTGGCCGGAGCCGGCGGTACAGCTGATCGAATCATTTTACAGGAAAGCGTATAAAGCATATGACTGACAGAAAATTTTGGCTGATGTATGCCGGTGTTCCCCTGCTGGGGCTGGGATTTGTTCTCTGGTATATCATGACTGCTACCAGCGACGCGGCGTACTCTGATTATATCCGGCAGATCCTGTCCTATCTGCCGGACGTGTGGAATCCGGAAAAGTTTTTTGTGCCTGACATTCTGACAAGGATTCCCGTGAACTTCCCGGTAAGAGCGTTCAATGTGTCTGTGCTGGGATTTTCGGTTACCTTTGACCTGGTGCTGGGCGCTCTGGGACTGGGATTGGCCGGCCTGGTGCTGGGGGCGTACTGCTTTCACCGGCGTGTGGGAGCAGGATGGTTTCTTCTTCTCATGTTCCTGTTTTACAGTCTGAATAAATGGGAAATGCTTACCAACGGAACGGGATGGGTGCATTTTCTTGCATTTGCCGGATTTTATTATCACTATCTGGTGCTGGACAGAGTGGAAACAGGAGAAGGGAAAAGAGGGGACAGCCTTCGGCTGAAGATTCTTCCCTTTGTGATTACTCTGGGAACGGCCGGACCATACTGCGCCGTATATTCGGGGGTCCTGCTTCTGACTTACGGCTTTCTGGCTGTAAAAAAGCGCCGGGAAAAGGGATGCTGGGACCTCTCTTACGGGATCTGGGCGGCCTGTGTGCTGATTCCCCTGATTCTTTATATGATCAGCAATTCCATGGCGGTCTATGAACATACGGGGGCCTATACCGGTCCCATGCTGCCGGTGCTTCTGGAACAGCCGGACATGTTTGTGAAATTTTTCATCAAATCCTTCGGCGGTATGGTAATGGAAAAGGAAACCCTGGAATATGGGGTGAACATGGGATATTTTCCCTATGCCCTTGTTTACGTCATGGGTCTGGGAGTCATGGCCGCCTATCTGGGAGCCCTGTGGCTGAACGTACGTTTCCGTCTTTATGAACGTACCGTGTTTCCCCTGATCCTGACTCTGGCAGGAGGAATGAATCATGTGCTGATCCTTCTTTCCCGCTGGATTTTTCTCAGGGATGATTACGGTATGAGCGCCCGTTATGCCCTTCAGTTTCAGGTGGGGATTCTGGGAATCGTGCTCACCTGCGCGCTGGTCTGGCCGGAGCTCAGAAACCGGGTCTTCAAAGGGCTGATCATTGCCTGGTGTGTGATGATGGCCGCAGGAAACGGATTTACGGACTATAAGGAGATCCTCACGGCTCCCGGACGGAAGGCCTGGGGAGAGACGGTGAAGGAAATGGCCGGTCATCTGGAGGATTTTACCGACGAAGAACTGGAATACCAGTTCCAGTACGGAAGCGGGGAAAAGATCCGTCAGGCCATGAAAATATTGGAAGAAAATCATTTGAATATGTACAGGCAGTGAGAAGGCATCCGGGTAAGGGATGGACGGGCCTGGGAAGCTGGAGGAAGATATTATGAAGGTAGTAATACTGGCCGGGGGATTGGGAACAAGAATCAGCGAGGAGAGCCATCTGAAGCCGAAACCCATGGTGGAAATCGGAGAAAAGCCCATTCTGTGGCATATTATGAAATATTATTCTGCGTTTGGATTCCATGAGTTTATTATCTGCTGCGGCTATAAGCAGCACGTGATCAAGGAATGGTTTGCGGATTATTATCTCCACAACAGCGATGTGACGTTCGATCTGGCGAACAACCGGATGGAGGTTCACAACAATTACTCAGAACCCTGGAAGGTGACGCTGGTGGACACCGGCCTGTATACCATGACCGGAGGCAGAATACGCAGAATACGGGAGTACGTGAAGGACGAGCCCTTTATGATGACCTACGGAGACGGAGTGTGCAACGTGGACCTGGCAGCCCTGAAGGCCTACCATGAAAGCCACGGAAAAACAGCCACCATTACCACGGTCAATATCGGCCAGGTAAAAGGGGTTCTGGAAGTAGACGGAAACGGAAGCGTGACTTCTTTCCGGGAAAAGGATGAGAGCGACGGCAGCCTGATCAACGGGGGCTTTATGGTGCTGAATCCGGAAATCTTTGATTACCTGGACGGAGACGATACTGTTTTTGAGCAGGGACCCATGCAGCGCCTGGCCGCCGAAGGGCAGCTGAAATCGTTCTATCACGACGGATTCTGGCAGTGCATGGACACTCAGAGGGAAATGAAAAAGCTGGAGGAGCTCTGGCAGAGCGGAAAGGCACCGTGGAAAATCTGGGAGAAATAAACGGAGCAGTTCCAAAGGAAATCGAAAGTGCAGGAGGAAAAGGGCAGTGAATTTACAGGAGTTGGAAGCGTTTTATAAGGGAAAAAGGGTGCTGGTCACCGGTCATACAGGCTTTAAGGGGACATGGCTGTGCCGGATCCTGACCCTGGCGGGAGCGCAGGTGACGGGGTATTCTCTTGAGCCCCCTACGGATCCCAGCATATTTGTTCAGACGGGCATGGAACAGACCATGAATTCCGTGATCGGAGATATCCGCGACCGGAACCATCTGAAAGAAGTGTTTGACCAGGCCAGGCCGGAGGTGGTGTTCCATCTGGCAGCTCAGCCCATTGTGAGGGATTCCTATAAGGATCCGGTGTATACCTATGAAACGAATGTAATGGGTACGGTAAATATCCTGGAATGCGTCAGACTTACCGGTTCCGTAAAATCCTTTCTGAACGTGACCACGGATAAGGTGTATGACAACCGGGAGTGGGAGTACGGATACCGGGAGACCGATCCTCTGGACGGATACGATCCCTATTCCAACAGCAAGTCCTGTTCGGAACTGGTGACTCACAGCTATAAAAAATCCTTTTTCCAGGGGGGACGGTGCGCTGTTTCCACCTGCCGGGCAGGCAACGTGATCGGCGGCGGAGACTATGCCAATGACCGGATCATTCCGGACTGCGTCCGTGCAGCTCAGGCAGGAAGGGAGATCGTGCTGAGAAACCCCTATTCCACCAGGCCCTATCAGCATGTGCTGGAACCTCTGGCGGTTTATCTGGAGGTTGCGGCCAGACAGTATGAGGACAGAAAATACGAGGGATATTATAACGTGGGACCGGATGACTGCGACTGTGTGACCACGGGAGAACTGGCAGATCTGTTCTGCCGCGGGTGGGGAAATCTCTCCTGGGTCAGCATCCATGACGGCGGCCCTCACGAGGCCAATTTCCTGAAGCTGGACTGCTCCAGGATCAAGGCCGTATTCGGCTGGAGACCCAGACTTCATGTGGCCGAAGCCGTAAAGATGACCATAGACTGGACAAAGGCGGCAGCCGCCGGGGAGAATGCCCTGGAGGTTACGGACCGGCAGATCCGGGAGTTTTTCCGGTAGGAAAGAAAGGAGCAGCAGAATAATGTTTGAACATATGACGGAGCAGGAAGCCAGAAAGCAGATCCTGGATATGACGGCGGCTTACTGCAGAGAGTATCATAATAAAAAGAAACCCTTCGAGCCGGGAGACCGGATCTCCTATGCCTCCAGGGTATACGACGAAAAAGAGATGGTAAATCTGGTGGACAGCGCCCTGGAATTCTGGCTGACTTCCGGACGGTATACGGATGAATTTGAGAAGAAGCTGGGAGAGTATCTGGGAGTGAAATACTGCTCTCTGGTAAACTCCGGCTCTTCCGCCAACCTTCTGGCCTTCATGGCCCTTACCTCTCCCCTTCTGGGAGACAGGCAGGTGCATAAGGGAGATGAAGTGATCACTGTGGCAGCCGGATTTCCTACCACGGTTACACCCATGCTTCAGTACGGGGCTGTTCCCGTTTTCGTGGATGTGACCATTCCTCAGTACAACATTGATGTGAGTGTGCTGGAACAGGCCCTGTCAGAGAAAACGAAAGCGGTGATGGTGGCCCACACGCTGGGAAATCCCTTTGATCTGAAAGCGGTAAAGGAGTTCTGCAGCCGTCACGGTCTCTGGCTGGTGGAAGACAACTGCGACGCCCTGGGGAGCCGTTATACCATCGACGGAGAAACAAGGTTTACCGGAACCATAGGAGATATCGGAACATCCAGCTTTTATCCGCCCCACCACATGACCATGGGAGAAGGAGGCGCGGTCTATACAGACAATCCCCTGCTGAATAAGATCATCCGCTCCTTAAGGGACTGGGGAAGGGACTGCGTATGCCCGTCCGGACGGGACAATCTCTGCGGCCATCGGTTTGACCGCCAGTACGGAGAGCTCCCTCTTGGATATGACCACAAATATGTATATTCCCATTTCGGATATAATCTGAAGGCCACGGATATGCAGGCAGCCATCGGCTGTGCTCAGCTGGAAAAATTCCCTTCTTTTGTGGAGAGGAGAAAGCATAATTTTGCCAGACTGAGACAGGCGCTTGCTCCGGCGGAAGACAGACTGATCCTTCCGGAGCCCTGTCCGGACTCTGATCCCAGCTGGTTCGGATTCCTGATCACCTGCAGGGAAGGGGTAGACAGAAATCAGGTAGTCCAGGAAGTGGAAGCCAGGGGCATTCAGACCAGAATGCTGTTCGCAGGCAACCTGATCAAACATCCCTGCTTTGACCGGATGCGGGAGGAAAAGACCGGATACCGGGTAGTGGGAACTCTGGAAAATACGGACCGGATCATGAAGGATACGTTCTGGGTAGGAGTATATCCGGGAATGACCGATGAAATGATCGACTATATGGCGGCTGCCATCCGGGAAGCCGCAGGACGATAGGAGCAGGGACATGGAAGGATACGGACTGGAAAAGGTCCATGAGGCCAATCTGAAGATCCTGGATGAGGTGGACCGGATCTGCAGAAAATATAAGATCCGGTATATGCTGGACGCAGGAACGCTCCTGGGTGCGGTAAGGCATAAAGGTTTTATCCCCTGGGATGACGATGTGGATATCATCTTTACCAGAAGCCAGTATGAAGCATTTATGAAAGTAGCAGGGAGAGAGCTTCCGGAGACCATGGAGCTGATGGATTACAGAAGCCTGCACGGAGGAAAAGGGTTCTACGATTTTACATCCCGGATCCTTTACCTGCCCAGCAGAAAGCACGAGGATGGGCCGGAAATGGCGTTTTATGACGGAAAGCTGAACCATCTGTGGGTGGATCTGTTCATTCTGGATGAGCTGCCGGAAGGAAAAACCGCAGCCGCTGCAGTGAGAGGGCTCCAGACTCTGCTTTACGGACTGGCAATGGGGCACAGATATGAACTGGATCTGTCCCGGTATACCGGAGTGTCCAGACCGGCGATCGCTGTTCTGTCCGCCGCAGGACGGTGCCTGCCCATGAAATGGATCTTTGCATGGCAGAGGCGTCTGTCCCTGCTGTTCAACAGCGGAACACACAGCCGGTATTACGCCAGCAATTATCAGCCGGATTTTTTGTATGTGACCATAGAGAGAAGCTGGGCGGACCGGACCAGTGAGGTGGAATTTGAAGGACGTATGCTTCTGGCTCCCGCTGATCCGGATAAGGTTCTTACCATGCTGTACGGAGACTACAGGAAGCTGCCTCCCGAGGAGCAGCGGGTACCGTCTCATTCCAGCATGGAAATCAAGATATACAGGTGATGAGGACAAGATGAAAACAGTGACCGTGGTGGTGTCTGTCTATAATGAGGAGCAGGCGCTGCCGGAATTTTATCAGGCGGTAAAAAAAGTGCTGGATAAGATCTCCTGGGATCATGAGCTGCTGTTTGTGAATGACGGAAGCCGGGACGGGAGCCTTTCCGTGCTGGAAAGACTGGCCGGACAGGACGAACGGGTAAAGATCGTTTCGTTTTCCCGGAATTTCGGTCATGAGGCGGCTATGATTGCCGGACTGGATTACAGCAGCGGAGATATGGTGATCTGTATGGATGCAGATCTGCAGCATCCCCCCGAGTGTATTCCGGCCATTCTGGAGGCTGCGGAAGAAGGATTCGATGTGGTCAATATGGTGCGAACGAGAAACCGGTCTGCAGGGCTTCTCAAAGAAGTGACCTCTGTAGCATTTTACCGTCTGATCAACCTGCTGTCTGATGTGGAATTTGAGGCCAACGCCTCTGATTTTTTCGGGGTGAGCCGGAAAGTGGTGGAGGTGCTGCGGAACAGCTATCGGGAAAAAGTGCGTTTTCTGAGAGGATATGTGCAGAACGTAGGCTTCCGGAAGAAAAACCTGGAATATGAAGCCGGAGTCCGGGTGGCAGGAGAGAGCAAATACAGTATCCGGAAGCTGTTCGCATTTGCTGTAAATACCATTCTCTGCTTCTCCAACCTTCCGCTGAAGCTGGGGATCTATGCAGGGATTTTTTCCGGAGCGCTGGGCTTTGCAGTAATGATCTATACGGTCTGGACCTGGATCCGGGTGGGAACACCGGACGGATATGCAACGATTGTGGTGCTGCTCTGCTTCATGTTTGCCATGCTGTTCCTCATTGTGGGGATCATCGGAGAGTATATTGCCATTCTGTTTGCAGAGCTGAAAGACCGTCCGATCTATATTGTGGACAGGACGGAAAACATTCACCAGAACCGGGCCATCAGATCTGAAGGGAATTTGACAAAATAGGCAACAAATCGACCTAATTCCCCGTCTTTATCTACTAAACTATTGGTAGAAAGGGGGGATGAAACAGATGACAGTCAGCGAAGCCACCAGAGAAAGGATCAGGGAGCTTTGCGAGGAACGGAACATAACGGAATACATGCTGATTTATAATGCAGGGATGCCGCCTTCCACTGTAAAAAGCATAATCAGCGGAAGAAGCAGAAATCCGGGGATCACAAATATTAAGAAGATTACGGAAGGACTGGGAGTTTCCCTCAGAGAATTTTATGATTCGGAAGTATTTGAAGATCTGGAGCAGGAAGACTGAAGAGGAACTGAAAAGAGAAATGGCGTTCAGCCGGCCGGAGAGCCGCAGAACGCCATTTCTCTTTTCAGTTTCTGACATGATTTTCTTTCAGATAAGCAGACGCATCTTTAAAGAAGCTGGCAATGATCAGCAGGATCACAAAGCCGATGGGGAAGGCAGCTATGATGGAAACAGTCTGCAGGTTTGCCATGGAGCTGTCGGAAAAAATCAGTGCCACGGGCAGCAGCATAAGCAGCAGGGACCAGAACAGCTTTACTCTTCTGTCCGGCTCTTCGTTTGCAGGAAGAGTCCGGTAGGAGTAGATGGAAGCCACGACCGCCAGGGCATCAAAAGAGGTGGCGTAGAAAGTGATCATGGTCAGTGCCAGGAGAATCAGGACCAGTGCGGGGAGAGGAAGCGTCTCCAGAATGGCCAGGATGGACTGGTATAAGTCTCCTGTGGACTGATAAAAAGCCATAATGTCTACTTTCCCCTTCATCTGAAGTCCCAGGCCGTAATTTCCCAGTATGATAAAAGAAGTAAAGGTGCCGGCCAGGCCCCAGAAATATCCACCGAGCACGGTCTGACGGATTGTGCGTCCCTTGCTGATGGAGCCGATGAAAAAGGGAGCGGCCACACACCAAACCATCCAGTAAGCCCAGTAGAAGATGGTCCAGTTCTGGGGAAAGGAGGAGGTGCGCAGGGCGTCCGTCCAGGTTGCAAGGGTGAGGAAATTCTGGGTCATAGTTCCCAGTGCGGAAAATCCGGTTTCCACAATATATTTTGCCTCTCCGCCGCCGAGGAACACGTAAAGCAGCAGGATGAAGAACAGGTAGATGCAGGAGGCAGCCAGCTTTACGATGCCCTGCATTCCGAAATAGATCGCCGTTGTATAGGTGATGCAGATGATCAGCAGAATGGCTACGGTAAGCAGATTGCTCTCAGGAATGTGAAGAACCCGGCTGATGGCCAGGGAAAGCAGGGGAGTGGCCAGGGAAAAGGTAGTGGCAGTTCCGGCCAGCAGTGCAAAAAGGGCCAGCAGATCAATGAGCTTTCCCAGGGGACCGTCGGTGTGCTTTCCCAGAATCGGGCGGCAGGCTTCGGAATATTTCTGCTTGTTCCGGCTGCGGACATGAAGCATGAAGCCAAAAGCTACGGCCAGAGTCATATAGAAGCTCCAGGGGATGGGACCCCAGTGGAACAGGGGAAATACGGAGGCCCATTCCTGAATTCCTCCCAGATCTTCAATGTGAGGTTCGGAAGCGTAGAGCATCCACTCACAGAGTGAATAGAAAAGAATATCAGCAGCCAGACCGGCAGTAAACATCATGGATCCCCATTTGAAATTGGAGTAGAGGGGCTTGTCCAGATTTCCCAGCCGAATGGAGCCGTATCTGGAAAAAGCAATATAGAGTGAGCAGAAAAATACACCCAGACCGATCATCAGATAGTAAACGCCGAAGGTATCGCCCAGAAAAAAACGGATGGATTCCAGCGTATGAGCGGAACTCTCAGGAGAAATCAGGAACATGGCGCATAACAGCAGAACACACAGAAAGGGAATGAGCGTAACAGGCCAGTCGATTCGTTTAGACAGCATAGAAGCCTCCTTTTTGTTCAAAAAGAAATAAAATTAAAATATATTGAACATATTATCATTCGTGCCGGGAAAAATCAAGGGGAAAATGTGAAGATTTTCTGACTTTTTTTAAAAACCCCTATAAAAAAAACGGGACTTCCGATATAATACTAGAGCAGAAAAAGGAGGACATGCCCAATGAAGAAAATACTGATTGCCGTGGGCTGCGCGATGCTGCTGAGCGGCTGTACAGAGAGCAATATTGTAAAACCGGAAAATGCGCCGGCAGTTCCTGAGACGGGAATTGTGGAGGGAATCCAGATCGACTGGAACCAGGTACAGGAAGAACTGGATGAGCAGTTTGTAGGGTCTGAAGAGTATCCCTACGGAGTGAACATAGATTTTTATGTGGAAGATGAAAATGCTTATGTAATGGTAACGGTACAGGACGGGGTGACAAAGGAAGAGGCTGCCAAATATGCCACTGCCATCATCAAAGGGTTAAACAGCAGCGTTGCCATGCAGGATTTCTCCTATCAGGATGACGGAAACAGCCTGTACGGAAAGTTTTCCAAGGAAAATGTGGTGTGGATTTATGTGATGCCGGAAAGCACGGCAGATGATGAAAGCACCTGGCTGGTGGACGACGCCATCGTTCCGGCTCAGCAGAGAGAAGTGGAACCCAATTATACCTCCGCGGAATGGGAGACTGCCAGCTGGTATGAGACGGCAGCAGCAGAGGCTCCTGCTCCTGAAGCGGACACTTCCGAAGCGGAGTAACGCTTATGAGGAAGTGCGGCAGGATCCTGGGGCTGGTATTGGCGGTCATGCTGCTTGTTTTGACTGGAGAAGGACAGAGGGAAGGCTATGATGATCTGCCGGACCGGCTGGAAATACGAAAAAGCGGAGTGGAATTTATTCGGATCAATGAAACAGGCCCGGGGATCGGGCTGGAAGAAAAGAAGGACAGCCTTCTGGGAGGCGGTGAGCTGAGACTCCTGGCCAACCAGAGCGCCAGTCAGATGCTTTCCTCCGTGATCCGGACGAAAGAAGGACATATTATTGTGGTGGACGGCGGGACGCCTGCGGATGCCGGACACCTGGTGGAAACGGTACAGTCAATGGGCGGCCGGGTGGATGCCTGGCTCGTTACGCATCTGCACAATGATCATGTGGGTGCGCTGACTTCCATACTGAATATGGAACAGCCGCCTCTGGAGATCGGAGGAATCTACTATTCCATTGCAGATCTGAACTGGTACTATGAAAAAGACCCATCCAGAGCGGAAACAGCGGCGGCTTTTATGGAAGCCCTGAAAAAGGTTCCGGAGGAAAAGAAACACGGAGATATTCAGAGAGGAACGCAGATCCAGGTGGGAGATGCTTCGGTGACTGTAATGAATCAGAGATATCTGGTGGATCAGGACAGCGGAAACAATGCTTCTGTAGCCTACACCGTATGTCTGAACGGAACGTACATTGTCTATCTGGGAGATATGGGACAGGAAGCAGGAAAAAGACTTCTGCAGGACTGGGGCCCGCAGGGGCTGAAGTGTGATATCGTTCAGATGGCTCATCACGGCCAGGGAGGGGTGGATCAGGATTTCTACCGGGCTCTTCAGCCGAAGATCTGCCTGTGGCCCACTCCCCAATGGCTGTGGGACAATGACAACGGAGGCGGCCCGGGCAGCGGAAGCTGGCTTACGGCCACCACCAGAAAATGGATGGAAGAACTTGGGGTTTCCCGTCATTACTGTATCAAGGACGGGGACCAGATCATTCTCTGATCAGTCTTTTACGGTAAGCCCGCTGTGATAGGAGTGGTTGCCCAGCTCTTTCAGCAGGAGATGGAAATCCTGATTTTCCAGAGGAACAGCGGAAGTCAGGCACTTGTTGAGCAGATAGTAAAGCAGGCTGCATTTGGAAAGGGCCTGATAAAACAGCTCGGGAAATGTGGCATTGGATGCCAGAGCCTTGTCCCAGGGATTGCACCAGATTTCCTGGTCAAGGTTCAGACATTTCCGGGGATTGGAGACTTCATCGGTGACCAGCTTGGCAGAAGCTACCGGGGTTTTCAGGAAAATGGATTCCACAAATTCAATACTGTTTTTCTTCCTGCCGGATTTGTCCGCCAGAGTGCGGCATCCGAACCGCAGAGCGAGAATGGACCGGTGTACCATACGGGGACTTACCTGAAAGTTGTTCCGATAGGTAATGGGATAATAGGTCTCGTTGATACAGGAAGAGAGAAAACGGGAGATGAACTGAATCTCCTGTCCGTTTAAGCAAATGGTAGCCGCCTGGTTGAACTGGGACGGCTTCTTTTTTTTGTATTGTTTCAGTAAAAGGGCATCAATGTCATTTTCCAGAGAGGCATGCATGCCGTGATGATGGGTGGAGGGGTTATTGATGTCATAGCCGATTCTGCCGTATACATAGGGATGACAGATGGAATCCCCCACATAGTGGCAGATAAATCCGGCCAGATAGGAAAGCCCCTGCTCCCTCTGCTGTCTGGAAGAAAGCCTGGACAGATGGGTCAGATAGCAGCGGAAAAAATCATTTACGTGGTGTTCGTGCATATAGGATCCCACGTTCCGGTAGTCCCGGTGCCGGAGGATGGGAATATTGTAGAAAAACATATCAGGACCCTGGAGGCCCAGCTGATAAAGCCAGCGGTATTTTGCGATGATATGCTTGAGCGGCTGGTATTTCATATCATTGTAGGCTTTCATACCCATAATGTAATGAGTTGTAAATCCCGGCATATAATCCCTCATTTCTGAAATAGGTTCTTATGGGAATAAGTATAACACATCCGGTCATAAAATGCGATAGAAAAGCGGCGGAAAGAGGGAGCGGAATGATACACAGACTGCAGGAACTGGTGTGGGGACCATGGATGCTGGCGGTGCTTTTGGGGATGGGAATTTACCTGACGGCGGGAAGCCGCTTTTTTCAGATCCGCAGATTCCGGCTGTGGTGGGGAGAGACGGGAGGCAGGCTGTGGAAAGGGGAAGGAAAGGAGAAAAGGAAGGGGGAAAAGGGAGGAATCTCTTCCTTTCAGACCGCCTGTACCGCACTGGCAGCGACCATCGGTACAGGGAATATTGCCGGTGTGGCGACGGCACTGACCGCCGGAGGGCCGGGGGCCATATTCTGGATGTGGGTATCTGCGGCCATAGGAATGATGACTGCCTACGGAGAGGCCTATCTGGGAGTGCGGTACAGAAAACGGGAAAAAGGCAGATGGCTGGCGGGACCGATGGTCTGTCTGGAAAGCCGTCTGGGCCTTCCGGCTGCCGGTCTGATTTACAGCTTCCTCTGTGTGATGGCCTCTCTGGGAATGGGAAGCATGGTTCAGGCCAATGCGCTGTCTCAGACAGCATCCTACAGCTTTCTGATCCCTCCCTTGTTCTGTGGGATCGTTGTCACAGCTCTGGTGGGAATGGTGGCAGCAGGAGGAGAGAATAGGATTGCAGCCGTTTCCGGCTTCCTTATGCCGGCTGCTTCTGGAATCTACATGGCGTTCTCTCTGATTGTGATCTTCTCCTGCTGGGACCGCGTTCCTTCTGTGCTGGCCGGCGTATTCCGGTCTGCTTTTGAACCGGCTGCAGCAGCAGGCGGATCGGCAGGATATGTGCTGAGCAGAAGTCTGCGCTACGGAATGGCCAGAGGCGTTTTTTCCAACGAGGCAGGGTTGGGGACTCTGGCCATTCTTCACGGAGCAGCGGATGAGGGGACGGCTCAGAGTCAGGGAATGTGGGCCATGTTTGAGGTATTTTTTGATACGATTGTAGTATGCACGCTTACGGCTCTGGTGATTCTCCTCACTGTGGGACCGGAAGGCGGAGAAGGATATGACGGAGCAGCCCTGGCAGCCCTGTGCTTTTCCCGGCGTCTGGGACCGGCAGGTGAGTATTTGGTATCGGGAGCGATGATCCTGTTTGCATTTGCAACCATGGCAGCCTGGTCTTATATGGGAAAGCAGGCATTTCATCATCTGCTTTCCAGAACCTCTGTTCCTGAGCGGCTGGGGGGACGGATTTATATGGTGTTTTTTCTGAATGCGGTTTTTCTGGGATCACTGGCCAGGCTGGACATGGTATGGGAGCTGTCGGATCTGTGGAACGGACTGATGGCAGTGCCGAATCTGGCGGCGCTGTTCCTCCTGAGAAAGGAAATCATAAAAAACATTCCTTGACACAGACAGCTTTTTTCAGTATACTTTTAGCTTGATGAAAGGGAGTAGCTTCCATTGCAGAATGTTGTGTATGGCCGTCATCACAGTTAGAAATAACTCGGTATACATATAATAAGCGAGACTTTGATCGCATGGCTGTCATGCGTGAAAAGCCTCGCTTTTTACGTACAGGAAAAATCACAAGAGAGGAAGATGCAGTATTATGGGAATGGTTTGTCTGTTGCTGGTAGTAGGATTTGTGCTTTTGATCAAGGGAGCGGATTTCTTTGTGGAAGGAAGTTCTTCGGTGGCAAAGCTGCTTCGGGTTCCGTCGGTGATCATCGGTCTGACGGTGGTGGCTTTCGGCACCAGTGCTCCGGAACTGGCAGTGAGTGTAACGGCTGCGCTGAGCCACAATAACGGAATTGCAGTGGGAAATGTGATCGGGTCCAACATTTTCAATCTGCTGATGGTAACAGGACTGAGTGCCATCGTGATGATCATGCCGGCGGACAGAAAGATCATGAGCTGGGACTTCCCTTTTTCTATCGTGATTGCTGTGATACTGCTGGCCATGATTGCCTTTGACAGGACGATGGGGAGAGGAGACGGACTGGTGCTCCTGGCACTGTTCGGATATTTTCTGTATAAGATTATCCGCTCCGCACTGGAAGGAAGAGAGGAGTCTGCGGAAGAGATTGCGGTCATGTCTCCCGTCAAAAGCGCTGTTCTGATCTTCGGAGGACTGGCAGCTATCGTGATCGGGGGAGATCTGGTGGTAAACAGTGCCAGCAGCATTGCTTCTGCCTTCGGCCTGAGTCAGAACCTGATCGGGCTGACCATTGTGGCCGTCGGGACGTCCCTGCCGGAGCTTGTGACCAGTATGGTCGCTGCCAAAAAAGGAGAAAACGGACTGGCACTCGGAAATGTGATCGGTTCCAATATTTTTAATATTCTGCTGATTCTGGGACTGTCTTCCGTGCTCAGCCCCATTCCGGTAACCATTGTTACTTCTTATGATCTGATCTGCCTGATCCTGTTCAGCGGAGTATGCTGGCTGATGGGAAGAAAAGGAATGAAATATAACCGGATGCATGGATGGATCATGGTGGCGATGTACATTGCCTATACAGCCTATATCATCCTCAGAGCCTAGGAAGCAATCCGGCTTTGAAAAAAGAATATCTGACAGACGAATAAATCCGGGGGCCCCGCGCCACCCGGATTTGTATTATAAAAAAGGGAGGAGAGCTGATAAAATCAGCCCAAGTATTATGAAAAAAATCTTTTAATATAGCAGCTCTTGCTGTCTATGGTTGTAGTATAGATGGGAAACATGAAGAAAAAATGTTGATTGTGTAAATGGATTTTAAATATATTTTGAACAAAATATGAACACCGGAAAGGCAGTCATATCCTTCCCCAAAGAAACATAGCATAGTAGTGATTGGAAAAAAGGAGGCAGTCATGAGAGGGATATTCAACAAGAAGACAGTCATGGCGGCTGCATTGATGCTGTGGGTGTTTCTGGTGCGATTTGCCGCCGGGTGTGCGCAGCAGGCGGAGCCGGCCAGGGTAAGAGATCTGGATTTTACGGTTGTGGGGAACAGGGAGGTGCCTGAAGAACTGCAGGGGATCATTGAAGAAAAAAAGACGGCGCCGTTCAAACTTACCTACTCAGACGGGGAAGGACTGTACATAGCGCAGGGCTACGGCGAGCAGGAAACAGGGGGCTACAGCATCGCAGTCCGGGAACTCTATCTGACAGAGGACTCTATTCAGTTTCAGGCGGAGCTGATGGGCCCGGAAAAGGGGGAGGACGGGGGAACGGAAAAATCCTATCCCTACATTGTGGTGAAGACCGAGTATCTGGAAGAACCGGTCGTGTTCCGATGAGGAGCCGGCTTTTATGCCGGCTCTTTTCTGATGCAGTTTCTGCTGGCGCACAGGCGGAATATGAGATATGATGTACTGTATGGAAAGGGGACAGGCGGTTTTCAGGAAACTGCTGAAACCCGGAAAATAAATATCAGAATCAGGAGAAAATACATGATGAAAACTCCCTGTCAGAGAATAGAGAGCAGTATTATAAAAAAATTCCGGAAGGAGATCTGGCGTCCGTTTGTCAGGGCCATGCAGGAGTACCGGATGGTAAAGGACGGAGACCGGGTGGCGGTGTGCATTTCCGGGGGAAAGGATTCCATGCTGCTGGCAAAGTGCATGCAGGAGATCCGGCGTCATGGAAATGTGGACTTTGATCTGGAATTTCTTGTTATGGATCCCGGATACCATCCGGACAATCGGAAAATGATAGAGGAAAACGCACGGCTGATGGAGATTCCCGTCCGGATTCTGGAGTCGGATATTTTTGAGGCGGTAACGGATGTGAAGGACAATCCCTGCTATCTGTGCGCCAGAATGAGGAGGGGGTTTCTTTACGCGGGAGCTTCCCGACTGGGATGCAATAAGATTGCCCTGGGGCACCATTTTAACGATGTGGTGGAAACGACTTTGATGGGAATGCTTTACGGAGGCCAGTTCAACACCATGATGCCCAAGCTGCACAGCACCAATTTTCAGGGAATGGAGCTGATCCGGCCGCTGTATTATGTGAGGGAAGAGGATATTCTGGCCTGGAAGGATTTCAACGGTCTGCGTTTTCTCCAGTGTGCATGCCGGTTTACGGAACAGATTGCCAGAGAACGTGAGGCAGCCGGAGAAAAGGTGGATGCGGCAGATATCGTGCATACCTCCAAGAGACAGGAGGTCAAGGAACTGATTGCTTCCCTGAAAAAGAATAACCCGGGAGTGGAAAACAATATTCTGAAAAGTGCGGAAAATGTAAATCTGGACATCTGCCTGGGCTATGTATCCGGGGGAGTGCGCCATCATTTTATGGAACGGTACGGGGAGTAAGGCTCATAAAAGCCGGCCGGACAGCATAGAGTTTCATATAAAAAACTGATAAGGAAGGCATGGCGACATGGAGCTGGTAAAGAAGAATATCCGGATGAGCCGGTGGAAAAACCAGGCAGCTGCCCAGCTGACTCTGGATGAAGATTTTATTGTTCCGGATACAATGGAGGATATGGAGCAGGTGGTGCTGGATACGGGGACCGTACAGCTGGAATCCTCCAGGCCGCAGGGAGAGAAGGTGGTGATCCGGGGAAAGCTTGATTTCAAGGTGCTGTACCGGAAGGAAGGCGGAGGACTTCAGTCCCTGGGCGGATCTCTGCCGTTTGAGGAGACCGTAAATGTTCCCGGACTGTCCGAGCATGACTTTGTGAACGTGTCCTGGGAACTGGATGATCTGAACGCAGGAATGATAAACTCCAGGAAAATGAGCATTAAAGCGCTGGTGACGCTGCGGGTTCAGGTAGAAACGATCTATGATGCGGAAGCAGCGGCAGATGCGGCGGCGTCCGGAAACGGGGAGGAACTGGAGACCCTGAAAGAGGAGCTGGATGTGGCGGGGATTGCTGTCCGGAAAAAGGACACGTACCGGGTAAAAGAGAACATTCCTCTGTCCGGCAGCAAGCCCAACATGGAAAAGATCCTGTGGAGCGAAGTGCGTCTGGCGGGGACTTCCAGCCGCCCGGGGGACGGAAGCATTCATATTGACGGAGAATTGTCTGTATTTGTGATCTATGTTTCAGAGGGGGAGGACGCCCCGGTGCAGTGGCTGGAAGAAAGTGTTCCTTTTTCCGGAGAACTGGAAGTGAGCGGCTGCCGGGAGGAGATGATTCCGGTGGTCTCTCTGCGTCTGGTTCACAGGGATGTGGAGGCAAAGCCGGACTATGACGGGGAAATGCGGGAGCTGGAGCTGGATGCGGTGATCGAAGCGGATATGAGATTGTATGAGGAGGAGAAGATCGGACTTCTCAGCGATCTCTACTCCACGAACAGAGAGATCATTCCGGAAACAGGAGAGGTGTGCTTTGACCAGATCCTGGCAAAAAATCTCTGCAAATGCAGGATCGGAGAAAAGCTGGAGATCGGACGCCGGGACCGTATTCTTCAGATCTGCCACAGTCAGGGAGCCATAAAGATTGATGAAACGGAAGTCAGGGAGGATGCTCTGTACATAGAAGGGGCTCTGGAAGTACAGCTTCTGTATATGACGGATGATGACAGTCAGCCGATCCAGTCGGTGACTGAGGCAGTGCCGTTCCGCCAGGCAGTAGAGGCCAAGGGAATCGGAGAAGAGAGTATCTGTCAGATCAGCGCCGGGCTGGATAATCTGTCGGCAGTCATGCTGGGAGGAAGTATGGTGGAGATCAAGGCGGTGATCAATCTGGATCTTCTTGTTCTTCGCCCTGTATGCCGCCAGGTGATCACCGGAGTTCAGGTGCAGCCTCTGGATGTGGAAAAGCTTCAGAAGCTGCCGGGGATAGTTGGATACATCGTTCAGCCGGGAGATTCTCTGTGGAAAATTGCAAAGAAATTTCATACCACGGTGGAAAACATAATGGACGCCAATGGACTGACCTCTGATCAGATTTCTCCGGGGGAGCGGCTGATCCTGGTCAAGGAGATCGCGCAGGGATAGAACAGGAACCAAAAGAAAAAAACGGAATAGAATAAAGTAAAGCTGCCGGAAACGGCAGAGCTTCCCGCCGGCAGACACTGCACACGGCCGGTGCTTGACATAGATCCGGAGAGATCCCGCGCACTGCCGGGAGCGACCTGGGCGGCTGCGGCTGCAAACCGCCGCCGTTACATAAGGAACAGTGTCTGCCGGAGCGAGGCGGGAAAAGGAGACGGGATACCAATGAAGAATTATACTTATCTGGTACGCTGCGCAGACGGGACCCTTTACTGCGGCTGGACAAACTGTCTGGAAAAAAGGATCCTTGCCCACAACAGCGGAAAGGGAGCCAAATATACAAAAAGCCGCCGCCCGGTGACTCTGGCCTACTATGAGGAGTTTGCCACCAGGGAGGAGGCTATGAGGCGGGAGTGGGCGATCAAAAAGCTCAGCAGAACGGAGAAGGAAAAACTGATCGCTTCAGGCCACAAACTGATACATCACGATATAGTGACAGAGACTTCCGCCCATGACGAACAGATGGAAGATCTCATGTGATCCGAAATTTCTGTGTCTGGAATTAAAGAGAGGCAGCTTGAGGGCGTAGATCACCCCTCCGATGGTATAGATCACCCCACCGGCCAGGAGCCATCCGAAGGCTGCTGCGGGAAGGGCCAGGATGATCTTGCGCATGGCCAGAATACAGATCCATCCCATGGAGATATAGATCAGGGAAGAAAACCACTTGGGGCAGGTCACCCAGAAAGCTTTTATGAGAATGCCCGCGGCGGCAATGGCCCAGACCAGAGCAAGAAGATGCCATCCGGTAGAATCGCCCAGAACGATCAGACAGACGGGAGTGTAGGTTCCTGCGATCAGTACAAAGATCATCATATGGTCGATTTTTTTCAGAATCTTATTGACTCTGGGAGAAATATCCAGGGTGTGATAGACAGTGCTGGCCGCATACAGCAGAATCATGCTGACGATGAAGACTGCAAGGGCGGCGGTATGGAGCCTTCCCGGTTCAGAAGCTGCTTTTACCAGCAGGGGGAAGGCGGCGAAAAAGGCAAGAACCATCCCGATAAAATGTGTGATGGCGCTGCCGGGATCTTTGAGATGGAATTTCATAA
>CALWRQ010000012.1 GCA_944383965.1 uncultured Lachnospiraceae bacterium
CCGGAACGTCCTCTCAGCTGATTGTCAATACGGCGGGACTCATGCCGCTCCGTACCGATGATCTTCAGACCGCCCAGTTCTCTGGATTCCTCATCCAGCTTGATATCCGTACCACGGCCGGCCATATTGGTAGCAATGGTCACAGCACCGTGAACACCCGCATCTGCTACAATCTCCGCCTCCAGCTCATGGTACTTTGCGTTCAGCACCTTGTGCGGAATGCCGCGCTTTTTCAGCATCCGGCTGAGCATTTCGGAAGTCTCAATGGTAATGGTACCCACCAGAACCGGCTGTCCCTTCGCATGTGTTGCGGCAATATCCTCTACTACCGCCTGGAATTTTTCCTTTTTCGTCTTATAAACAGCATCCTCATGATCAATACGGATCACCGGACGATTGGTGGGAATTGCAACCGCATCCATACCGTAGGTATTTCTGAACTCTTTTTCCTCCGTAAGAGCCGTACCGGTCATTCCTGCCTTCTTATTGAACTTATTGAAGAAGTTCTGGAAAGTGATGGTCGCCAGCGTCTTGCTTTCTCTCTTTACCTTCACATGCTCCTTCGCCTCAATCGCCTGATGCAATCCGTCGGAATACCGTCTTCCGGGCATGATACGTCCGGTGAACTCGTCTACGATCAGGACCTCATCATCTTTTACCACATAGTCCTTATCACGGAACATGAGATAATTGGCACGGAGAGCCAGGATGATGTTGTGCTGGATCTCCAGATTTTCCGGATCAGCCAGGTTCTCAATGTGGAAGAATTCCTCCACCTTCTTTACACCCTGCTCCGTCAGGTTTACAATCTTATCCTTTTCATTGACGATAAAGTCTCCGGTCTCCTCGATTTCTTCGCCCATAATGGCAGCCATTTTGGAGAACTCGGCGGATTCCTCTCCCCGTTCCAGCTGGCGTGCCAGGATATCGCAGACTTCATACAGCTTCGTGGATTTACCGCTCTGGCCGGAAATGATCAGGGGAGTTCTGGCCTCATCGATCAGCACGGAGTCCACCTCATCGATGATGGCATAATCCAGATCCCGGAGCACCATCTGCTCCTTGTAAATGGCCATATTATCTCTCAGGTAGTCAAACCCCAGCTCATTGTTGGTCACATAGGTGATGTCGCAGGCATAAGCCTTCTTTCTCTCCTCCGTGTTCATGCTGTTGAGTACAACCCCTACGGTCAGTCCTAAAAATTCATGGACCCGGCCCATCCACTCTGCGTCACGTTTTGCCAGATAATCATTGACCGTGACAATATGAACACCCTTTCCTGCCAGTGCATTCAGATAAGCCGGGGCAGTAGATACCAGGGTCTTTCCTTCACCGGTCCGCATCTCCGCGATCCGTCCCTGATGAAGAACGATTCCGCCGATCAGCTGTACCGGATAATGTTCCATATTTAAAGTACGCTTGGCCGCCTCTCTTACTACCGCAAATGCCTCCGGAAGAAGATCGTCCAGAGTCTCTCCCTGAGCCAGCCTTTCCTTGAACTGTCTCGTCTTATCCCGAAGCTCTTCATCAGACAGCTTCTGCATCTCCGGTCTCAACGCCTCAATTTTATCCACAATCGGATAAATCAGCTTTAATTCCCGCTCGCTGTGTGTGCCAAAGACTTTTTCAAAAATATTCATTTAATTTCTCCTACTTATATAGCTTATCGCTCTGTGATCGTTCCAGAAGCAGACGGTCTGCCTCTGTCCGCGCTTCTGCTCATGCTTCCGGCTGAACGGACCGGCAGCACGAAAAAGGTTCCGCGATCCATAGTGCTCTTCGCGGAATCTGCCATAATCCTGTATATTGTAGCACCTTCCGTCCGCTTATTCAACTTGTTCATGAAAAATTAACAATATTCATCTGGCCGTCACATTTCCGGTGTTTACATAATTTTATTTTTATGGTAAACTTAGCACATTGCACAAGAACACAGGTTCCTTTTCAGGTTTTCCACATTATCCACACGTTCTTTCGACAATATCCCTCATTTTTGTCCACATGCAAAAATCGCCTTTTTCACAGGAAAAGTAGTTATACACCAAGTTATCCACATTATCCACATTATTTTCCCCTCCCTTTCATCGTTCCCACGACAAAAGAATTTCATTCGTTTTTTTGTATACCTGTCACAAACTTACTTGTTTCGACAAAAAAAGCAGGAATTTCCTTGACTTTTTCAAAGTGGCTCATATAGTTTTACAATGTTTTTCTGCCTGAATCAGAATGAAAATTTTATAAAATATTTAGAATAATTGTCATAACATTTCTCTCTTTATCATTGAGTTTTTTGACTTCATGTGTTATAATAGCACTATCATAAGAAAAAGGAGCTGATGGTTTATGCGTTATACAATTACTGGCAGAAATATTGAGGTGACTCCTGGACTGAAAGCGGCAGTAGAAGAGAAAATCGGAAAGCTGGAAAGATACTTTACCCCGGACACAGAAGTGATCGTGACTCTGGGAGTTCAGAAAGAAAGGCAGAAAATCGAAGTAACCATCCCCATGAAAGGGAATATTATCCGTGCAGAAGAGACAAGCAACGATATGTATGTTTCCATTGATCTGGTAGAAGAGATCATTGAGAGACAGATCAAAAAATACAAACAGAAACTCATCGACAAGAAGCAGTCAGCTCTGTCCTTCTCCGATGCATTCGTAAAGGAAGAGTATGAAGCAGAAGACGAAATCAAAATCGTCAAATCCAAACGCTTTGCCGTAAAGCCCATGGATCCGGAAGAAGCCTGCATCCAGATGGAGCTTCTGGGCCACAGCTTCTACGTATTCTTAAATGCGGAAACCGAAGAAGTGAACGTTGTTTATAAACGGAAAGGAAATACCTACGGACTGATCGAACCGGAATTCTGACTGGAATAGAATGATTCTTTCAGGCATATGATTCAGCAGAACGGCCGCCGGTCTCTGGAAAAACCAGAGACCGGCGGTTTTTTCTGTTTCTTCCGGAACACCAAAAAAGAGACTGCTCCGCGACCAGGCTTCCGCCCGATCACGAAGTCAGTCTCCTCTGATCTCTTTTTTATTTTCTCCGCTTTCTCGATCAATCAAGGAATGTAACCGCTTTGCACGGAGTTCTGTAGTTGGCATTGGCAATACAGATGCCTGTCTTGGAAGTGGCTGCATGAATAATCTGTCCGCCGCCTATGTACATAGCTACATGATTGATCGTGTCTCCGCTGGCGTAAAACAGCAGGTCTCCCGGCTGCACATCGGAAACTGCGATCTCCCGTCCTTTCGCAGCCTGATCTCTGGAACTTCTTCCCGTGCTGATTCCGAAATGCTCATAGATCCGCATGGTGAACCCGGAACAGTCCGTTCCGTCCGTCAGGCTGGAACCTCCATAGACGTACGGATTTCCGAGAAACTGCTTGGCATAAGCCACGATTGCCTCTCTTGTGGCACTCATGACTGCCTGCTCTCCTTCCGGCGTAAAGTATCCCGGCCCGCTCTCCTGAGCCCCCGATACGGCGCTGCCATCCTGGCTGCCCGTAACCGGCGGTGCATCCGTGCTGTGAGAAGTGCCGTCTCCCGCCGGATTCGCCGGGATCACGTTTTCTTCTACCGTTTTTTCCAGCTTCTCAATGGCAGCTTCCGCCTCCTGCTTCTGCTGCTCTTTCTGCCGAAGCTGCTGCTCCTCCTCTTCCAGGCTGACCGCCTCTCGGAACTCTACCCGGGTACTGATATAATCGCAGGAAACATATCCCTGCAGCGTATCGTCGATCAGCAGCTTCGCAAAACCGCTCTCCTCTCCGATCACCTCATAACTAGTGCCGGAATCCAGAGTGGTAAGGACCGTACTTTCCAGAGACGGTGCTTCTCTCAGCCTCAGGCCGGAGTTGCTGGTAACCGTGGCATAGGTCGTTCCGATTTCCTTTGCCACCGCCTCTGCTTCATCTCCGGTGATGAAATACTGTGCTTTCACATAACCTTCCACCGATCCGGAGCGTATCTGATACCAGTCGCCTCCCTCTCCGGATACGGTGGCAAGAATGGTCGCCGCACAATCATCGTAGATCTTTCCCACCACAGTTCCCGTCGTGCTGGCCTCAGACCGTACATTTACATAATTAGTCACCCGGCAGACCGCAATGCTGTCGTAGGAATCCCCGCTGGTCGCCATTACCGTCTGCGCCGTATTCGCACTGGTTCCAAGCGGCGGCACCATTTCCTCCGCCCAGGCCGGCAGACCGGTGAGAACCGTCAGGCTTCCTGCAAGAACTGCAGCGCAAATGACCTGTTTCTTTCTGTTCTTTTTCATTGGTCCGCTGCCTCCTCAGTCTTCCGTAAGGTAGCGTTCCACACCGGTGATGGCATTGGCCCCGTCCGCCACTGCCGTCACAATCTGACGAAGCGCCTTCGTTCTCACATCGCCGGCAGCAAAAACACCGGGACAGGAGGTTGCACAGTCCTCTCCTGCTTTTATATAGCCGTTTTCCATTTCCACCATTCCCTCAAACGAAGCGCTGTTGGGGGTGATTCCCACGGCCACAAAGACTCCCTGAACTTCCAGCTCCCTGGTCTCCTTTGTTTTTACATTGGAAACCACCAGTTTTTCTACTTTATCCTCTCCCTCGATCCGCTCTGCCACGCTGTCCCATACCATCTCCACATTATCCAGAGACAGAAGCTTCTTCTGAAGGCTCTTTGCTCCCCGCAGTTCATCCCGGCGATGAACCACATACACCTTCCTGCAGAGGCGTGACAGGAAAATGGCATCCTCGATCGCCACATCTCCTCCGCCGATCACCGCGGTGGTCCGGCCTTTGAAAAACGCCCCGTCACAAGTCGCGCAGTAGGATACTCCCATACCTGCCAGCTCTTCCTCACCGGGTATCCCCAGCTTGCGGTGTCCTGCTCCCGTAGCAATGATCACCGTTCTGGTCCGGTACGTATCTCCTGTGCAGACCACCTTCTTGATCTTTCCCTCTGTTTCGATGCGAAGCACCTCATCTTCCACAAATTCCGCTCCCAGCTTATCCGCATGTTCCCGGAATTTCATTCCCAGATCATAGCCTCCGATTCCCTGTACCCCGGGATAATTGTCCACCTCGTAGGTAGTAAGCACCTGTCCGCCGCTGACCACATTTTTTTCTATTACAATGGCATTCAGCTCCGCCCTTTCCGCATAGATAGCCGCCGCCAGCCCTGCAGGACCGGAGCCGATGATCACCACGTCATAAATCTCGCCCATTGGAATTCCTCCTTTGCCCATACGGGATCATTCTTTCAGTCTTTACAGTTTTATTAAGGTTCAGTGTGTAGTATATCATGTATTGCCTCAGGAATACAATCCCAGATTGGGGGGTGTAAGAAAGTTTTAAGGATTCCCCCGGCAGATGGTTACTTCTGTTGTTTTTTTTGGTATAATAGGCATCAAGAGGTGATGACTATGGCAAAAAAAACAGTGCTGGTAACGGGCGCCTCCCGTGGAATCGGGAAGGCCATTGCCGTAAAATTTGCAAAAAAAGGCTATAACGTAGCAATCAGCTGTCTTCGCAATGAGGACCGGCTTATGCAGGCCAAGCGGGACATCGAGTCTTTTCAGACCTCCTGTCTGGCCTTTCTTGGCGATATGGGTGACTGGAACACCTGCCAGACCATGTTTGAAAAGGTGAAAAAACAGTTTGGTCCTGTGGATGTACTGGTCAACAATGCGGGGATCTCTTACATCGGTCTTCTTCAGGATATGACCCCGGCCGACTGGGACCGGATTGTCCGGACAAACCTGACTTCTGTTTTCAACTGCTGCCGTCTGGCTGTTCCCGACATGATTTCCGCAAAATCAGGAAAAATCATCAACATTTCTTCCGTCTGGGGAATTGCGGGAGCTTCCTGTGAAGTGGCATACTCTGCCACCAAAGGCGGGATCAACGCCTTTTCCAAGGCCCTGGCCAAGGAGCTTGGTCCAAGCAATATTCAGGTAAACGCCGTTGCCTGCGGAGCCATTGACACGGAAATGAACCGTTGGATGGAGGATGACGAGCTGATCAGTCTGGTAGACGAAATTCCTGCCGGGCGGCTTGGAAAGGCGGAAGAAGTGGCTGATCTGGTCTATCATCTTGCCTATAAGAGCAACTATCTGACCGGACAGGTGATCGGCCTGGACGGCGGCTGGATCTGATCCGGAACCTTTTGCAGGGAGGAGAACCTCAGACAGTCTCCTCCCTGTTTTTTACATTCCCACAAAGCCTTTCAGAGCAAACCATATGGGAGGTACCAGCAGACACGGCAGCATGTTCATGGTTTTAAACTGCTTGACGTTCAGTATGGACAGGCCGGAGCTGGCAATCAGGAAGCCGCCGATAACAGAAATCTCCGTAAGCAGGTCTGCCGACAGAACAGGTTCCAGAAAGCCCGCTCCCAGATAGATCGCCCCCTGCCAGCAGAACAGCACAGCCGCAGCGGCGCACATGCCGATCCCGTACGTGGAAGCCAGCACAGTAGATGAAATCAGGTCCAGAGTCGCATTGGTAAACAGGTAGGTGTTATCCCCGTAAAGTGCACTTTGAATCGGCCCCAGAATGGACAGAGTGCCGATGCAGAACAGCAGGATTCCCGTGGACAATCCCTGGGCCAGACTGCTGCCTCCGGAAAAATGATCCGTAATCCGGTGGAACCGGCCGTCTATGTCCAGGATCTCTCCCGCCAGACTTCCGATAGCCAGACTGGCGATAAACAACACGGGATATGCGCTTTTGGGCATGTTCTGGACTACGGAATTGATCCCCAGACCAAAGGCAGCCAGGCCCATGGCGTTGAACAGCACCTGCTGATGCTCCTCCTTGATTCCTTTATTGATGCGGCTTCCCACAATGCTTCCCGTCAGAATGGCCGCCGTATTCGCAATGGTTCCTATCATATCATTTCCCCCTGACTCTTTTGTTTGTATAGTGGAAAGAATAAACCCTCCAGTTACTGGAGGGTCAACATATTTTTATAAAATTCTTCCCGCACATTTCTTCACCGGAATCTGAAGCTCCGTGATGTATTTTTCCGTATCATTGGTAAAACCGGAGTCAATCAGAGTGATCTCTGCCGAATCTCCGCAGCATTCCATCCCCTGCTCCGCTGCGTATCCGAGAAGCTGTTCATAGTACTGACCGCTGTTTCTGTGTGTTCCGGAATAGCGGATGACCGCCCACTCCCCCTCAGGCAGATACTCAGCCTCTCCTGTAAATCCGTCCTCCTGTTCCAGCAGAACAAAAATTCGTGAAAAACCGGTAAACTGCCGCCTCTGAAGTCTTTCCCCGGAAATGGATACCCCCACTTTCCCCAGAAACATCGAGGCCTTCAGTTCACTGCTGCGTTCCAGCTCCCGAATGGGGTACTCCAGATCCTCTTCCAGAGCGATATCTCTCCGCAGAACAGCAATGGGTCTCCTGGGAATACGGACGACCCGGATTTCTCCCATACGGGATTCCAGAGCATCAGACAGCTGACAGATCCGTTTCTCCAGCTTTCTGGATATTTTGGCAAGCCGCTCCTGCTGCAGTCTCGTCTCCTCCTGCTGTTCCTTTAAAAGTTCCATCAGGGTACCCGTATCCTTATTTTCAAAAAAACGGATAATCCGGTCAATGGGCATATCCAGCGCTCTGAGGTACTTGATCGTATTCAGCCGTTCAAACTGTTTGGTGGAATAATAGCGGTACCCTGTGACTTCATCGGTCCGCTCCGGCTTCAGCAATCCTGCTTCATCATAAAAGCGCAGCGTGCGCACATTAATATCAAAGAGCTTTCCGATCTCGCCGATGGTGAAAAGCTCCTTTCTGTCAGATTCTGCCATGGTTTTCCAGCCACTGCAGGAAGGCCTCGCATCCCTCCCTGATATCTTCATAAGTCACATCAAAATTTCCCGTATACCAGGGATCGGCGATGTCTCTGGGACGATCAGAAAAATCCAGAAGCCGGTAAATCTTGTTTTCCGGATCTCCTCCCAGAATCCTTTTCATATTCATGAGATTCCGGCTTTCCATTCCAAGCAGATAATCATATCGGTCATAGTCCGTCCGCTCCAGAACTTCCGCCCGTTTTCCTTCCGTACTGATCCCGTATTGTCTCAGCTTCTCCCTGGTCCCTCTGTGAACCGGATTTCCCACCTCTTCCATACTGGTGGCAGCAGAAGCAATATGAAAACAGCCCTCCAGCCCCCGGCGGCAAACCATATCCTTGAAAACAAACTCTGCCATAGGAGAACGGCAGATATTGCCCAGGCATACAAACATTACACTGATCATATTGTATTATCCTTTCTTTCTGTCTTATTTTCCTGACGGCAGGAAAGGTCTCATCAGTCTGGCCAGCCTGCCGACAGTCATGGTCTGGAGATAGACCTTTCCCGGACCGGTAATCACCGTATCAAACAATCCTTCTCCCCCCAGCAGTACATTTTTGGCTCCCCTCACCATCCGGATATCCATTTGGCAGGTAGCATCCATGGCGGCAAGCACTCCCGTATCGCATACCAGCTGCTCTCCCGGCGCCAGATCATATTCCGGAGAATATCCGTCAATTTCTAAAAAGACTGTTCCCGGACCGGTAACACGCTGCATGATGAATCCCTCTCCTCCTGCCAGTCCGGCTCCCAGTTTCTTCTGCAGATACACAGACAGCTCCACTCCGGCTTCTGCACACAGAAAGGCTGACTTCTGGCAGATGATGCTCTCTCCGGGAGCCAGTTCTCTGGCCAGGATCCGTCCCGGCATAGAGGATGCAAATCCGATTTCCGCCGGTCCTTCTGCCATATACCTGCTCATGAACAGGCTCTCTCCGGCAAACATACGGCCCAGAGCCTTTCCCAGGCCGCCTTCTGCCCTGGTCTCCGTAATTACCGGTCCCCGGCACCAGGTACGGCCTCCCGCCTCGCTGATCAGACTTTCCCCTGCTTCCAGCTGAATCACTGCCGCAGGAAGATTCCCCCCTTCAATTGAATATCTCATATGGATCCTCCTCTTTCTGAAATATTATCCGTCCGGATCCAATCCCGCAGGATCTCCGGAGCTGCTCTTCAGTAGTAAAACTCTGTGAACTTCCCTCTGTAGGAAAAGCAGGGAAGAAACGGATGCTGTTCTCCCGGCAGCCTGCCCTCCTGCAGAGCAATGGCATCCTGAAGATTTCTTTCAATGTATTCCGGACCGATGGGATATTCGTGATGGCTCGGCAGGATCACCTGGATCTGGTCCTCCATCTCCTTTAATTTCTTCTGACTTTCTATGTACAGATCCAGATTCCGGTGACTGCCAAACATATAGATCGGCCCTTCCTTCTGTACCGAATCACCGGAGATCAGCAGCTTCTTCCCTCGGTCCAGAAAGGCCACGCTGCCATAGGTATGGCCGGGGATCTCAATGACCTCCAGGCAGTAATCCCCGCACCGGAATTCGTCTCCTTCCCTCAGAGGCTCCAGAACCGTCTTTCCGTCCCGCACCAGATGCCAGTCCTTTTCATGAAGGAAGCATCGGGAATAGCCCTCCAGTCCACCTACATGATCCACATCGCCGTGAGTCAGCAAGACTGTCAACGGCAGATCTGTGATCTTCTCCACAGCCTCTTTCACTCCGCTGTCCGGAAATCCCGTATCAATCAGCAGGGCCCCATTGCTTCCCACGATCAGGAATGCCCTTACCCTTCCGTCATCCAGTACATACAGACTCTTTCTCCATTCCTGCACCTGCATTTTCATCCTTCTCCTCTTTTCTGTGCTGCCCATTCAGCATGAATTCATTCTTCCACAAACGAACGGCTCATGATATAGAACTCTTCCTGGCTGGGCTGATGTCTCTTCTCCATGGGTTCCAGACTTTCATCATATTTCAGGGCCTCTTCCTCGGAAAAAATCATGGCAGAACTTCCTCGGTAAACCCACTGCTTTCCCTCCAGAGCCCCTTCCTCCAGCTCTTTTACCAGCATGGCTGCAGGAAACTTCCCGTTTTCTGCAGATACCCTGTATTTCCTGCAGCTGATAAATCCCCTGCCCACATAGTTCGCCGGACTTCCGAAAATAACAATGGCCTGATACCCCAGCTCCTTCGCTTTTCGGAAAGAATGCTCCATGAGCATGGTTCCGTAGCCCTTTCTCTGGTATTCCGGAAGAACAGAAATCGGGCCAAAGGTCAGGATCTCCTTCTCCTCCCCGTTTTCCCCGGTCAGCCAGGCTTTTGTATACATAATATTCCCTATGATTTTTCCGTCCAGTTCCAGAACAAAATCCAGCTCTCTGATGAAGTCCTCATGTTCCCGCATGACATGGACAAGATAGTGCTCCATGCATCCCGGCATATACTGGTTGTAAAATGCCTTTCTCGTTATATCCTCTACGATCCGGCAATCCTTCTCCTCTTCATTCCGGATAACAGTCATCTTCTTCCTCCTTCCGCTCCCGGCAGATCCAAGCGGGAGTCCTGTTCCCATTATACCAGAGGAATTTCTTTTCGGCCAGAAACAGATGCATCTTCTCAGTTTTCCCTCTCTGGACATTCTTTTCCGTTTGCGTTATGATGCTATCATAATTATTCAAGACCACAGGGAGGAATTAACATCATGTACAGCTTTACCAACGACTACAGCGAGGGAGCCCATCCCCATATTCTGAAGGCGCTTATGGATACCAACCTGACTCAGCACATCGGCTACGGCATGGATGAGGATCACTGCGCAAAAGCCAGAGAACTGATCCGTAAGGAATGTGCCAGAGATGACGCTCAGGTTCATTTTCTGGTAGGCGGAACCCAGGCCAATCTCATTGTCATCGCATCGGCTCTGCGCCCCTGGGAAGCAGTAATCTGCGCCTCTACCGGCCACATCAACGTCCATGAGACCGGCGCCGTGGAGGCTACCGGCCACAAAGTGCTGGCCGTTCCTTCCGATGACGGAAAGGTCACTCCTGAGATGGTGCGGCAGGTACTGGAGGCACACACGGATGAGCATATGGTAAAGCCGAAAATGGTCTATATCTCCAACACCACAGAGATCGGCACTCAGTATTCAAAAGAAGACCTGGACGCCTTGTCCCGTTTCTGCCGTCAGAAGGACCTTTATCTGTTTCTGGACGGAGCCCGTCTGGGATCTGCTCTCACCAGCTCAGTCAACGATCTGACCATCGCTGACATCGCGGCTCTCACGGATGTGTTCTATATCGGCGGAACGAAAAACGGCGCTCTCATGGGTGAGGCAGTCGTTATCCTGAATCCCGATCTTGACCGGGAATTCCGCTTCATGATCAAGCAGAGAGGCGCCATGCTGGCCAAGGGCTGGCTCCTGGGTATTCAGTTCGAGACTCTGTTCTCCGACGGACTGTTCTATGAGATGGCATCCCACGCCAACCGCATGGCGGATATTCTCCGGACAGGGCTGGAAGAATGCGGATATTCTTTCTTTGCTGACTCCAGAAGCAACCAGCTCTTCCCCATCCTTCCAGACACGCTTATTGAAAAGCTGTCCGAAGACTTTTCCTTTATCATTCAGGACCGAGTGGACGAATCCAGCCACGCCGTCCGCCTGGTAACCTCCTGGGCTACACCGGAAGAAGCCGTGCATGCTTTCCTGGATGCACTCCGCTCCGCCCGCGCCTGACTGATCCCCAAACAAAGGGGATTGTCGGATAAAGCCGATTTTTAACCCTTAATAATTCAGCAGGAGACCTTTCTGTAAAATTCAGGCTTTTTCAAAGCCCTGAGTCAACGCAGAAAGGTCTCCTTTTTTCAATGTATTCTATTTTGAGACGCAGTAATCCCTTGTCCTTTTTTTCCATGATCGTGTTATTGGATATTTTTTTATATTTGGTCAGCTTTCGTTTCCGGGAATGAGCAGTTTCTCTTTTTTCAGCTTTTCATGTAGTCCCGGTAGGTGCCGTTGGCCCGGGCCCCAGAGATCTCCACCGGCAGGTCCGGCAGGCACTCTCCGGACGCTGAGGAGAACCATACAGGACTTACGGCCATGCTGCTCTGCCTTGTGAGCAGATAAGAAATAGGATTCTACCAATATTCGACACTGCGGGACTTGTTCTGCAGTACCCCTCGCCTTATAATAAGATTGTAAAAGAGAGGGGGGTATCTCATGAACGATTACTCTTTTGGGAATAAGATTCTGGCGTTAAGAACACAGTTTCATCTCTCCCAAACTGAATTAGCCGAATTGGTTGGTGTAACCAACAAGGCTGTTTCAAAATGGGAAACAGGCAAGTCAAAACCGACAACAAATGTAATTAGAAAGCTGGCAGCGCTCTTTAAGGTGGATGTTAATGAGTTACTGTCAATGAGAGATGAGGAAAGAGAGACGGAAATTTCAAAGATTGTCATAACCGGAGGTCCTTGTGCAGGCAAGTCCACCGCTATGAGCTGGGTACAAAACGCATTTACACAGATGGGATATACTGTCCTGTTTGTATCTGAAACTGCTACTGAACTTATTAGCGGTGGCGTTGCACCATGGACATGCGGATCAAACGTGGAATATCAGAAATGCCAGTTAAAGTTGCAGATTGAAAAAGAAAATATCTTTGAGCAGGCAGCTCGTACCATGTCGGTTGATAAGGTTCTGATCGTTTGTGATCGCGGCACCCTTGATAACAAGGCATATATGGATGACATTGAATTTGCAGAAGCAATACAGTTTATCGGTTCCAATGAGGTAGCACTTCGTGATAACTATGATGCGGTGTTCCATCTGGTTACTGCGGCAAAAGGCGCAGAAGAGTTTTATACGACAGCAAACAACTCGGCCAGAACAGAAACTGCTGAGGAAGCAGCAGCGCTTGATGATAAACTGATTTCAGCTTGGACTGGTCATCCTCATCTGCGCGTAATTGATAACACCTCTGCTTTTGAAGACAAAATGAAAAAACTGGTTTCAGAGATTGCTTCATTCTTAGGTGAACCTGAACCGTATGAAATTGAACGTAAATATCTGATTGAATATCCGGATATCAAATGGCTGGAGAGCAATCCTTCCTGCCAACGTATTGAGATTATTCAGACATATCTTAACAGTGCTGCCGGCGAAGAAGTTCGCGTTCGTCAGCGTGGTATAGACGGGAACTATATCTACTTCCAGACCATCAAGAGAAAAGTGTCAGATGTGAAACGTGTCGAGATTGAGCGCCGCCTATCTCAGGCTGAATATTTAAAGCTTTTGATGGAGGCTGATACAACAAAGAGACAGATTCGCAAGACAAGATACTGCCTTACATATGAAAATCAGTATTTTGAAATTGATGTGTATCCGTTTTGGTCAGATAAAGCCATTGCTGAGATCGAACTGAGTGATGAGAATGCTGCAATTGTATTCCCAAAGCAAATCAAGGTTATTAAAGAAGTTACCGATGATGATTCCTTTAAGAATGCATCGTTGGCTAAAATATAAGAAATAAGGTCAGGGAGGAAAGTGGTATGGAACAATTTGTCAAACTGCTTTATGATAGATTGGAGTCGAACAAAGATCTTCAAATGCAGTTATTTGTGATAATGCAGAACGCGATTAACGAGATGCATAACAACGGGATCATTGCGGGACTCACAGGAGAAGCGGCACAATTGATGCACGACCCCGACCCTGAGATAAGAGTGAGAGAAAAAACAAGTCTCGCCAAATCGGTTGGCAAACAGTTTATTCCGAACACTTTGCCAGTACCATCCCAGGGAAAACTTTCCTATTTGGCAAATGTTAATTACGACCCCCGGTTTGTTAATTCAATTACCCTCTGTTTTCAGGGTGGAATTGAAGGTTTGCATATGGCTTTCGCTAACGATCCGAAAGTAAAGTTAGATAAATACATTATCCAAATTATTTCTGGCAGAGAAGATTTAGAAGCTTTCAGGGCTAACATTGAACAGCTGGATAAGATGTACGATGATATTTCTATCGTAGTTCTGTCTGATGGCAAGGTCATTTATGGCGAGAAACCTGAAATCAATAAAAATGAGTGTGAGAATAGCACTCCTGTAAATACACCTGCGAAGAAAAAAGGGTTCTTTGAAAAACTATTTGGTAAGAAATAAAAATAACAGCCTGCTTCGGCTCAATAGAATCGGAACAGGCTGTTATTTATTTCATTTTGTTACAATGCCCCCTGTTTGAGGTTATCTATTTCCCGGCAGTCCCTTCTGTTTATTCCATTCCGGCCAGGACCTCCAGTGCCTTCTGCACCTGATTGTCTTCTGACAGCTCTACTGCCGCCTGAGCCGCCAGTTCTTCCGAAAGCTCCACTTCCACATCCGGCTCCAGACCTTTTCCGTGAAGGTCATAGCCGCTGGGAGTAAAGTAATGGGCCGTGGTGATCTTTATGGCATCTCCGTCGGTGAACGGGATCACACTCTGCACAATGCCCTTTCCGAAGGTGGTGGTTCCCACCAGCTCCGCCCGGTCAAAGTCCCTCATGGCTCCCGCAAATACCTCTGCCGCACTGGCTGAGTTGCCGTTTACCAGGATCACAATGGGAATATCCAGCTCATGACTGTCTTCCATAGGATACTGGGAAAGCTTTGTCCCTGCGGTAGAGCTGGCCTGAAGCTTGCCGTCCCTGGAGAAGTATTCATCCCCTTCTCCGTTTTTATACTCTGTACGGACGATGGTGCCTTCCGGCAGCAGATAGGCAGCCATCTCCACCGCCTGATCCAGCAGGCCTCCGGGATTGTTGCGCAGGTCAATGATGAGCTTTTCCATGCCCTGACTTTCCAGATCCTCCACTGCTGCGCAGAACTGGTCTGCCGTAACTCCCTCAAACTGGGTAACCAGCACGTATCCCACTCCGTCCTCCAGCATCTCATGTTCCACTGTAGGGGTCTCAATCTTTTCCCTGGTCATGACCAGATCCAGATATTCCTCCGTACTCTGACGGTAAACGGTGACGGTCACCTCCGTGCCCTCTGCCCCTTTCAGATAATTGCTTACCACCAGATCCAGTTCCATACCGGAAACGTCCTCTCCGTCCACAGCCGTGATAATATCTCCCGGAAGCATGCCGGCTTTCTCACTGGGAGCTCCTTCAAACACCCGGAGCACTTCCATAAGCATGGTGGAACGGTTCTGACTGATCAGCGCTCCGATGCCGCAGTATTCTCCCTCAATGCTGTTTTCCATCAGATCCTGGAAATCTTCTTTGGTGTAATAAGTGGAATACGGATCTCCCAGCCCGGCCATCATGCCCATGAAAATACCGCTTTCCACCATTTCCGGATCTTCTTCAAACAGATAGTTCTCGTTGATGATCTCCTGGATCAGTTCTATTTTCTGACTGATCCGGTCCACGTTCAGAGTCATCTCACTGGCCGTCGCCCGGCTGTCCTCCAGTCCGGAAGCCTGATTTCCCATCACCACTTTTCCTACCAGCCAGATCCCTGCCGCCATTCCGATGATGATCAGTCCGGCAAACGCCGTCACCAGCGCGCCTACCAGCACGCCCTTCCAAAATTTATTTCTGCTGTCCACTTGCTTTAACTCTCCTATCTTTTTACGGGCTTACATATGCCAAAGGATTGACATAAGCTCCGTTGGCCCTGATTCCGAAATGCAGATGGGGCCCTGTGGAGTATCCCGTAGAGCCTACCTTTCCGATCACCTGCCCCTGCTTCACCTCATCTCCCACAGAAACCAGTCTGGACGAGCAGTGCATGTAAACGGTGGAAACGCCGCCTCCGTGATCAATCATAATATAATTACCGGCGGAAACGCTGTATGTAGAGATGGTCACTGTGCCGGATGCCGCTGCCAGAATGTCGCTTCCGGTGGATGCTCCGATGTCCACTCCCTTATGATCGGTGGATGCTCCCTCCGTGGGAGCGGACCGGTCTCCGAACTGGGACGTGATCCGGCTGCTGGACGGGCAGGGCCATATAAAGCTAATATTCCCTAAATTCACCGCAGTATACGTCTGTCCGGCGGCCTCCGCTTTCTTTTTGGCCTCCTCTTCCCTGCGTCTCATCTCTTCTTCAATGGCCCGGATCTTCGCTTCCTGTGCCTGGATATCCTTTTCATATTCGGACAGCTGGTCCTGCGCACCGGCAATCTGCGCTTCATAATTCTGAAGCTCTGCGGTCTTTTCCGCCATCAGTGTCTCCATGGACTGCTGTTTGGCCTCCGTAGACTGCTGGAGAGAAAGCAGTTCCTCTTTCTCCTGCTGCAGCCCGGCCTCTTTCTCTGCGATATCTTCCTTGGCCCTGGCATATTCTTCCAGCTTTTCCCTGTCATACTGAGAAATCTGGGAAATATACTCCGCCCGGTTAAGCATCTGGGATACGCTTTCCGATCCCACCAGCATATCCCAAAAACTGGTTTCTCCCCGCTCGTACATATAGCGGATCCGCAGTTTCATGGCTTCATACTGTTCCTGTTCCACCGCTCTGGCTGCTTCCAGATCCGCCTGTGCCGCAGAAATTTCCTCTTCCTTTCCCGCAATCCGGCTGCTGAGAGCAGTCAGTTCTGACTCCAGCTCCGACAGGCTGGCATCCAGCTGTTCCACATAGGCAGATGCATCGCTTTTCAGACTCTCCAGATCCTTCAGCGTACTCTCTACACGCTTCTTTTCCTCCTCAAGGGAAGAAATCTCTTCCTGGGCGCTGTCAATCTCCGTTTTGGTGGCATAAGACTGATATCCCTGAAAGACAAGGGAAAAGCCAGCCGCCAGAGCGATTGCCGCTCCTGTGTTTCTGATTCTGTTCATCCGCTTCCTCCTACACCTTCAGATGCTTCCTTATGGTGAAGAAGCTGACAAAAAATCCGATCCCCACTCCCAGCGCCATAGCAACCGCAGCCATAGTGGGAAACAATGCCTCAAGAGGAAGAATGCGAAGCACTCCTCCCATCCCTCCGGCCGTTCCGGAAAACCGTTCTCCCACATACTCTACCATCCTGCCGTAGAGAATATAAGTGGCTCCCAGCGGGATCAGCGCTCCCGCCAGGCCCAGCACCACTCCTTCCACTACAAAGGGAGCCCGGATCATGAAATTCGTTGCACCTATCAGTCTCATAATCTGATTTTCCGTTTTTCTGAATGCGGCAGCCACATGAATCGTGTTGCTGATCAGGAAAACGGACACTGCCAGCAGCAGTCCGATGATCACCACAGACAGAATTCCCACCAGACGGTTCAGGTTGGTAAATCCGGCCACCAGATCGTTGGAATAATTGACTTTTCTCACACCTTCCAGACTCTGGAGATAGGAAACCATGGTGTTCTGCTGAGAAATATCCTTCAGAAAAATTTCGTAGGAAGCAGATGATGCAAGAGGGTTGTCCTCGGCAAACCCCTCAGCGAGCTCTTCCATTCCTGCAAAGTATTCTGCCTGGAAGCTTTCCCATGCCTGTTCTGCGGAAATATAATTCATTTCCTTCACTTCCGGCCTCTGAGCGATCTGATCCCCCAGCGCCAGGATCTCCTCTTCCGTCATCCCGTCGTCAAAAAATACAGTAACGCCGATAGTCGTTTCCGCCAGATATGCAATATTTCTTATATTCGCTATGATCGAAAAGAACAGGCAAAATAAAAAAATACACGCAGAAATCGTCGCCACGGATGCCAGGGAAAACAAGCTGTTTCTGCATATATTTTTTATTCCTTGCCTGAAGCTATAACAGATTGTGCTGAATCTCACAGATCTCACCGCCCCTCTTATCGCTGACCACCATTCCTTTATCCATGGTGATCACCCGTTTTTTCATGCTGTCTACTATTTCCTGGCTGTGAGTCACTACGATCACCGTAGTCCCCTGGGCATTGATCTCCGCAAGAAGCTCCATGATCTCATCAGCATTCTGCCGGTCCAGATTTCCTGTCGGCTCATCTGCCAGCAGTACCTCCGGATTATTGATCAGCGCCCGGGCAATTGCCACTCGCTGCTGTTCTCCTCCCGAAAGCTGATTGGGATAGAATTTGTATTTTGACGACAGTCCCACCAGCTTGAGCATCTCCGGTACATTCTCCTTGATCCTCCTGGGCGGCACTCCGATAACACGCTGGGCAAATGCCACATTTTCATATATGTTCCTGTCCTTCAGCAGTTTGAAATCCTGAAAGACCATTCCCAGTCTTCTCCGGTACTTGGGCACCAGACGCCGGGGCATCTTCTGAAGATTTACCCCATTCACAATAATATGGCCGGAAGTAGGCTCCACCTCTTTCATCAGCATCTTCAGCAGAGTGGACTTACCGGATCCGCTCCGGCCGACGATGAATACAAATTCACCGTCGGCAATCTGGATGTTCAGCTTCCGTATCGCCTTATTTCCGGCCTTATAGGTCTTTATCACATTTGAAATTTCTATCATAAGTTAAATCCTGATTCCTAGTAATCCATGTTCTCCATATACTTCATGTATTTTACCACCATCAGCGCAATTTTAAATGTAATGGCATCCTCAAAGACACGCAGATCCAGGCCGGTGCTCTTCTGAAGCTTGTCCAGACGGTATACCAGAGTATTTCTGTGAATATACAGCTGTCTGGAAGTCTCTGACACATTCAGGCTGTTCTCAAAAAATTTATTGATCGTGGTCAGCGTCTCCTCATCAAACTCATCCGGAGATTTTCCGTCAAAGATCTCTTTGATGAACATCCGGCAGAGCGGAAGGGGAAGCTGATAGATCAGACGACCAATGCCCAGATTGCTGTAAGCCACCACATTTTTGCCGCTGTAGAAAATCTTTCCCACATCCAGTGCCATCTTCGCTTCTTTATAAGAGCGGGACACTTCCTTGATCTCATTGACAATGGTTCCGAATGCCACATGTACCTTGGACATGGCTTCCGTATTCAGCATATCCAGGATGATATTGGCCGTCTTTTCCAGGTCTGCGTAGGTTTCTCCCGGCTTCACTTCTTTTACCAGGATGATGTTCTTCTCATCCACAGCCGTCACAAAGTCCTTGGTTTTGGTAGCAAACATGCTCCGCACCGTCTCCAGTGCGCTTCCGTCCTTCTCATGCTTGGTCTCAATAATGAACACAACCCGCTTCACATTGGTCTCAATGTGGAGCTTCTTGGCCCGGTTGTAAATGTCAACCAGAAGAAGGTTATCCAGAAGAAGATTCTTGATAAAGTTATCCTTATCAAAACGCTCTTTGTAGGCTACCAGCAGGTTCTGGATCTGGAACACCACCATCTTGCCTACCATGTAAACATCTTCGTTGCTTCCTTTTGCTAAAAGTATATATTCCAGCTGGTTTTCATCGAAAACCTTGAAAAACTGGTATCCCTGAATCACCTGGCTGTCTGCCGGCGAATCCACAAACGCGAGAATGGAGTTTTCGTACTCCTCGGCCTCAGAAAAAGTAGATGCCAGCACTTTTCCCTCTGTGTCGCAGATGCAGAAATCTATCCGGGTGATTCCCTTTAACCCCTCGATCGTAGTCTGTAAAATCTGGTTCGAAATCATTTGCTGCACGCTCCTTTTTGTAATTTGCCCTAAAAATATCTTAATTCAAAAAAGAAAAAAAAGCAAGCGAGTATTGTTCCCGCTTGCGCATTTTTTACAAAAAATAAATATAAGTTAAATGGCTTTCTGCGTATCTTTGTCAAATATGTATACCTTCGACGGGTCCACCGCCAATGTCACTCCGTCACCGGGCCGGATTCCCGCATCCGCAGGCACCTGAGCCTTCAGCCGGTTTTCTCCCACCCGAAACGTCATGAATGCCTGATCTCCTGACGCTTCATAGGCATCCGCACAGGCCTCCACCAGATTATCGCTACACCGCTCCACCCACTCAGACTCCATATGGATGTCTTCCGGGCGGACTCCGATGGTGATCTCCCTGCCATCATATCCTGCGGCCAGAAGTCTTCTGCTGTTCTCCTGTGAAAACACTCCGGTGCATCCTGCTACCTGCAGCTTTGCCCGTCCGTTTTCCTCCTCCACGGAAGCATCCAGGATATTAATCGCCGGATCTCCGAAATATTCCGCCACAAACCGGTTCAGAGGCTTTTCATAAACCTCCTGCGGTGTGCCGGCCTGTTCCAGAATTCCGTCCCGGATTACCGCCAGCCTTGTTCCCAGAGCCATAGCCTCTGCCGCATCTTCTGTCACGTAGATCACCGTAACCCCCAGTCTGCGGTACAGTCCGGCCAGTCCTTCCCTCATTTTCCGCTTCATCTCTCCGTCCAGCCAGCGCATGGGGTCATCCATAAGCAGAACCTTCGGTCTGCGGACGAGGGCTCTTCCCACAGCCACTTTATAACGGTCAATGCCCTCTACCTTTTCTGAAGGAACGTTCAGAAGGTCCTCAATCTCCAGCAGTTTCGCCGTATCCATAACACGCTGGTGCAGATCTTCCCTGCCGCATCCGGTCAGCTTCAATCCGAAAGCCAGATTCTCATATACGGTCATCTGGGGGTACAGGATATAGTTCCTGAAGATCATCGCCACATCCCTGTCCCTGGGCTCCAGATCATTTACCCGTACGCCGCCGATATAAATATCCCCTTTGGAAACATCCTCCAATCCGCCAATCATCCTCAGAAGCGTGGATTTTCCGCCTCCCATAGGACCTGCAAGGACCAGAAACTCCCCGTCCGCGATCTCCAGACTGAAATCTTTTATGCCAACCACACCGTTCGGGTAAAACTTTGCCACATTTTTCAGAAGTAAACCTGCCATTCCTTTCCTCCATTTGCCTGTTCCGTCTCGCCGTTCATATGTGTAACATTATACAAAACTTCCTTTTAAAATGTTATTGTGCGAATAGCCAAATCCTTTTTCGTTTCTTTAGCTAATTTGTACAGAAGAAGCGGCAGGTTTTCTCAATCAGAAAAAACCTGCCGCTGTTGGGTTCATTTTACTGTCTATATTCCATAAAGCCTTCTCCCAGCACCTCGCGCACATCATTTACGATCACAAACGCTCTGGGATCCAGCTGGCGGACGATCTCCTTTACCTCCACCATCTCTTTTTTTGACACGACGCAGAACAGCACATCCCGCCTTGCCCCGGTATAGGCGCCTTTGGCATCCAGGAATGTCACTCCCCGGTCCATTGCCATGATCCTGCCGGCTATCTCTTCTTTTTTATCAGAAATAATATACGCTGCCTTTGCAAAATGCATGCCTTCAATCATGCTGTCCGATGTTTTGGCCAGGGCGATCACTGCAATGATTGCATAAAATGCATAGTGAATGCCGAACACAGAAGCACCTGCCAGCACTACCATTCCATCCAGAACCTGAAGGATCTGATTGATGGAATAATGCCGCAGCCGGGTGTGAATCAGTGCCGCTATGGTATCTGTTCCTCCCGTAGTAGCATGACAGATCAGCATCATTCCCGTACCCACACCGCTGAATACTCCTCCGAACAGAGCCGTCAGTATCAGATCATCCTTCAGGAATGCCCACTCCGGAAGCACTGCCAGAGCCAGAGTCAGAGCCGACTCTGCCACCAGTACCCGACGGACAAACCCCCACCCCTTCATTTTCAGGGCCAGCAGAAACAGCGGTACATTTACAGCCAGGTTCGTTATCCACAAAGGGATCTGAGCCTTCTCCTTCAGGATAATGGCCACACCCGATACCCCGCCTGTTACCAGTCCCTGGGGATCATATATGTTTTTTATTGCAAAGCCTACGATAAACGCTCCCAGAATTATGACTGCATAATCCCGGACTGCCGTACTTTTTCTGAGCATAGATCCTGTCCTTTTCCCGCATGGGCCGAACAGCCCGTATTTTTACTGTCTGCGGGCCAGAATATGAATCCATCCGCTGCCTTCATATCCGCGGCGGATCTCATCGTCCCTGGTTCTCCAGGTCTCGATTACCTGAAAACCGTGTTCGGTCAGAAGCTCCTTCAGCTCTTTCTTTTCATAGTCACTGAAGTACAGCTCTCCGCTGAATCCTTCAAATTCTCCCTCACAGACGCAGGTATAGAATACCCCCTTTTTCGTCAGGGCATCCCTCACCTTGTCCAGAATGGCTCCGATCTCGTTTTTCGGCACATGGATGAATGCCGCTCTGGCCCAGATCCCGTCAAACGCATCGTCAAAGTCCATGTCCTCATACCTCTCGCAGAGCACCTCCAGATCCGTATGTACTTCTGCAAGTCTGCACATTTCCTCTGCTCCGTCCAGCGGAGTCACATCATATCCCCGCTCATAAAAATCCAGGCTGTCCCGTCCGGAGCCGCAGCCCAGATCCAGGATCGCGTCTCCTTCCTCCAGCTGAGCCAGAAACGCATCACGGATCTCCTCCGTCACTTCTTCCTCAACCGTTTCCTCAAACACCTTCGCAGCATACTTATTATAATAATCTATCGCGTCCAAAACGCCCCTCCTATATTCTCTCTATGGTATTTTCCGTAATCGTGATCTTGCCTTCCTTCAGCAGACGGCCAACCGCACGCTTAAACGCATTTTTGCTCAGCCCGAACTGCTGCTTGATCACCTCCGGAGCCACCCGGTCATTGAACGGCAGCACCCCGCCCAGCTTCTCCATGGCGTTCAGCACCATTTCCGCATCCGTTTCCATCTGCTGGTATGCTTTGGCCTTAGGATTCAGATCCAGCTTTCCGTCACTTCTGACTTTTGAAACCCGGGCTTCCACAATATCTCCCGCCTGGTATGCACCGAACATTTCCCCCTTGGGAATCAGCCCGTAGTAACGGTTATCAACCGCCACAAAGGCTCCCAGCCGTTCGTTGATCTCATAAATGGTACCGGTCACCCAATCATCCTTTTTGTAGGGAGACTGATTGCTCATGTAGGAATACACCTTCATTGTGGCAGCCAGCCGGTGGCTTTTGTCAACATAAAGAGCGATCAGGCACTTTTCCCCCGGCTGCACCCGATGGTTCTGTTCCTTGAACGGAAGCAGCAGATCCTTCTCCAGCCCCATGTTCAGGAACGCTCCGATCCTGGATACGTCCTTGACTTCCAGCACTGCGGTCTGTCCTACCTGTACCAGGGGAGTCTCTGTGGTAGCGATGAGCCGGTCCTCCGAGTCTTTATAGATAAACACCTCCAGCTCGTCTCCCACCTTTGTTCCTTCCGGAACATGCTTCTTAGGCAGAAGGACTGCAGCGTCTCCCCTCTCCGGCTCCCCAACATACACACCGAAGTTTTTCTCCCGTAAAACCTGGAGTTTCTGTATTTTTCCTAATTCGATCATATTTTTCCTTTCTTTTCCCGAAACCATACAGCTGCATACCGCTCTCCTTCCGGGCTTCGCAGCTCTACAGTCACCTCTCCGGGCTGCCTGCCCACTCGGGGAACAATCCTGTCTCCCAGCACTGCAGCCTTTCTGTATTCCACACGCAGTTCCTCCGTCCGGAATCCTTCCGGAAGAAATTCCGCGGCGATCTCCGCATATTTGGCATTATTCACATGATGATTGGTATCTATATGATGATGAGCCACATCTACGGTCCCCATCTCCTCATACTCCTTCAGAGGCGGAAGATGTCCGGAGGCATACTCCATTTTCAGAGGCTCCTCATGGATACCGTAACCGCGTACATCCTCTTCCGTGACCCGGGCAGGCCTGCCTGCATTCAGATCATACAGAAACCAGATGGAATTGGCACGCACCAGGTATTCTCCCTTTTCATCCAGAATCATGAAATTGCGGTATCCATAGATTCCCTTAAAGTCATAGGGGTAAGTCGCTATGGTGATCGGCTCCCCCAGTCTGGGACAGCGGTCAAACAGAATCTGCCAGGAGGAGAGCCACCAGGCTTTCCCGTGTTCCTTCAGATACTCGATCCCTTTTCCCATATCTTCCGACTGAAACGTGGAGCAGTCCTGCAGATAGTTCACGGCTGCCGTCACAGACAGCGTTCCGTTTTCATCTGTCTCACTGTAGCGCACTCTGCTGTCAAATCGATACATAGCCTCTCGCTTCTTTCATTTCTTAAACTACGCCAGATTATAGTATAAGGCTTTTTTCTGCGGATGTCCAGAGAATCATTCCGGTCTTAACACATTTTAAACCCCATTCTCAAAAAAAAGGCACCCCCCGATCACCATTGATCGCTGAGATACCTTTTTAGCTGGGCCACAAGGATTCGAACCTTGAAAATGACGGAGTCAGAGTCCGTTGCCTTACCATTTGGCGATGGCCCACTGCAGATTTTACTATACCTGATGAATCACCGTTCGTCAAGATGTTTTTCCTTTCCGGATCCTTCTCCGGAAAACTTTCAGGCCCGGAAAATCCGGGCCTGAAGTCCTGCTCAAAACGATCACGTCAGCGGGAATACCAGATTGGACATGAAGATTACCAGCGCACCGTAGCCGATCCACAGCGGCAGGCAGACCTTCACTACCTCCTTGATTTTATACTGTCCGGCTCCGAAGGCAATGGCAACGGACGGAGAAGCCGTAGGAGTCATCATGGCCGCCGTGCATCCTGCAAAGATCGCCACACAGAAGGCTCTGGGATCCAGGCCCAGGTTCACTGCAGTCACCACAGCGAGAGATACGAAAATGTTCTGAGTGGCTGTATTGCTCATGAACTGAGTCAGAACCGCTCCTGCCACATAGAATGCGATCAGAATCGTGATCGGTGCCGGATCTCCTCCCAGAAGAGCAAGGATGAAATCAGCAACTACCGTACCGGCTCCCGTTTTCTGCATAGCCGTAGCCATGGGCAGTACACCGGCCAGCATGAACAGGGTATCGATGTTCATAAAGTTCTTTACATCGTTCAGATTCAGGATTCCGCAGTACAGCAGCACCAGATCTGCTACTACCGGAATCACCTGCATGTCTATGGGAAGGTAATTGGAAAACAGGATTCCGATAAAGGTTACCGCAAATACGGCATATACCAGTTTTTCCTGTCCTGCAGTCAGAGTAGACTTGCTCTCCGTAGCCTTTACCGCATCCGTCTGGATCAGCTTGTTGGCTTTAAAGCCCTTCCATCCGATAAATGCCATATAGAACAGAGAAAACAGCGCCGGAAGGGCCACTACCTTGCTGTAATCCAGCATTCCCAGGCGCTCCGGGGAGCCGCTGGCCTCAAGATAAGAGTTCAGCATCACGAAAAAGGCACCGGGGAACATTCCCTGCCAGCAATGGGCCACTACCGCACCGGGCAGAAGTACATGGGAGGGCTGCACCTTGCTTTCTTCTCCGAAAGCCGCCATAAAAGGAATCATCATAGCTACCAAAGCCGTAGGCATGCTGAACTGGATCAGAATCGCATTGGCCAGCAGATAGAGAAAGATGATCAGCCCGCTCTTATCGGAGTTCTTCATGATCAGTTCTTTCAGTGTGGGAACCAGACTGGTTTTCCCCAGAGCGCCGCTCAGAATGAAGATGGCGCCTACCATGATCACGTTTCCGTTGGAAAAGTTCGCATATGCCTCCTCAAAAGTCAGCACACCGGTTACACACAGGATGGTGGCCGCAGTCATGGCTACCAGCCCCAGCTTAAACTTTCCGCTTAAGAAGCCTACAATCAGAAATATGGTTACTGCAAGTGTGATAATCAGCGGTATATTCATTTATCCGTTCCTCCGTTTTCTTTTTTGATCTGCCTCTCCACCGAAGCAAGCATTCCTTTCATGTAACCCATGAAATAGGCCTCTGACATCCGGGACATTCCCTTGCCGTCCCGGTTGAAGAAGGGATGATCAATGTTGATCTGTCCGTCATAGCCGCAGCGCACCAGCTGCTCCAGGATCCCGTGCATATCCGCATAGCCGTCTTCCAGTAAAGTTTCTTCGAAATAGGGGATCGTACCGCTCACATTGCGGAAATGAACCACAAAGATCTTTTTCTCTTCCGTAAAAGTCTTAATGTCCTCCATCAGATCTCCGAAGGCCTGATTCTCCAGCCAGCAGCCTACGCACATCTTCATGCCGAGATAAGGGCTGTTCCCCGCCAGTTCAAATGCCTTCCTGTAGCACTCTGTATTCCAGATCAGGCTGTGAACACCGCATACACTCTCCACCGGCGGATCATTGGGGTGAAGCGCCAGACGTACATCAGCCTCCTCGCATACCGGCAGGGCACGGTCCAGGAAATATTTGAAATTGTCCCAGATCTCCTGCTCTCCGTACACCCGGTCATTGGCAATCGGACGTGCATACAGCTCATCCATATCGCAGATCATGGCGTTTTCTCCTCTGGTATGCTCTCCCACGCCGATCCGGCTGCGGAAAATCCCGTTGGGCTGCCAAGCAATATAGTTTACTTTTATACCGGCTTTTCCCAGCACTCTGGTAAAGTCATTGTATTTCCCGATCCACTCATCACGATCCGGCTTGCCCAGATGAATCTGGGGGCATTTCTGAAGAGCCGGGCATCCGGCATCCGCAATTTTCAGATCGTACGCGGCCGCCTTTTCCTGAAAACGCATCACGCTGTCATAATCCACTGCATCCGGCAGAAAATTCACAGCCAGATACTCAATGCCCATTCCCCTCACGGACTGCATCTCTTCTTCTGTCATCCTGCTGGAGCAGTTTGCCTGTACTTTTATCATTACTCATTCCTCTTTATTGTCTGATTTGCTTATTTTGTTTGTTTTCTACCCGGGTATTTTGTACTTTTTATTATAAATTCTCTTGCAAAAAAGTAAACTTTACAATATAAATAGAGGTATAGCGTATGACTATACCTCCGGAGGAATTTCTATGAATCTGTATCATCTCGAATATATAACGGAAATTGCAAAAACAGGAAATATTTCCAGGGCAGCGGAACATCTCCACATTTCCCAGCCGACTCTCAGTATCTATCTGAACAAGCTGGAACGTTCTCTGGGAATCCGCCTTTTCGACCGTCAGAAAAACATCCTGATCCCCACGGAAGCCGGGAAAAAATATGTGAATGCCTGTCTCAGGATTCTGGCCATCCGGGATGAGCTGTATCTGGATCTGTTTTCTCAGGAAGAGTCTTCCGTACGGCTGGGGATCCTGCGCACCAGCATCCCCATTTTCAACCAGGCCTTTCAGCAGCTGAAAAAGGACTTCCCCGCCACTCAGTTCATGCCCCGGATCTTCTCCTCGGAAGATATCTACAGAGAGCTGATGGATGGAAGAATCGACCTGGGCTTCGTCACCTCCTACCAGCAGGATGCCAGCACCCTTTTCCCCAAGGCCTCCTGCACGGTAGTGAAAACCTATGAACTGATGCTCATGATATCCCGCAAAAATCCGGTCTATCCGCAGCTCCGCTTCCGGAACGGGTGTCTGGATGAATCCTCCTATTCTCTTCTGGAGGACCTGCCGATTTTCATGGGAAAAAATTCCATGGTGCAGCAGTCCATGGTTGAGACCATCTTTCCTGCTCTCGGAATCAGGCCCCAGGCAAGGCAGGGCATTATTGATATTGAATTCATGTTCCAGACCATGATCCTGGAAAACAGCTACAGCATTCTTCCGATCAGCCGGATCCGGGGAGGAGATATCGAGCAGATCCCCTTTTCCTTTCATCCCAAGGTTCTCCGCCTGTTCATCTGTCCGCCCAAAAAACGTCTGACCCGACCGGAGCAGGCGCTCATCAGCCGGGTCAGAGAAGCATATGAAAAAATCACTTATTACTATGATGTCACACTGATGTGAACTCCTGGTCCAGACCTTCAAACTGCATTCTGTAATAATGGGCATACAGACCGTTCTGCTCCATCAGCTCCCTGTGGCTTCCCCGCTCTGAGATTCCTTCATTGCTGATCACAATGATCTCATCCGCATTCCGTATGGTAGAAAGCCGGTGGGCAATGGTAATGGTCGTACGGTTTCTGGAAAGCTTTTCCAGGCTCTGCTGGATGTGGCGCTCACTCTCATTGTCCAGGGCAGATGTCGCTTCATCCAGGATGAGAATGGGCGGGTTCTTCAGAAACACACGGGCAATGGAAATCCGCTGCTTCTGTCCGCCCGACAGTCTGGTTCCCCGCTCTCCCACAAAGGTGTCATAACCGTCCGGAAGATTCATGATAAAGTCATGAATATTGGCCTTCTTCGCCGCCTCCATGATCTCCTCCATGGAAGCCCCTGGCTTTCCGTAGGCAATGTTGTCCTTTACTGTACCGCAGAACAGGTATACATCCTGCTGAACAATACCGATCATATTTCTCAGACTCTTCAGAGTAATCCGGCTCACATCCTTTCCGTCAATGGAAATCCTGCCTCCCGTCACGTCGTAGAATCTTGGAAGAAGGGAGCATATGGTCGTTTTTCCTCCCCCGGAAGGCCCTACCAGAGCCACTGAACGGCCGGCCGGGATCTCGAAGGATACATGATCCAGTACCTGCTCCTCGTCATTATAGCGAAAGCTCACATCCTCATAACGTACATGGCCCTTCACGTCCGTAAGCTCCTCTGCATCCGGCGCATCCACGATCTCCGGCACCGTTTCCATCACTGCCTGGAACCGCTTGAAGCCGGACAGACCCTTCTGCATCATTTCCGCCAGCTCCACAAGGATCTGGATCGGGTTGATAAAGATTCCGATATAGAGGGCATACATGGCCAGATCTTCTGCTTCCATGTGGCCTCCCGCAATCAGCCAGCCTCCGTACACTACCGTAACCAGATACATCATCCCCTGAAAAAACAGGTTTCCTCCCATAAAACTTCCCATGCAACGGTAATTATTGTCCTTAGACTGCAGGAAATTCTCATTGCTGAGCCGGAATTTTTTCCGTTCCACCTCTTCATTGGCAAACGACTGCACGACACGGATACCTGCCAGAGTATCCTGCAGGCTGGCGTTCACATCTCCGATTTTTCTCCGGTTGTCCATAAAAGTAGCCTGCATCCGCTTATTCTGCCGGGCGGAGAAAATGATCATGACCACCACAAGCACCAGCAGCGGCACTGCCAGCCTGGCGTTAATATAAAACAGGCATACAAAGGATCCCACAATCTTAATCAGCGATATGAACAGATTCTCCGGCCCGTGATGAGCAAACTCCGCAATATCAAACAGATCCGAAACCAGCTTGCTCATCATCTGGCCGGAATTATTCCTGTCGTAGTAGGAAAAAGACAGCTTTTCATAATGGTCAAACAGCTGCTGCCTCATGTCCCGTTCCATTCTCGCTCCCATCATATGGCCCTGATAACTCACGTAATACTTGCACAGCGCCTGCACCGCATACATGACAAGCAGGCCCGCCGCAATCGGAACCAGTGCCTCCAGCACCTTCTCTCCCTCTTCCCTGAATAATGTTCTCGTAAGAGTCCGCAGTATCTGAGGATAAGCCAGGTCCACCAGGCTGATCGCCGCAGCACAGACCAGATCCAGATAAAACACAGTCTGATACGGGCGGTAATAGCGGATAAACTTCTTCAGTGTGTCCATTTTTTCCTCCTTTTTCCTTTCCGGCCTGCTCTGTGCCCCAGAACGCCCGGTTCTTTTCCATATACCACAAAAGGTCCGGAGACCATGATCTCCGGACCTTTCTAAAGCTGGGCCACAAGGATTCGAACCTTGAAAATGACGGAGTCAGAGTCCGTTGCCTTACCATTTGGCGATGGCCCATTGCTCAAAAGCAAGTAAGATTATACCTCTCCTTTTTTGATCCGTCAAGGCTTTTTTGAAGTTTTTCTCTGATTTTTGAGCACAAAATGATCACTTTCTTTTTCTGCCTTCCCGGATTCTGCGTACCCGCCTCTTCTGGCCGCTCCTGACCCAGAAAAAAGGGCGGGTCTGCTCTTTCAGAAAGCCGTATACTGCTTCCAGTTCCTGTTCATCGAGCACGGTCTCCATTTTTTTCAGCCGGCGATTGATCTTTCCTGCCGCCTTCCGGCTTCTGCAGATCACAGCGTCCGTTCCGCACCGCTTCACCCGGAGCCGTTCCAGACGGTCATTAAAGACCACCGCCGACATGACCGGAATCTTCCATCCTTTTTCCCCCAGCAGTCTTTTCAGATGGCGTACATGATTCTGATTCTGGTAAACCGGATTATAAAAGGTCCGGCGGCCGGACGGAAGTACATGCTCCCAGTATTCCCTGTCAGCCCGTCCCTTTACCCGGCCTCCGTAATTCTTATTTTCAATTACAACGATCCCTTTTTCATGGATCATAATAATATCCGTTTCCGTGCTGCCTCCGCTTCTGCAGGGCAGGTAGGCATTGAACACAAAGAGTGCTCTCCCTCTGATTTTTTTTTCCAGGGCAAGGGAAGTCAGATACTCTCCTTCCGTTCCTTTCCCTTTTTCCACTGTCTTCAGGCGTTTTCCCGTCTCCGCCCGATAAACAGAACGACCGAATTTTCTTTTTCTCCTGCTCCTGAAGAGCCACAGAATCAGCAGAACCGCCATTATTCCTGCCAAGATCTTTTCCATCTGCCGTTCCTTTCTTCTGTACTTTTTTCCGCAGCAAAAAAATCCGGAAACAATTTCTGTTTCCGGATCTTTCATCAGCTGGGCCACAAGGATTCGAACCTTGAAAATGACGGAGTCAGAGTCCGTTGCCTTACCATTTGGCGATGGCCCATCACAACAACGTAGTGTATTATACCCCATATTTTCCCAGCTGTCAAGTTTTTTATTTATTTTCTGCGCAATAGCTGTTTTCCACTGTAATGACACAGGCAGCCTTTTCCTGCCGTTTCCGGATTCCTTCCTCCACCTGCTCTTTCACCCGCAATTTCATCTGAGGCGTGTAGTCTCTCGGCACAACCAGATCAAAAATGAGATTGACTCTCTCCTTTCCGTCCACCATGCGAAAATCGTGGAGGGTCAGACGGGAGTCCACTTCTGCCAGCGCCATCTCCGCCAGTTTCCGATACTCTTCCAGCTTTTCATTTTCCATTTCCACCGGATCCATATGAATCACCAGAAACAGATTCAGCTTTCTGGCCGCATCCCGCTCGATCCGGTCAATGATCTCATGGGAAACTTCCACATCCATATCATTGGCTACCTCTGCATGGATCGACGCCATGCTTCTTCCAGGACCGTAATTGTGCACGATCAGGTCATGACTGCCCAGAATTCCGTCATAGCTTTCCACAAACTCCGTAATCTGCCGGTAAACTTCCGGATCAATCGCCTCTCCGATCAGCGGCGCCAGTGTGTCTTTTGCAATATTCACGCCGGCGATCATAACCACCACCGATACTGCCAGACCTACGATTCCGTCTATATTCCAGTCCAGCAGTCCAAAGGCAAGCATGGAAAGAATGGTTGCAGAGGTAGCAGCCACATCCCCCAGGGAATCCGCAGAAGTCGCCAGCATCACTTTGGAATCGATCCGGCGGCCCAGTTTCCTGTTGAACATTCCCATCCACAGCTTCACGCCGACGGAAAACAGCAGAATCCCTATGGACAGCCAGCGGAATACCATCGGTTCCGGATTTCTGATCTTTCCGATCGAGCTCTGAAACAGAGAAAATCCCACCTGGATGACCAGGAAGGCCACAATGAATGCAGAGATATATTCGATCCTTCCGTGGCCGAAGGGATGTTCCTCATCCGCCGGTTTCTGCGCCATGCGCACTCCCACAAAGCTTACAATAGAAGAGGCTGCATCTGACAGATTATTGAATCCATCCGCCATGACGGAAATGCTGTGAGCCAGAAGGCCAATGGCAATCTTCACGGTGCACAGCAGAAGATTGCAGCAGATTCCCACCATTCCGGACAATTCCCCGTATCTGGTCCTCACGTCCACATCCTGAATATTTTCATAATCCTTTACAAACCGTTTTACCAAAAAATCCGTCATGCCCTCACTCCTGCCTTCCATCATAGTCCACACGGAGCAGACATAGTCCCTCCGCGGGCGCGGTCCATCCGGCAGCCTGCCTGTTTCCTGCTTCCAGGATTTCCGTCACAGATTCTGCCGAACGCTTCCCCTCTCCGATCTCTATCAAAGTCCCTGCCAGAATACGGACCATATGATACAAAAATCCGTCCCCGTAAAAATCCATGGTGATTTCTTCTCCCGTCTCCGTAATCTCAACGGAATACAACGTCCTTACCGTAGATTTTTTCATTTTCCTGTTTCCGCAGAAACTTCTGAAATCTCTGGTCCCCGTAAGAAGTTCTGCAGCGCGGCGCATGGCACTGCAGTCCAGACCATGCTCCAGACCGAAGAGATATTTTCTTTCAAAAACCGGCTTTTTCTTCCCGGTCCATATGCGATACCGGTACAGTTTTCCCGTTGCATTCAGGCGGCTGTGAAAGCGTCCGCTCATTTCTGTCGCAGACAGTACGGCAATATCCTCCGGCAGATATTCATTCAGATACTCCTTTACCTCCTCCGGAGAAAAATGCTCCGGAATCTGAAAGTTGGCCGTCTGTCCCGCCGCATGGACTCCCCGGTCTGTCCTTCCTGCTCCGTGAACCTCCACCGGCCTTTTGCACATTCTTTCCAGCACTGTTTCCAGTTTTCCCTGGATGGTATTTTCCGTATTTCCCTGTTTCTGCCAGCCGTCGTACCGGCTGCCGTCATACTGCAGAATAATTTTTATATTTCTCATTCTTTCCCTTCTCATGCAGAAAACCTAATGAAGCCGGGGCTTTCATTAGGTTTCTCTGCTTTATATTCTGGTTTTTATGGTTCTTCTATACGGTCTGATATTTCGCCACATATACCGGGAAGGTGTCTGTGCCTTTGACCTCTTTGCCGGCCGTTATGGTCACATTCTTATCAGAAACGAGATATTCAATGTCCGCTCCCGCTTCCACCACTGTATCCTGCATGAGCACACAGTTCTTCACCTTTGCGCCCTTGGCGATCTTCACTCCGCGGAACAGTACGCTGTTTTCCACTTCTCCTTCGATCACGCAGCCGTCGGCAGCCATAATATTGTTTACCTTGGCGCCGTTGATGTATCTGGTTGGGTTATCATCACGGATCTTGGTGTAAATGGGGTTGGGAGTAAACAGACCGTTCAGGTTCTCCTCATCCAGCAGCTTCATGTTCTCGTCAAAATAGCTCTTCAGACTGGTAATATGAGCGATATATCCCTTATGGCAGAACGCCTGTACATTCAGGGTATCCAGCTGAGCCATGAGTACGTCCCGTTCAAAATTCACATACCCGTGCGTATAAGCATAGCTGACCTGCCGGATCAGGAATTCTCTTTCCATAATATAGATTCCCATGGAGAAATTGGTCACTCCCGTATCCTTGGAGTTGATCTCCATCTCTGTCACCCGGCCGTCATTCAGTTTGAGCGTATAGTAAAATTCTTTGCTTTCCTGACGGTTGGCCAGAAAGTTTTCCGGAAGCTTTTCCTCCGTATAAGCCACGGTCACATCAGCTCCGCTTTCCACATGGGCCTTTAACATGGCGCTGAAATCAAAGTTTACGGCAATATCCGTATCAGACATCACCACGTACTTTTCTTTCTGATGTCTCAGAAAATCCAGGATGCTGGCCAGAGCCTCTACGCGGCCGCTGTATACCTTTACCGTTTTCTCTGCGAAAGGAGGCACGATATTCAGACCGCCGTTCTTTCTGGTCAGGTCCCACTCACGGCCGGATCCCAGATGGTCCATAAGAGAATGGTAATTCTTTCGTACAATAATGGAAACATTTCCGATTCCGCTGTTCACCATATTGGACAGCATGAAATCGATAATACGGTAACGGCTGGCAAAAGGAATAGACGCCATCAGACGTTCTCCCACCAGTTCCGGAACCAAAGCATCATGGCTGTTCGGAAAAATAATACCCAGAGCATCTACGTTGGAATTTACCATTGTTCTTCACCACCCTTTACATTGTCGCTGACCATTGCATTCGGACCGATCTTTGCGCCGTCTCCGATATAAACATTGGAACCTACCGTTGCCACGCCTTTTTCACCGTCAGACGGCATGGCACCCACAACGGCATTTTCGCCGATAACCACATTTTCCGCCACAATACAGTGCTGAACTACGGCCCCGGCCTTGATCACAGTACCGCCCATCACAACCGCATCCTCTACCACGGCTCCTGCCTCTACCTGTACGCCTGCAAACAGGATGGAATGCTTCACCGTACCGGAAATCTGGCAGCCATCCGTGATCATGGAATTCTCCACCACAGCGCCGGGTTTGATCCGGTGTCCGGTCATTCCGCTGTTCCGGCTGTAGATCTTCCAGCGTTCGTCAAACAGGTTGATGCCGCTGTGCTCCGGATCCAGAACCTCCATATTGGCCTCCCACAGGGAAGAAATGGTTCCCACATCCTTCCAGTAGCCGTTGAAATGGTAAGCGTACATGTTTCTGCCGTCTCTCAGCAGATTGGGAATGATATTGTTGCCGAAATCATTCTCAGAGTTGGGATCCGCCTCATCTTCGATGAGGTATTTCTTTAAGATATCCCAGTTAAAAATATAGATTCCCATGGAAGCCAGATTGGATTTCGGATTCTTCGGCTTCTCCTGGAATTCCGTAATCTTATCATTGTCGTCTGTCACCATCAGTCCGAAGCGGGACGCCTCATCCCACGGAACCTCCATGACAGCCACGCTGAACTCTGCTCCCTTTTCTTTATGGAAGCGAAGGAAATCGCTGTAATCCTGCTTGCAGATCTGGTCACCGGAAAGAATGATCACATACTGAGGGCTGTACCGCTCAATAAATGAAATATTCTGATAAATTGCATTTGCCGTTCCCTTATACCAGTCTGATCCGGATGCCTTCTGATAAGGCGGCAGTACATGAACTCCCCCATGCAGGCGGTCCAGATCCCAGGGCTGACCGTTTCCGATGTACTCGTTCAGCACCATGGGCTGATACTGAGTCAGAATCCCCACCGTATCAATTCCGGAATTTACACAGTTTGACAGAGGAAAATCGATAATACGATATTTCCCCCCGAAAGGAACTGCCGGTTTTGCCAGCTTCTGTGTCAGGGCATACAGACGTGATCCCTGTCCCCCTGCCAGAAGCATCGCAATCATTTCTTTTGCCATACTCACTCCTCCTACTTTCGTATAGAAATACCTGAAATAACAGTAGTAAAATTGTACCACAGAACAGAAAGAAACGGTAGTCCTTCCAGCATATTTTACAGCTTTTTTTCAATTCCCCCTCTTTTCCCTTTTATCTTCCGATCAGAGCCAGAATCCCGCTTCCCACGCTCCAAACGGCCGTAACCGCCACCGCTGCGCGGCAGAACAGCCGGCTTTTTCCCAGCCTTCCCGGAAGGAAAGCCAGTACGATCAGCACAATAGCCACCGGATAGATCATTCCCAGAGCCGGAGCCGATACCCGGATAATGGTGTTCAGTCCCGCATTGGATACGATCAGGCTGGCACCGGCAAACAGCACCAGCCATCCCCGGTACCCCAGAGCCGGAAAGGTCTGGCTGAAATACTCGCTGCAGCAGGAAAGCAGACCGATGCACACATTCAGACAGGCGATGAAAAAAATCAGGGCAATGATCACCGTTCCCGCTGTTCCGAACAGCCGGTGTACCATGAAGGTAAGAACATCCGCTCCGTTGGAAGCTGTCTGTTCAAAGCCCGACGCAGTCACTCCCACATAGGCCAGACAGCTGTATACCACCGCCAGCAGAAGTCCTGCGATACCTCCGGCCCTGATAGTTTCCCCGGAAATATTCTCTTCCTTTTCAATTCCCATTCCCCGGATGTTCATGGCAATAACAATACCGAAATTCAGGGCGGCGATGGTATCCATGGTCTGGTAACCGTCCACAAAACCCTTCACCGCCGCCAGAGTCTCATATCCGGCCGTGGGGGATGCAGTCACGCCCTTTTCTCCCAGCAGGCTTCCCAGGAAAACCACTGCAATCAGCCCCAGCAGCACAGGAGTCATGATCTTTCCCAGCATATCCTTCAGCCGTTCCGGCCGGAGTGCAAAGAAAAACGCTATTCCGAAAAACAGGATGGAATATACAGCCATCACTGCCGTTCTCGTTCCGCTCTCAGCCCCCATGCTTCCCAGAAACGGCGCAGCGGCCATTTCAAAGGAAGTACTGGCTGTTCTGGGAATGGCCAGTCCCGGCCCGATCATCAGGTAAATCAGGAGCGTAAATACCGCGGCAAACATGGGATGAACTCTTCCCGCCAGACGGTCCAGCCCGCCGCATCTGGCTACTGCTGCCACCCCGAGGATGGGAAGCCCCACGGCGCTCAGCAGAAGTCCGGCCATGGCCGGCACAGCGTCTGTTCCGGCCTGAAGGCCTACCAGCGGAGGGAAAATCAGATTCCCCGCCCCGAAAAACATGGAAAACAACGTAAACCCGATCAGCATGCGTTCTTTCAGATTCAGCCTCTTTTTCATTCAGATCCTCCTTCGTCATTTACTGCGCCGGACTGCTCCTTACGCATTTTCAAGTGATGTTTTCTCAATATAGCATGAGATTTCCCGGGCTGTAAATAACTATTGTTAAATCTATGTAAAATCTACGTTAAATGAAAGATAACTCTATTGTCCTTATCGGAAATTTCTTTTACAATGGCATGGAAGCAAAACCAATACCAATATCACGCTAAGAAAATGAAGGGGAGTATTATGCAGACAACAGATTTTCTCAATTTGCTTGGGGGACTTGCTCTTTTTCTCTACGGTATGCAGATGATGAGCAACGGCCTGGAGGCCGCTGCCGGAAACCGTATGCAGAAAATTCTGGAGCGTCTCACCGCCAACCGTTTTATCGGTGTCCTGGTAGGCGCCGGCATCACTGCTCTGATCCAGTCTTCCTCCGCCACCACTGTTATGGTCGTCGGCTTTGTAAACTCCGGCATGATGACTCTGCGTCAGGCCGTATGGATCATCATGGGTGCAAATATCGGAACCACCATTACCGGACAGCTTATCGCTCTGGATGTGGGAGCTATGGCCCCCCTGATGGCATTCCTGGGCGTAGCAGTTGCCATGTTCATAAAAAACAAGCAGGTTCAGCACTATGGGCACATTCTTGCAGGACTGGGTATTCTGTTTATCGGTATGGATTTTATGAGCGCTGCCATGATGCCGCTTCGTGAATCCCAGACTTTCGTCCAGCTAATCACCAACTTCTCCAATCCTCTGATCGGAATTACGGCAGGAGCCGCCTTTACCGCCCTGATCCAGTCTTCCTCTGCTTCCGTGGGAATTCTTCAGGCACTGGCTGCCAGCGGAGTGATCGGTCTTCCCTCTGCCGTATATGTGCTGTTCGGTCAGAACATCGGTACCTGTATCACTGCCGTACTGGCCTCCATCGGAACCAGCCGCAGCGCGAAGCGTACGACTATCATCCATCTGCTGTTCAATATCATCGGAACAACACTGTTCACCATCATCTGTATGACCCTGCCGCTCACCACTCTGGTAGCATCCTGGACTCCGTCCAACCCGGCCGCACAGATTGCAAATATGCATACTCTGTTCAACGTGGTAACTACCATTCTGCTGATTCCTTTCGGAACCCAGCTGGCTTCTCTGGCCGTCCGCATTCTTCCGGAGCATCCCTCCGAAAAAGAAGACGGTTTCTGCCTGAAATACATTCACGCCATTCCGGAGGCCCGTTCCAGAGAAAGTCATATGGGAAATTCTGCAATTGCCATCCACAATATCAGCAGTGAGCTGAGCCGTATGGCTGATATGACTGCTGACAACATCAAGGAAAGCTTTGATTCTGTTCAGAGCGGCAATACCCGTTACCTGGCTTCCGTCACCCAGCGGGAAGAATATGTGGATTATCTGAACAAGGAAATTTCCAGCTATATCTCCTCTGTCATGGGACAGGAAGAAAACGCCAAGGATTCCGCTGCGATCAACGCATTTTTCAAGATCTGCGGCAATCTGGAACGGATCAGCGACCACGCCATGAATATCTGCGAATACAGCAAGCATCTGGAATCTGAGCATACCGCTTTTTCCGATATGGCCATGGTGGAAATTGAAAACATGAAGCGGGTCTGCCTGGAAGCAATCGATTCCGTCCGTTCCATGAATCCCATGTCCGGTCAGGATCTCCGGAATGTTTCGGATCTGGAGGAAAAAATCGACCATATGACTGATTCCTACCGTGAAAATCAGATTTCACGCATGCAGCAGAAAGAATGCGCTCATGAGACCAGCATTCTGTATTCGGAAATGCTCACTGACTTTGAGCGAATCGGCGATCACGTTCTCAATATCGGAGAACTTCTGGCCTCAATCTGACGGCTTTCCATCAGAGAATCACCAAAAAGGGTGCCGCCCGGACCTTGATATGATTCCCCTTAAGTAGACAAGGTAAATAACCAAAATCTACTTAAGGGGGATTTTTTATGTCAAAATCTAA
>CALWRQ010000013.1 GCA_944383965.1 uncultured Lachnospiraceae bacterium
CCCCACGGAAGATTCTCCGTAATATCATTGGAGCGGTAAACGGCGCACTCCACTCTCGCCTTCAGGGTGCAGTCAAGGGCTCCCTTGTCTACCACCTTTACCTTTCCGTCCTTCACATCCAGACGGTCCAGGGTTTCCAGAATCACCTTGCGGATCTGCTTTCCGTACTGGTTGATCACGCTGCTTTCGATGGAAAGCTCAATTCCGTCTGTTCCCGGCTCCACAGTCACCTGGGCATCGCTGGACTCCAGCGTACCGGCCATTGCCGCCTTCTTAATTTCCATGTTAACCCTCCTTGATACGTTCTTTTTCTTCTATTCCCATGGTATCACCTCAGAAAGAAAATATCCAATACTTATCTTTTTATAGGATACATAACTTCACTCTTATGTACAAAAAAACGTCTGTTTTCCTTCCAAAAATAGAGTAGATAAACAAAAGCCGGTATGATAAAATAGTGAAATCAGGACATATGACGTTTTTATGAAAGGATCAACGAATGAATGATAAGCATATCCAGTCCATTCTGACTGTCTTGAAAGAAGGAAGCATCACCAACGCAGCCAAAAAGCTGTACGTTTCGCAGCCCTCCCTCAGTCAGATGATCAAAGCGGCTGAAACCAATCTGGGTGCACCCATCTTTGACCGGACTACAGACCCCATTACCCTGACAGCCGCCGGCCGCCTCTACGTGGATGCCGCCCGCCAGGTTCTTACCATAAATACCAATCTGGAAAAACAGATTCAGGAGCTGCAGCACGAGGATTTCGGCGTGATCCGCCTGGGACTTCCCGTACAGAGAGCCCTGGAAATCCTTCCGGAACTGTATCCCCGTTTTCTCCGTCAGTTTCCTCATGTGTCTCTGGAGCTTCTGGAACAGGGTTCCGGCGGAGTGGAAAAAAATCTTCTGGGCGGTACCATTGATATTGCCTGTCTGACCACTACTCCCCGTCATGAAGATCTGGTTTACGACCTGATCCGTCATGAACGGCCGGTTCTGCTTGTCAATAAACATACCAGACTGGCCGGACGAATTCCTCCCGGGACTCCCATAGATATCCTGGAGGCGGCTCAGGAGCTGTTCGTCTCCATAAAGAAAGGCCACTCCGTCCGTACGCTGCAGGATTCTCTTTTTATTTCCCGGGAGTTTTCTCCCCGGATCGGTCTGGAGACCGGAAGCATTGAAGTGGGCAAGCGGATCGTAGCCTCTACGGAATCCGTGATGATCTGTCCGGATGTTTACACGGAGGAAAAAGGGAACCGGGAAAACGGATATTTCATTTACCCCATTCTGGGCATCGAAAATACACGGCATTTTTATGCCTGCTACCGCAAGGATCTCTATCTCACACGCTATATGAGAGGATTTCTGGAGATCCTCCACAGTCTAAAGGGCGAGGACCCTGAGAAAGGAGACGGAGAATATGGAACAGTTCCATGGGAAAACTGACACCAATCGGACAGAAGAGCACGGCCGGGCACTGGAGGTCACGCTCACAGAAATGCTGGACGCCAGAGAACGGCGGGCCTGCATGCAGGCAGAACTGCTCGCAGCCTGTCATACCGCTCTCATTTCTTTTACCATGAACATCCCCGGTCCCGTAAAGCTTCTGCCCTATGTGACCAGAGCCTTTGAAGAGGGCTGTGCGGCAATTGAGGAAGTTCTTTCAAAAAACGGGATTTCCGTGAACCGCAGAGAAATGATCCGGGAGAAAACCGGATGGGAGGCCTTTTTCTGTGTCGATGATGATCCGGACCGGTTGAAAAAGCTCATGGCTTCTATCGAAGATGACGGACCTGTGGGCCGTCTTTATGATATTGACATTATCCGCCCCGACGGCTCCAAAGTATCCAGGGAAGATCTGGGACTTCCCGCCCGCCGCTGTCTTCTCTGCAAAGAACCGGCTCACGCCTGCTCCAGAAGCAGACGCCACTCCGTGCAGGAACTGACCGTTGAAATCGGAAATATCCTTCAGAGGAGGTATGGAAAATGACCGGACCAAACTGTCAGAGCGGCCGGGACATCCTTCTCTTTTTTTCCCGGGCCTGCCAGTCTGCCCTGATCCGCGAGGTGGAAACAACGCCCAAGCCCGGCCTGGTGGATCTTCATGATACCGGATCCCACAGAGATATGGACGTCCGCTCCTTTCGCTCCAGTGCCGCCGCCATCGCTCCCTGTCTGGGAAAAATGGCCCTGCTGGGATATGAATGGCAGGAACCTCTCCCCCTCCTGTTTTCCCGGATCCGTCCTGTTGGTGTGGAGGCGGAAAGGCAGATGCTCCTGGCCACAGGCGGAGTGAACACCCATAAAGGCGCTATTTTTTCCATGGGGATTCTGGCGGCCGCCGCAGGCTGGTCCTTAAGCCATTCCCACAGTCTCTTTGCCGAGAATGTGCTGGACGCGGCAGGTATCCTGGCCGGAGAAACCATGGAACGGGAGCTGAAGCAGCTGGCTGATCAGATTCGTGAAAAAGAATCCGCTCACATTCCCCTTACCCATGGAGAACGGCTTTTTTCCGTTTCCGGCTGCGCGGGAATCCGAAAAGAGGCGAAAAACGGCTTTCCATCCATCCGTTTGGTTTCCCTCCCTGTCATGAGGGAAGGCCGGAAAGCCGGCCATGACTGCAACCGGATACAGCTTCAGGCTCTTCTTGCCCTCATGGCCAGGGTGGAAGATACCAATATCCTGGCCCGTTCCGACAGAGCCACTCTGGAAATGGTACAGCAGTCTTCTGCCAGGCTTCTGAAAGCGGGCGGTGCATACCGGGAAGACGGCCTTTCCCGACTGGCCGAAATGAACCGGGAGTTTGTCCGTCTGAATATCAGCCCGGGAGGCTGTGCCGATCTTCTGGCAGACACAATCTTTCTTACTGATCTGGAAGCAGCCCAATTTCCCCTTTTCCCGGTCTCTGATCTGTGATATACTTAACCCTGCGGCCCGGCCTGTGACAGCCGGGCCGTAAATTCTTATGAGGAGGAATGTTTCATGGCATTCGACGGCATTGTTATCGCAAATCTCGTCCGTGATCTCAGGCAGGCTCTGGAAGGCGGCAAAGTTTCAAAAATTGCCCAGCCGGAAAAAGATGAGCTGCTCTTTACCATAAAAAACCAGAAAAACACCTACCGTCTTCTGATGTCAGCCAGCGCCAGTCTGCCCCTGATCTATTTTACAGAGTCCAACAAGCCCAGTCCTCTGACTGCACCTAATTTCTGTATGCTTCTGCGCAAGCACATCGGCAGCGCACGGCTCCTGTCTGTGTCCCAGCCCGGCCTGGAACGGGTCATTCAGTTTGAGTTTGAACACCTGGATGAGCTGGGGGATCTCTGCCGCAAAAAACTGATGGTGGAGATTATGGGAAAACACAGCAATATTATTTTCTGCAGAGAAGACGGCACCATTCTGGACAGTATCAAGCATGTATCCGCTCAGCTCAGTTCCGTCCGGGAAGTACTCCCCGGACGCAGTTATTTCATCCCCATGACCGTGGAAAAGGCAGACCCTCTGTCTGTCCCGGAGGAAGAATTCAGGACTCTTCTTCTCTCCTCCCCGGCTCCTGTGCAGAAAGCCATTTACCAGAAGCTAACCGGCTTAAGTCCCATTATGGGAACCGAGATCTGCCATCTGGCTTCTATCGACGGAGATCTTCCTGCTTCTGAGCTGAACAGCCTGGAAATGACCCATCTGTACCACACATTCTCCCTGCTCATGGAAGATGTCCGGGATGGACGGTTCACCCCCAACATCATCTATCAGGAAGACGAACCGGTGGAGTTTTCCTCCCTTCCCCTCACCTGTTTTGAGGGAGGCGGCTTCCGGGCTGAGCCCTGGGACAGCATCAGCTCCCTTCTGGAGCACTACTACTCTGCCAGGAATGCAGTCAACCGTATCAAGCAGAAATCGGTAGATCTGAGAAAAATCGTGCAGACTCTTCTGGAGCGGAATTACAAAAAATACGATCTTCAGGAAAAGCAGCTGAAAGACACGGAAAAACGGGAAAAATACAGGGTATACGGCGAACTCCTGAATACTTATGGCTACGAACTGTCCGGAGGAGAAAAATCCTTTACCTGTCTGAACTATTATACCGGTCAGGAAGTCACCATACCTCTGGACAGCCAGCTTACCGCCAGGGAGAATGCACAGAAGCATTTTGATAAGTACAATAAACTGAAGCGCACTTATGAAGCTCTCACAGAGCAGGTGCAGGAAACCCGGCAGGAAATCGACCATCTGGAATCCATCAGCACCGCTCTGGATATTGCGCTGAAGGAAGAAGATCTGGTTGAGATCAAGGAAGAAATGATGGAATACGGCTACATCAAAAAAAGGCCTGCCGGCGGTAAAAAGCCAAAGATCACCAGCCGGCCCCTTCATTACCTGTCCAGCGACGGCTTTCACATCTATGTAGGAAAAAATAATTACCAGAATGAGGAAGTCACATTCAAGCTGGCGAACGGAAGTGACTGGTGGTTCCATGCGAAAGGAGTTCCCGGCTCCCACGTGATCGTAAAGACAGAAGGAAAGGAGCTCCCGGACCGGACCTTCGAAGAAGCTGCCGCTCTGGCTGCCTATTACTCCAAAGGCCGGGACGGAGATAAAGTAGAAATCGACTATATTCAGAGAAAACATGTGAAAAAAGCCGCAGGAGGAGCTCCCGGTTTTGTTATTTACCACACCAATTACTCTCTTATGGCTTCTCCCTCCTGTGCACTGGAGGAAGTCCGGTGATGATCAATCCCGAAAAACGCAAAAAGAAGAGACCGCAGTCTCTTCTTTTTTCATTTTCATTACGGAATGATTTCGATCCAGTAGCCGTCCGGATCCGTAATAAAATAAATGCCCATGGCTTCATTTACAAATACCACGCATCCCATTTCCTGATGTTTTCGGAACATTTCCTCATAATTGTCTGCCCGGAAAGCAAGATGGAATTCACATTCTCCCAAATTGTAGGCTTCCGTCCGGTCTCTGAGCCAGGTAAGTTCCAGGGTGAAATCGCTCTGCCCGTCTCCCAGGTAAACCAGTCGGAAGGATCCGTCCTCTGCTTCCTTCTCCCTTACCGGCAGAAGTCCCAGGGCCTCTTTATAGAATTTCAGGCTTTTTTCCAGATCCAGTACATTGAAATTAAAATGATTGAACGCAACCATTTATCCATTCTCCTTTCTCTTTCTATTCCGCAGACAGCACCACATTTACTGCCATCGGTGTCTCTCCTCTCATTTCCTGCTCTGGTTCCAGAGAGTAGAAATTGCATTCTACCTCCAGCTCCACATACTGATTTTTCATCACAGGAATGAGTACATCTGCCCAGTGGTCCGTCAGCGGAATCTTCTGAATCAGACGGCCTCCGGAGGAAATGGTAATGGTCTCACCGCCCTTTAACTCCAGAGGTGCGTAAAAACTCATCCGCAGCTGTCCGGACGTTCCTGTAAATACTCTGAGCTTTGCCTTCTGGTCCATCCATCCGTCATGCTCATAATATCCGTATATATTCTGAAATTTCTTTACTTTTATCATGGAAGTTACATCCACATACCGATTATGCTCCGGATCTGCTTTCAGTACGATTTTTTTATCCCTGTCCGTAATGGGCCATGCCTCTCCGATGCTGTCAATAAATGTCACCTTCGGAAGAACCTGGCTGTCATCCGTGCGATACGGTCTCCAGAAAGCGTCTGTCTGATACTCGCAGTCTTTCCATTCGTCTCCGATCACATAGATCTCTGATCCGAAAATCTCCTCGCCGTATACTCCCCAGGTCACGTCTGCCAGAGAGTTTGCCTGTTCCTGTCCGTTCCAGAAATACAGGCCGCTGTAATGGTCACGGTAAAACAGCTCTGTAGGAAGGATCAGAACCAGATAACCGGCGATCAGAACCGCCGCTGCCCTCACAGCAGTCTTTCCTCCCAGGTTTCTGACCATGGAAAACAGATATGCCATCAGAAGCAGGGCAGCGCTGTAGGTCACATACACCCAGCGCATTTCCAGTCGGATCGTCACACTGGATGAGCCGATACACATAGCCATAAAGAAAAGCATCAGTACGATATTGCACAGATATTCTTTTCTTCTGTTTTTCTGCCGCCATGCACACACCGCAGCAAGAATCACCAGCAGGCCTATGGCCATATCGGCTCCGTATACTGCAATCTTGTAGATTCTGGGGACATTCTGCCACTCAATTCCGGCCAGGTGGATGGGACCGGCATTGATGCCGAACACATACCGTACGCTGTCCACTGCATATCCCAGAGCCTCACTGACGGAAAATGTATCCGTTACTTCCGTTCCTCCTGTTCCGGCAGGAACAATCGTTCCCATGGCCCAGAATCGTATCCCCATGGTAACAGCGAAGGCCAGAAAGGCCCATCCGAGCATGCGGTACTCCCGTTTTCCCGTCATGAGATGCCTGAGTACCACGGCAGCTATCAGCACCGCCAGCAGTACCATATAACGCTCATGCACAAAGCAAACTGCCAGATAAAGCCAGACCGCAGTGATATATGCCCTGCGGCTCTCTGCTCCTTCTCCGTTGAGATAGCGGTACAGCAGGTAGAGAATGGCCAGCGCGAGCCAGAGTGCTGCCGATTCCATCAGCCCGTATCCCTGAGTGATCTGATAGTAGGACAGATGAGACAGCAGATAAGCCAGACCGCAGCCCCCGGCCAGATAAAGGCAGCCGCTGATCTTTCTTGCAAAATGGAATACCGTCAGAGCAATCAGAGCATTAACCACAATATTGAACGGTACCATCAGCCAGATATCCGGCCCCATAAGAAGGAGCTGCAGATAGCACAAAATATTGTGAATCAGCCGGAATTTCGTTCCTCCCATGGGAAAAATAAATTCCCCTGCCGATTCCGTATCAAAACAATACCACAGGTACAGATCATCCCCGTAGTATCCGGTCGTCTTTAACCCGTGGTTCACCCAAAAGGCAAACAGGAGGAATACCCCTAATGCCAAGAGGTATTCCATCCAGAGAATACGTCTCTCCTGTTTTTCCATATATTCAACCTGATCCCTTTTCTGTCAATTTTCCGGCAGCTGTTCTCAGCGGATTTCTTCTTTGCCGCCCATATAAGGACGCAGAACTTCCGGAATCCTTACACTTCCGTCTGCCTGCAGATTATTCTCCAGGAAAGCAATCAGCATTCTGGGCGGAGCCACAACCGTATTATTCAGCGTATGGGCAAAATACTTGTTTCCGTCTGCTCCGTTGACACGGATCTTCAGACGGCGGGCCTGAGCATCTCCCAGGTTGGAGCAGCTGCCCACTTCGAAATACTTCTTCTGTCTGGGAGACCATGCCTCCACATCCACAGATTTCACTTTCAGATCAGCCAGATCACCGGAACAGCACTCCAGCGTGCGAACCGGAATATCCAGAGAACGGAACAGATCTACGGTGTTCTGCCACAGTCTGTCAAACCACATTTTGGAATCTTCCGGCTTGCAGACAACGATCATTTCCTGCTTTTCAAACTGATGGATGCGGTATACTCCTCTCTCCTCAATTCCATGTGCTCCTTTTTCCTTGCGGAAGCAGGGAGAATAGCTGGTGAGGGTCTTGGGAAGTTCGCTCTCCGGAATGATCTGATCAATGAATTTTCCGATCATGGAATGTTCACTGGTACCGATCAGGTAAAGATCCTCTCCCTCAATCTTGTACATCATGGCATCCATCTCCGCAAAGCTCATAACTCCGGTTACCACATTGCTGCGGATCATAAACGGCGGAACACAGTAGGTAAAACCGCGGTCGATCATAAAGTCTCTGGCATAGGAGATCACGGCAGAATGCAGTCTGGCAATGTCACCCATGAGATAATAGAATCCGTTTCCGGCCACTCTTCTGGCGCTGTCCAGATCAATGCCGTTAAAACGCTCCATGATTTCCGTATGATAGGGAATCTCAAAATCCGGAACTACCGGCTCTCCGTACTTCTGAACCTCCACATTCTCACTGTCATCTTTTCCGATGGGTACGGACGGATCGATGATGTTGGGAATGGTCATCATGATCTTCAAGATCCTCTCCTCGTACTCCTTCTCCAGTTCCTCCAGTTCAGCCAGGCGTTTGGCATTCTCAGCCACCTGCGCTTTTACTGCCTCCGCTTCTTCCTTCTTTCCCTGACCCATAAGGGCGCCGATCTGCTTGGACAGTTTGTTGCGGCTGGCGCGCAGGCTGTCTGCCTCCGCCTTGGTCGCTCTGTTTTTCCCGTCCAGTTCAATGACCTCATCTACCAGCGGAAGCTTGGCATCCTGGAATTTATTTTTAATGTTTTGTTTTACGATCTCCGGATTTTCCCGGACAAACTTTAAATCTAACATGTTTCGGTTCTCCTCCTGTACTTGAAATCGGGGGACGCCGCAGGGCTGCAGACACTTCCTCCCCCTCCCTCACGTCTCCGCCGGCTAATACTCCTGTTATAAAAGCGCAGACTCCGCGGGAATCTGCGCTTGATTATACTACAAAACCGGGACAAATTAAAGCCCTTTTCTATTTTATGTGAAAAAAGATCCCCGTACGGATCAGGATCGGACGCAGAGCTGTATAAACCGCCGTCACCACAACCATCCCCGCTACGGCATTTACAAATGTCACACCGGCCGCCCAGGTCGTCATGATCTTCGCCGCAGGCTCCGGAATCCCCAGAATCAGATTCTTGTACAGATATCCCACCACAGGATCTGCAATCACATTAAATCCCAGAGCCAGAGCAGAAGAGATCACCGTCCATTTCATAATATATCTGCTGTCATGTGCCTCTGTGATATGGGCAATCCTGTGTGCCACAAAGCCTGCAATCAGGCCGATGCAGAATTTCAGAATAAATGTCTTTGGCGCGCTGGTCACATATACCGGATCCATCAGATCCGCCACGGTCATGCCCAAGGCTCCTGCCACCCCGCCGTAAACGCCTCCCAGAAGAAGCGCTGCCAGCACACAGAACGCGTTGCCCACATGCAGAGCTACAAAGTCTCCTCCCATAGTGGGAATGGGAATCTTCAAAAATGTAAAACACACATAGCAAAGAGCCGCCATCAGGCCTGTCAGCACTACCTTATACAGTTTTTCATTCTCTTGTCTTTTCATACGATCCACTCCTGTCCGTTTCATTCTGTCCTGCTTATCTTATGGCAGAAGTGGATTGTTTTAAATATCCAGTTTGCTAATTTTTGACCAGTCCAGTTGTCTGATCCCCGGATTCCACACACAGCAGAACCCCTTCCCGGAAACAGATGGAGCCCTGATCCTCCTCCAGCTCGTTGCTGAGACACAGACATGGGCCGATGCAGATGTCCCGGTCTGTCAGGGGATATTTGAATCCTCTGAGAGTAATTCCCTTTACATCCATGGTAAGGGGCAGAAACGAGACATACTTGCCCCAGAGTTCTTCTTTCCGGAACGTTCTTCCTTCCAGCAGCACACTGATCCGGTTCTGAGGATCTACAATATATGCCTGCGCCCCTTTTTCTGCCGCATAATAGAGAAGGTGGACATTTCCGAGAGCATGGTCAAACCGTCCTCCCAGTGCCCCCAAAATCACCAGTTCTCTGCAGCCGGCTTCCAGGGCTTTCGTCACCGCCAGTTCCGTATCCGTCTCATCCTTTTCCGGCTTGTGAATTTCCCAGGCGATTTCCTTTCTGGCATGGCCTTCCTCCAGGGACCGGGGATCGGCAGAATCAAAATCCCCTACTGCCGCATCGATGGGAAGTCCCAGTTCCAGAGCTTTGCCCAGGCCGGAATCCACTGCAATCACCATATCGAACTTCTGTCTGTCCGTAAAGCTTCTGCAGAACTCCGGATCCAGGCTGCCTCCGGAGATCAGAAGGGCTCTTTTCATACGTCCGCCTCCGCCTGTTCGTACTTATCAAAGATATCCATGAAACGCCTTGTATTGGCAGTCACATCTCCTTTGAATACTGCAGAACCTGCCACAAAGATATTGGCTCCTGCCCGGATCAGTTCTTCCACATTGTCCGGAGTAACTCCTCCGTCCACCTGAATGTCCAGGGAAAGTCCCCTTCTGTCTGCCTCCGCTCTCAGCTCTCTTACCTTATCCAGGGCATAGGGGATAAACTTCTGTCCTCCGAATCCAGGATTTACGGACATGATCAGAGCCATATCCAGTTCCGGAAGAATATGCTTCAGAGTGGAAACGGGAGTGGCCGGATTGAGAGCCACCGCCGCTTTCAGCCCGGCTTCCCGGATCTGGTTCACCGTCCGGTCCAGATGGACACAGGCTTCCTGATGAACGCAGATCAAGTCTGCTCCTGCCCTCTTGATATCTTCCACATATCTTCCCGGTTCCTCAACCATCATATGCACGTCAAATACCAGATCCGTACAGCCACGAAGGCTGGACAGCACCGGCATTCCGAACGAAATGCTGGGCACGAATGCCCCATCCATCACATCCAGGTGGAGGTATTTTGCCCCCGCCTCTTCAATTGCCCTGATCTGCGCAGCCAGATTCTTGAAATCCGCTGCCAGCAGGGACGGCGCTAAAATCAGCATGTCTAATATCTCCTTTTGTCCTTCAGCTCCTGATACATGAGCCGGTAATTTTCATAACGGCTTTTTCCGATTTCTCCCCGTTCTGCCGCATCCTTCACGCCGCAGACCTTTTCTCCCATGTGAACGCAGCCCAGAAATCTGCAGCCGTCTTCCCATCGGGCAAACTCAGGGAAATAGTCCTTCAGCTCTGCTGCCTCCATATCCTCGATATACATAGAGGAGAAGCCCGGTGTATCCATCATATAAGTATCCTCTCCAAGAGAGAACAACTCTGTATGGCGGGTGGTGTGCTTTCCTCTCTGTATTTTTTCACTGATACTGCCCGTTTCCATAGCAGCCGCAGGAAACAGTGCATTCGTCAGGGAAGACTTCCCAACTCCTGAAGGACCGGCAAGTACGGTTGTTTTTCCTTTCAGACGCTCTCTGATCCGATCCAGGCCCGTTCCCTCCCGCGCACTGATAAAGCACACTTCATAGCCGGCCGTCTCATAAGCGAACCGATAACACTCCTCTTCTCCCTCTCCTTTCAGATCCGACTTGTTGAAGCAGATGATCACAGGTACCTGCTGAGCCTCCATCATCACCAGAAAGCGGTCCAGCAGGTTAAGATTGGGTTCCGGATGGGTCAGGGCAAACACTACCAGCGCCTGATCCACATTGGCTGCTGCCGGACGGATCAGCGCATTCTTTCTGGGAAGTATGGCTGTAATATTCCCTTCCAGGTCTTTCTCATCCAGCAGATCAAATTCCACATCATCTCCTACCAGAGGCTTCACTCCCCTGCTTCGGAACACTCCCTTCGCCCTGCACTGGACAATCATGTTCTTTCCGTCATGGACGTAATAAAATCCCGCAATTCCTTTTATGATCTTTCCTTTCATCTTCTGTCACCCCAGCGGAAAAAACTGCACTGTATAGGATTTGAGCACTTCCTGAGTATCTGCATTTACAATCTCCACTTCTCCCGTATCCACGCCGGAAGCCCCTTCTATATTGGAAAAGCTTACAGGCACCAGAGTGGAACCGTTGATCACCGTAGCCGGCATAAGCGGTGTATACTGAGCCGTTCCGTCCACGATCTGCTTCAGACGGATCAGAATACGAAGCTGTACGCTGCCGGAACCGGGTCCGATCAGATAGCTGGGGTCAAAGGTTGTATTAATAGCTCCCACATACCTCTGAGACGAATCGCTGGACGGGCCCGCGCTTACCGTATAGCCCACCGGGCTTCCCCTGAGAATAGCCGTTCCTCTTGAGACCTCCTGCCCCATGATACTTCCTTTTTCCACGCTGGAGCTGTTATCAAATGTAACTTTTCCTGGTTCCAGCCCCGCTTCGGTCAGAAGCTGAAGGGCTTCCTCCTCTGTTTTATTCAGAAGATCCGGTACCACCGTCATCTCCTGCTCCGGACCGTCGCTGATCACTACCGATACTGTGTCCCCTGCTTTTACTGTCTGAGGAGTACAGCTGATGATCTTTCCCGCTTCTACCGTGTCGTCATACTGATGCTGGAAGCTGGCTGTAATCTGGTTCGCCGCGAAAAAGTCCTTCGCCTCCTGCTCCGTCATATTCATGACGCCAAGTGCCGTCAGGTCCAGTTTGTCAGATCCAAGACTGGCCGTGAGCTTTACTTTGGAATATCTCTCCACAGATGCCCCTTCTTCCTGTTCCTGGCTGATTACGATACCCTTTTCTGCTGTATCATCATATACCTCCTCCCATACAGGCACAAGATCATGCTCTGCCAGGATCTTTTCCGCTTCATCCATGGTATAGCCGGTTACTTTGGGCATTACGGTGGCTGTGGAACTGTCTGTCGCTTCCTCACTGGTCACCTCCACCGCTTCCGTCTGCCGTTCCGTTCCCTGATTAAAGATCCCGCTGACCCGTACAAGCACAGCAATCACTCCCACCACAAACACAACAGCTACCAGAATTCCCAGACCGGTCAGCAGTTTTTCCAGCTGCGGATTCACATCCTCTGCCGTATCCTTTTTCTTTTCCGGTGAAGGTCCTTTTCTTTTCTCTTCTTCTTTTTCCGGCTGAACCGTCTGTTCTCTGGGAGGCTTTACCTGCCGGCCGATCTCCGGCTCCTGCTTTTCCTCCTGATGCCTGCCTCTGCTGCCCTGGCGGATCTGGCTCAGTTCCTCCTCACTGATGGGAACCGTCTTGGCCGTATTGTCCGGCTGCTGCTCCGGTTCTACAAAGTCCTTATCCGGCTCCAGCAGCGCCCGCCGGAGGTCAGCGATCACCTCTCCCATGGACTGATACCGATATTCCGGTTTTTTCTCCGTACATTTCAGAATGATCTTTTCCAGGCTTACCGGCACCTCCGGATTCAGCTCCGCCGGTGAGCTCATGGGCGTTTCCAGATGCGCCAGTGCCACCGTCACCGTGTTGTCCCCTTCAAACGGAACTTTTCCGGTAACCATCTCATACATGGTCACGCCAAAAGAATAGATGTCGCTCCTCGTATCACAGTATCCTCCTCTGGCCTGTTCCGGAGAAATGTAGTGTACAGACCCCACAGCCGAAGCACTGACCGTCTGTGAGGAGGCCGCTCTGGCAATGCCGAAATCCGCCACCTTCACCTTTCCGTCCATGGAAATAATGATATTCTGCGGCTTGATATCCCGATGTACGATTCCGCTCTCATGGGCCGCCTCGATTCCCTGAGCGACCTGAATCGCAATTCCGATCGCCTCTCTGACTCCAAGCATCCCCTTTTTCCGGATATAGCTTTTGAGCGTGATTCCTTCCACCAGTTCCATTACGATGAAATGAAGTTCTCCTTCATCCACCACGTCATAAACATTTACAATATTCGGGTGGGACAGTCTGGCCGCCGCCTGCGCTTCCATCTTAAATTTATCTACAAAAGAAGCGTCTGAGCGGAACTCCTCCTTGAGAACTTTGACGGCCACCATTCGGTTGAGCTTATGACATTTTGCCCGATATACGTCGGACATTCCTCCGGAGCCGATCTTTCCCAGAATCTCATACCGGTCCTGTAAAAACGTTCCCGTGCGCAGCATCTTATCCCACCTCCTTTTCAAAATCTGCCAGAATCACGGTGATATTGTCTCTGCCTCCGTTGGCGTTGGCCAGTTCCACCAGCCGCCGGCTTTTCTGCTCCAGTGTTCCTTCTCCCGAAACAACCGCTGCTATGGACTCATTATCAACCATATTTGTCAGGCCATCCGAGCACAGCAGAACCTGGTCTCCCTGTTCCAGGTCTACTTCAAAAAAATCTGCTTCTACCCGTTCGGTCATTCCTGCAGCCCGGGTAATAATATTTTTCTGGCTCAGATATTCTCGGCTGCCCCGGGTCATTTTCCCTGCAGCTACCATTTCTTCCACATAGGAATGATCCTTCGTCACCTGATACGCTTTTCCTTTCCGGATCAGGTACAGGCGGCTGTCTCCGATATTGGCCACGTAAAGAATGCCGTCTTCCGCAGAGGCTCCTACCAGGGTCGTTCCCATTCCGCTCAGTTCTTCCTTCTCCACTGCTTCCCGGTACAGTTCCCGGTTTACCTTGCGGATCGCCTTTTCCAGAACAGCCACCGGAGCCTTGGATTCAGAAGCCTTTACCTCTTCCACGATATTCTGGATCAGAAATCGGGATGCGTAATCTCCCGCTTTATGACCGCCCATTCCGTCAGCCACCAGGAACAGGTTCTCCAGCGGACCGACAGGATCCGGCGATGCAAACACAAAATCCTGATTCATGCTGCGCAGCATTCCCATATCTGTCAGTGCGAAAGCTCCCATTTCCGTCAGCCCTCCTTTCTGTCCATATAGCTTTTTCTCAGCTGGCCGCATGCACCTCCGATGTCTCTTCCCATCTCCCGGCGTACGGTCACATTCAGTCCCCGCTTTTCCAGATGATTTTTAAATGCCTCCACAGCCTTCCGGTTGGACTGCACGTAGTTCCTTTCTTTAATCGGGTTAACGGGTATCAGATTCACATGACCATGACAGTCTCCGATCAGCCGGGCCAGAGCCTCTGCTTCCTCCAGGTTGTCATTCACGCCCTTTACCAGGCTGTATTCAAAGGTCAGTCTTCTGCCGGTTCGCTCAAAATAATAGCGGCAGGCATCCAGCACATCTGCCAGACCATACCGGTTGGCAATGGGCATCAGTGTCTTTCTCACCTGATCGTTGGGAGCATGCAGGGAAAGTGCCAGTGTAATGGTCAGATCCTCATCCGCAAGCTTCCTGATCTCCGGTACCAGTCCACAGGTAGAAACCGTGATGTTTCTCTGGCTGATATTCAGCCCGTCCGGCGAGCTCAGCAGGCGGATAAACCGGACCACATTGTCATAGTTGTCCATCGGTTCCCCCGATCCCATCACCACCACATTGGCTACCCGTTCTCCCGTGTCCCGCTGGATCCGGTAAATCTGTTCCAGTATCTCTGACGGACGGAGGTTTCTCTCCAGTCCGTCCAGGGTAGATGCACAGAACCGGCACCCCATGCGGCATCCGACCTGAGAAGACACACATACGGAATTTCCATGCTTATATCGCATGAGCACACTCTCGATCACATTTCCGTCTTCCAGGCGGAACAGATACTTTCTGGTCCCGTCCACTGCCGATATTTTCACATCTACCGGTTCCAGAACCGTCCATATGTACTCCCTGGAGATCCTCTCTCTCAGTTCCTTCGAGAGGTTTGTCATTTCCTCCGGATCTGCCGCCAGCTTCTGGTGCATCCACTGATACAGCTGCCTGGCCCGGAAGGGCTTTTCTCCCATGGCAGCCAGCTCTTCCGTAAGTTCTGCCAGCGTCATGGATTTCAGGTCTTTCTTTTCCATACGGTTCAATGCTCCTTTTTGTCCCATTCTTCCCCGCCCCTTCTCCGGAACAGGGCAATGAAAAATCCATCACAGGGATATTTTCCAGGCAGCAGCTGGATCCATCCCTCTTTCATGGACGGCTCTGAAATTTCAGAACCAAGCCGCCCGCTTATATCCACCGGATCAAAGGGAAACCGTTCTCTGAACCAGGCTGCATTTTCCTGATTTTCCAGAATGTCCACCGTACAGGTGGAATACAGAAGCAGCCCGCCCGGTTTCACGTACTGCCAGACTACAGACAGAATGTCTCTCTGAAGAGCAGCCAGATCCTCCAGATCCTTTTCCCCGATCCGATATTTGATATCCGGCTTTTTTCCGATGATTCCCAGTCCGGAGCAGGGAAGATCCGCAATTACCAGATCTGCCTGCTCCACAGACTCTTCTTTCCGTTCCAGCGCATCCCATACTTCCGTCCGGATATTCTTCACTCCTGCCCTTTCTGCGTTTTCTTCAATCAGCGCCACTTTCTGCCAGGTCAGGTCCCGCGCCTCCACCAGGCCGGTCCCCTTCATCAAGTCTGCCAGATGCAGGCTTTTTCCTCCCGGCGCACTGCATACATCAATAATGTGACTGCCCGGCTGAGGTGCCGCCAGTCTGCCGACAAAATAGGAGCTGGTATCCTGAACCTGGATCCAGCCTTTAGCAAAGGCTTCCAGCCCCTCCAGATAATCATAATCCTGAAGAATCAGAAGGTCCTCTCCATAAGGAGAACGCTCTGCCTCAGCTCCCTGAGCCCTCAGAGAGCCGAGAACTTCATCCGGAGAAGCCAGCTCCCGGTTACACCGCACTGTGGTTCCCCGCTCTTCCAGAAAGGCCTTCATCATTCCCTCTGCCGTCTCCCGGCCGTAGTCTCTCTCCCAGCGGTCGATCAACCACTGAGGCATGGAATATTTCAGGGATGGCTCCCGGAAATCAAATTCTTCCTTTCTTCTGGACACGGACCGGAGTACGCCGTTCACAAATCCCTTCAGGCCTGCAAACTTTCTCCGGACAGCCAGTTTTACCGCCTCATTGCAAACTGCTGAATCCGGAACACGATCCATAAACAGGATCTGATAGGCACTCATGCGGAGGAGTGTACGGATAAACGGTTTCATTTTCTTTACCGGAACAGCCGAACACATGGAAAGAGCCTGATCAATAGGCAGAAGCCGTTCTATGGTACCGTCGGTGACCCGGGTAATGAAGGCTCTCTCCTGTTTTTCCAGATACTGATATTTAAAAAGGGCGCGGGAGAGTGCCACATGAACGAACGCACCGTTCTCCAGCACCTCCGTGAGCACATCCAGCGCAATCTCCCGCCCGTTATTTTCCTTAGTTGTCACGGTCTCTTCCTCCAAACAGAATGACCAGTCTCAGAAGCTGCAGAATGGTTGCAGCAGCCGCCGCCACGTAAGTCAGCGCAGCTGACTTCAGCACCTTTCGTGCAGCCGTCACTTCCTCTCCCCGCAGAATCCCCAGCTGATCCAGGAGTACCACAGCTCTACCGGAAGCATTGAATTCCACCGGAAGAGTAATAAGCTGAAACAGGACTCCCAGGGAAAACAGCAGGATTCCCAGATGGAGGAACTGGCTCATCCCGAACAGAAGGCCGATAAGAATGATCGGCCAGGACAGGTTGCAGCCGATGTTTGCCACCGGTACCAGCGCACTGCGGATGTTCAGAGGAGCATATCCCTGAGCGTCCTGCACTGCATGGCCGCATTCATGGGCAGCCACACCTACGGAAGCGACGGATGTGGAGCCGTATACCGACTCCGACAGATTTACTGTCTTGCTTCTCGGATCATAGTGATCGGTCAGATTTCCCCTCACCGATCTCACCTGTACATCGTAGAGCCCCTGGGAATCCAGAATCCGTCTGGCTGTTTCTGCTCCGGTCATACCGGATGCACTCCTCATGCGGGAATACTGCCGGAATGTGGACTGCACCCGCGAGGAGGCCCACATGGAAATTACCGCTCCAATCAGTACCAGGATCAGAGTGGGATCCCAGTAAAATCCATATCTGGGATATCCAAAACCATAATAGCCCATTGCTGTCAAAAATGTCATTCTGCTGTTCTCCTTTCCAATCTGGTCCCCTCATCTACTGAGTATCCCCGAAGAAAAGCCGGAATATCCATCCGCTTTTTCCCTTCCAGCTGCACAGAACGCAGTATGAGTGAGCCTTTTCCGGTCTGTACGACCAGCTCGTCCTTACCCGCCTCCGCAATCGTACCGGGAGCCACGCCGTAATCCCGGTTCTGTACATCTGCCTCCCAGATTTTCAGTGTCTTCCCATTCAGGCAGGTATATGCACTCGGCCAGGGATTCAATCCGCGGATCAGACGCTCGATCGCTTCTGCGTCCATGGACCAGTCTATATCACCTAAAGATTTTTTCAGCATTTTAGCGTAGCAGGTCTCTCCGTCTCCCTGAGGAATTCCTTTCAGAGTTCCCTCCTCCAATCCTTTCAGAGTAGAGAGAATCAGTCTGCCTCCCGCTGCAGACAGCTTGTCGTGAAGGCTGCCTCCCGTTTCCTTTTCATCCAGAGGAATCACCGTCCTCTCCAGCATATCCCCGGTATCCAGTCCTTCATTCATGTACATGGTCGTAATACCTGTTTCCTTCTCCCCGTCGATCACCGCCCACTGAATGGGAGCCGCTCCTCTGTATTTGGGAAGGAGAGAAGCATGAATGTTGATGCATCCATATCTGGGGATATCCAGAATCGCCTTGGGCAGGATCTGCCCGAAAGCCACCACTACTACCGCATCCGGATTCAGACTTCTGAAAAATTCCACAAATTCCGGATCTCTTACCCTGGACGGCTGATATACCGGGATTCCCAGTTCCAGCGCCTTTTCCTTCACCGGTGTCATCTGCACGGCCTTTCCTCTCCCTTTCGGCTTATCCGGCTGAGTCACCGCCGCAATCACCTCATGGCCGCCCTTTACCAGGGCTTCCAAGGCCGGAACGGAGAAATCCGGTGTTCCCATAAATACAATACGCATCGGCTATTCCTCGCTTTCTTCTCCCTCGTCATCAAGAGCGTCCACATCCTCCAGTTCTCCCTCTACCAGGGACACGTAAAGCTTCCCGTCCAGATGATCACACTCATGGCAGATCGCGCGAGCCAGGAGTCCCTCTCCTTCCAGCTCATACGGCTCCATATCCTCATTGAGCGCGCGTACCTTTACATAATTCGGTCTGGTAACGATTCCTGTCTTTCCCGGAACGCTCAGACAACCCTCATACCCTGTCTGTTCTCCCGCTGTTTCCAGTATCTCCGGATTGATCATCACATACTGATTTCCGTCGTCCACATCAATCGTAACAATCCGGCGCAGAATACCTACCTGCGGCGCAGCAAGTCCTACGCCGTTTTCCTTATACATCGTTTCAAACATATCCTCGATCAGTTCCCGGATCCTGGGCGTCATCTCCTTCACCGGCTTGCAGTTTTTTGCAAGAATTTCATCTCCCATTACTCTTACCTGTCTGATTGCCATAGCTTCCTCTCTTTCCTCCGCATGTCTATCATGATTTCTTTCCCTGCTCCTTCCCTCTACTGAAGATCAAAGCTGAGCATAACGGGAAGTTCCAGTTCTTCTATCTTTTTCCGGATTCTTAATAGTATATCATAATTCTCATGCTTAATATATAAAATTTTTCTATAAATATCATTAACTTTGTATACCGGAGCCTCCAGCGGGCCGGTAATCTCCGGAGCCTTTTCTCCAGATCTGCCCGCCGGATCCTCCTCAGCCATCCGGCGCATCTTCTCGCCCGCTCTTATGACCTCTTCTTCTTTTGGGGAAGCCGCCTGAATCACAAGCAGCCCCAAAGCGGGCGGATAATGAAGCATCCGACGGTAAGCCATTTCCTTTTCATAGAATTCCTCATAATCCTGCCTGGCAGCTGCCTGAATGCTGTAGTGTTCCGGCATATAGGTCTGAATCACCACATTTCCCGCGGCATTTCCCCTGCCTGCCCGGCCTGCTGCCTGAGTAAGAATCTGAAAGGTCCTTTCTCCGCATGCATAATCCGGAGCGTGAAGGGAAATATCTGCTGCCAGTACTCCTACCAGCGTAACCCTGGGGAAGTCATGTCCTTTGACGATCATCTGCGTTCCTACCAGAATGTCTGCTTCCCCTTGATAGAATGCAGAAAGGATCTCCTCATGGCCTTCTTTTCCGCCGGTGGTATCCGCATCCATCCGCAGAATCCGCGCCTGAGGAAACAACTGTCTGGTCATTTCCTCAATTTTCTGAGTTCCCGTACCAAAACCGGCAATATACGGGGAACCGCAGGATGGGCATCGGTCCGGCATGGGAATCTCATACCCGCAGTAATGGCATTTCAGCATTCCGCTGCGGTGATAGGTCAGGCTTACATCACAATGGGGGCATTTCAGTGCCTCTCCGCAGGAACGGCAGGAAACAAAACTGGAATACCCTCTCCGGTTGATGAACAGCATGATCTGCTCACCCTTTTTCAGCCGATCATCCATCAGTTCCTGCAGCTTTCGGCTGAAAATAGAACGGTTTCCTGCCTTCAGCTCCTCCCTCAGATCCACGATCTCCGTCTCCGCCAGGCGGCTGTCTTTCTTTGCCCGCTCTGTAAGTGTAAGGAGCCGGTACTCTCCTTTTATTGCTCGGGAATAGGATTCCAGAGACGGAGTGGCCGATCCCAGCACCAGTCCTGCTCCCGCCATCTCCGCCCGCCGGGCAGCCGCCTCTCGGGCATGGTATCTGGGCGCCAGCTCACTTTTATACGCTCCCTCCTGTTCCTCATCGATCACGATCAGTCCCAGATGCTCAAACGGGGTAAACAGGGCAGAGCGGGGACCGATCATAACCTGGATTTCTCCCTTCCTGGCCCGTTCAAACTGATCATACCGTTCTCCTTTGGACAGTCTGGAATTGATCACAGATACCCGCTGTCCGAACCTCCGGTAAAAGCGCATGACCGTCTGATAGGTGAGTGCGATTTCCGGTATGAGTACGATCACCTGCTTTCCGTCCCGCAGCACCTCTTCCATCATTTCCATATATACTTCTGTTTTTCCGCTTCCGGTAATTCCGTGAAGAAGATAGATACCGGGATGTCCTGCGCGGTAATCCCTGCAGAATGCATCCACCGCTTTCCGCTGCTCCCCATTCAGCAGAATCTTCTGTTCTTTTTCTTTCTGCTGCTTTACCGGATTCCGGTAAACAGACTCTCTTTCCACTCTGATCCATCCCTTTTCTTCCATGGACTTCAGGGCAGCCGGTGTAAGCTTCAGCTGTCTGACTGCCAGTTCATACGGAACCTCTTCCATATCAGTCAGTGCGGAAAAAAGCCGGACTCTGGCCCGGTAATGCTTCTTCTCCGCCAGGACAAGCTGCTCCTTCCGCTCTTTTTCCGTCAGACAGGAGCGGATGGTTTTCTTTTCCATGGGGCGGATCTTTTCCCGTACGGGAAGCACGGTTTTCAGCGCCTGGTTCATGGTTGAACCATACCGCTCCTTCATCCACCATGCCAGGCTGATCAGCTGAGATGCCGCATTATACCCGTTTTCGTCCAGATCAGACAGTTCCTTGATCCGGGCCGGGTCAAATTCCGCCCGGTCTGTCAGTTCCACCACATACCCCTTGCGAAGCCGGTTTCCCGCTCCGAAAGGAATCAGCACAGGGGATCCGGCGCTGATCCGCTCCCTCAGTCTCTCCGGCACCCGGTACTGAAACGGCCGGTCCACCCGTTCATGGGATATATCCACGATCACATTGGCAAACAGTTCTCCCATTGTTCCTCCTGTTCTCCGTAATAATAAAATCAGGAGCCTGTACTGTTTCAGGCCCCTGACCCTTCTGTCCAGAGCATTCCTTTGTCTTACGGCAGATAAAAGCGCTCTGCGATTTCTGCCAGCTGCATGGAATTGGATCCTTTAAACAGCACGCAGTCTCCTTCGCGAAGCAGTTCCCTCAGTCTGTCTGCCAGTTCCTCCCGGTCGGAAAAACTCTCTGTCAGACCGGCTCCTCCCTGCTCCCTGGCTCCTCTGGCCAGTTCCCTGGCCAGTTCTCCCAGAGTAAGCAGGATATCGACCGGACAATTTTTCATATAAGCTCCCACTTCATAATGGAATGCTTCTGTATTTTCTCCCAGCTCTTTCATATCCGCCAGCACAGCGATCCGCCGCCTTCCCTGTCCTAAGGAGGCCAGCACATCCAGTCCTGCTTTCATGGATACCGGGCTGGCATTATAGGTATCATCCAGAAACAGGATCCCGCCTTTCTCAAAAATCTGCTGGCGATGCTGAAATCCTCTGAATTCCTCCAGTGTCGTAACTGCCTTCTCCATAGGCAGACCGGACTCTTCTGCCGCCGCCAGGGCAGCCATGGCATTCAGCACATTATGGCGGCCAAGCACATTCAGCCGCACCGGTACTCTCTTTTCGCCGTGAACTGCGGTAAATACAGGACGTCCTCCCTCTTCCCTCAGATCTTCCGCACGGTAATCGCAGTTTTCGCCGGTTCCGTAGTAGAGGGTGCGGAACCCTTCTCTGGCTCTGACATCCTTCAGCATGGGATCATCTCCGTTCAGGAGCAGCAGACCGCCCAGCTGCAGGCCGTCCTGAATGGTCAGTTTTTCCCGAAGGATATTTTCCTGGGATCCCAGCTGCTCAATATGGGCAATGCCGATGTTGGTAATCACTGCCATGGTAGGGCGGGCAATCCTGGCAATCCGGGTCAGTTCCCCGGGCTCACTCATCCCCAGTTCAATCACTGCGATTTCATCTTCCGGACTGATCTCCCACATGGTAATGGGAACTCCTACCTGACTGTTGCTGTTCCCCGGTGTTTTGTATACGCGGAATCCGGCACGGAGCGCCGCTGCGATCATCTCTCTGGTGGTGGTCTTTCCTACGCTTCCTGTAATTCCTACAACCGGAAGCGACAGCTGGTTTCTGCACCAGGATCCCAGCCTCTGAAGCGCCCCCCTGGTATCCTCCACACCGATCCATGATGTGGAAGCAGCCAGGTCCGGGGCAACCTCTCCTGCTTCATGTCTGGCTGTGAGCACCGCTGCAGCTCCGTTCCGCGCCACCTGTTCCAGAAACCGGTGCGCGTCCACCTTCTCTCCCACAATGGGAACGAACAGATCTCCTTCTTCCGCTTTTCTGGAATCCAGAACAATCCGCTTCACCTCCCGGCTGCCTTCTCCGGCTAAAAGCCTTCCTCCGCATGCCTGTACAATATCATCCACTGTTCTCATATCCGATTCTCCTTCGTCTGGTCTAAAGTCCCAGCTCCCTGACTGCCTCCTCCACTACTTCCCGGTCCAGGAAATGGGTCCGGACGCCGTTGATCTCCTGGTAATCCTCATGGCCTTTTCCGATAATAGCGATCATATCCCCCGGCTCTGCATGAGACAGGCTGTAGTAGATCGCTTCTCTCCGGTCCGGAATCTCCACAAATGCTCCCCCCGCAGGTTCCAGGCGGCTTCGGATATCCGCAATAATGTCCTCCGTTTTTTCGTAGCGGGAATTATCTGCTGTAAGGATACAGAAGTCAGCCATTTTCCCTCCGATCTCTCCCATGGCATATCTGCGCTCTTTGGAACGGTTTCCGCCGCTTCCGAATACACATACCAGACGCCTGGGATGATACTCACGAAGAGTGCTCAGAAGGCTTTCCATGCTCACTGCGTTATGGGCATAGTCGATGATTACCGTGCATTTTTCCGAGCTGTAAGCAATTTCCATTCTGCCGTTCACCCGTACATGCTCCAATCCGTGGCAGACCGCATCCTCACCGATGCCCATCACACGGCAGACGCTCACTGCAGCCAGTGCATTGCTCACATTGAACGCACCGGGCAGTCCCAGACGGATATCCAGTTTTCCGCCGTTTTTCCGGTCATCCACATCAAATTCCGTACCGACAAAACCCGGCTCCGCCACACAGCGCACATTCTTTCCGGAAAAATCCCCCTGGCCGTCTTCCTTCAGCCCATAGGTAAACAGTTCTTCGCAGGTTCTGTTCTTCACAATCTCTTCAAAATGGCTGTCATCCCGGTTGGCGATACCCGTACGGCACATGGAAAACAGCCGGGATTTATAGTAAAGATATTCTTCAAAGTCTGCATGCTCATCCGGTCCGATGTGGTCCGGAGTAATGTTGGTAAACACACCATAGTCAAAGAACAATCCGTCTGTACGGTGCATTTTGATTCCCTGGGAAGAAACCTCCATCAGCACATACTCACAGCCGGCCTCCGCCATGCGGAACAGATATTCCTGAAGAGTATAGGATTCCGGTGTGGTATTCACCGTGGGATAAACCTGATCCCCGATCACTGCTCCTGTGGTGCCGATCATCCCCACCTTTTTTCCTGCTGCTTCCAGAATCGCCTTGATCATATGAGTAGTGGTCGTCTTTCCCTTCGTCCCCGTCACTCCCACGGAAATCATCCGGCGGATCGGATTGCCGAAGCGGACAGAAGACAGCACCGCCAGTGCATGACGGGAATTTTTTACCTTCACCACTGCAGCTCCCTCCGGCAGCTCCACATCTCTCTCCACAACAAATGCCTTTACTCCATGGGCCGCCACGTCTTCCATAAACCCATGAGAATCAATCCGCGTCCCTTTCAGGCAGACGAAAATCGCCCCGGGAACTGCCTTCCTGGAGTCAAACACCACTTCTTCTGCCTCTGTATCCATATCTCCCTGTAAAACTTCATAGTCCAGGTCTTTTAACCATTCTCTGAATCTCATATCGTCCCTCCATTCTTTTTCTCTGTATCATCCAATCTCTGCCCGCCGGTTTTCGGGCTGTGCCTCCATTCACAGATCCTCCGGATCTTTTCCGGAATTCCTGTGAACGGATGCACCGTCCGGGGAGGACCGTTCGTCCTCCCCGGTTCTGAACATCCGTCTGTGTCTTCTCAGAACAGGCCGGTGATCACACCGTTTTCATTGACATCGATTCCTTCTGCTGCCGGTACCTTCGGAAGTCCAGGCATGGTCATGATTGCTCCCGTGAGCACAACTACAAAGCCGGCTCCTGCCGATACATAAGCATCCCGGACATTGATGGAAAAGCCGGTGGGCCGTCCCAGTTTGCTCTGATCATCAGAAAGGGAATACTGGGTCTTTGCCATACATACCGGCATATTTCCAAAGCCCATTTCCGTAATTCTCTTTAATGCTCTCTCTGCTGCAGGAGCATAAGTCACTCCGTCTGCTCCGTATATTTCTCCGGCAACTGTGGCGATTTTGTCTTTAAGGCTCATTTCATCCGGATAAATGGGCGCAAAATGACTTTCTTTCGTTTCCAGAGTAGCCAGCACCTTTTCCGCCAGTGCCTTTCCTCCTTCGCCTCCCTTTGCCCATACTTCAGACAGAGCAAACTCACATCCCCGCTCCTCGCAGAACCGGCGGATGAACTCATACTCCTTCTCCGTGTCCGTAACAAAAGAGTTCAGGGTAACCACTACGGGAACGCCATATTTCTGAAGATTCTCAATGTGTTTCTCCAGGTTCACGATTCCCTTCCTGAGAGCTTCCAGATTTTCTTCCTTAAGTTCTGTCTTCGGAACACCGCCGTTGTATTTCAGAGCCCTTACCGTAGCTACCAGCACCACTGCATCCGGTTTCAGACCTGCCATCCGGCATTTGATATCCATAAACTTCTCTGCTCCCAGGTCCGCACCGAATCCTGCTTCCGTCACCACGATATCTGCCAGCTTCAGGGCAGTTCTGGTGGCACGGACACTGTTGCAGCCATGAGCAATGTTGGCAAAGGGGCCGCCGTGAACAATGGCGCCTGTGTGTTCCAGAGTCTGGATCAGATTGGGCTTCAGAGCATCCTTCAGGAGAGCCGCCATGGCACCTACGGCATGAAGGTCTTCCGCCGTAACCGGATCGCCTCCGTAATTATATGCCACAATGATCCGTCCCAGACGTTTCTTCAGATCTTCCATATTTTCTGCCAGACAGAGGATCGCCATAATCTCAGAAGCCACAGTGATAACAAAATGATCTTCTCTCACCACTCCGTCTGCCTTTGCTCCCAGACCTACCACTACATTTCTGAGCACCCGGTCATTCATGTCCAGACAGCGTTTCCAGAGAATCTGCCTGGGATCAATCCCCAGAGCATTTCCCTGCTGAATATGGTTGTCCAGCAGAGCTGCCAGCAGATTGTTTGCAGAGGTAATCGCATGAAAATCGCCGGTAAAATGAAGGTTCAGATCCTCCATGGGAACTACCTGGGCGTATCCTCCTCCGGCAGCTCCTCCCTTAATGCCGAAGCATGGTCCCAGAGACGGTTCCCTGAGAGCAATCAGCGTCTTTTTCCCCAGTCTGGAAAGTGCATCTCCCAGTCCCACACTGGTAGTGGTCTTTCCCTCTCCTGCCGGAGTCGGGTTGATGGCCGTTACCAGCACCAGTTTTCCGTTTTTCCGGTCCTTCACCTGCTCCCAGAGCTCGTCCGTAAGCTTCGCTTTGTACTTTCCGTACAGCTCCAGATCATCCTCGCTGATGCCGTAAGACGCTGCCACCTCTTTTACAGGCAGCATCACTGCCTCCTGTGCAATTTCGATATCCGTTTTCATCCCTGCATTTACCTCCTTATGAACCTGTACCTTTTGCATCTATGACTTATTGACCGTTTCCGAATTTCTCTTCAAATTCTTCCTTGGTCATCAGTACCTTTCTCGGTTTGGTGCCTTCTTCCTCTCCGACTACTCCGGCTTCTGCCAGCTGATCCATAATCCTGGCAGCACGATTAAATCCGATTTTGAACATGCGCTGAAGCATTCCGATGGACGCTTTCTCCTTTTCCAGAATGAACCTTCCCGCCTGGATAAAATATTCATCCCGTCCGGAATCTCCTCCGGCCGCAGGAGCTGTGGGAGCAGACGCAATCCGCTCCACCACCTCCGCACTGTATTCTGCTTCCATTCCCTGTTCCGTAAGGAAATCCACCACTCTCTGAACCTCTTCATCCGATACAAACGCTCCCTGTACCCGCTGAGGCTTGGGGAAGCCGGAAGGATAGAACAGCATGTCTCCTTTTCCCAGAAGTTTTTCCGCACCGTTCATATCGATAATCGTTCTGGAATCCACTCCGGAGGAAACTGCGAAGGCGATTCTGGAAGGCACGTTTGCCTTGATCAGGCCGGTAATGACATTGACAGACGGTCTCTGGGTTGCGATCACCAGGTGAATACCGGCAGCTCTTGCCAGCTGGGCGAGACGGCAGATGGAATCCTCCACCTCTCCGGGAGCCACCATCATCAGGTCTGCCAGCTCATCAATAATAATGACGATCTGCGGCAGTTTTTTCGGCTTGTTCTCATCCTGGATCCCTTCTGTCCTGGATACCTTGTCATTATATCCTTTCAGGTCCCTGACGTTAAATTTTGCGAATTTTTCATACCGGTCCATCATCTCCGCCACAGCCCAGTTCAGCGCTCCCGACGCCTTCTTGGGGTCAGTGACCACAGGAATAAGCAGATGGGGAATTCCGTTGTACACGCTCAGCTCCACCACCTTCGGGTCTACCATGATCAGCTTCACATCCTCCGGACTGGATTTATAGATGATACTCATGATCAGTGTATTGATACACACGGATTTACCCGAACCGGTGGCTCCTGCAATAAGCAGATGGGGCATCTTTGCAATGTCTGTGACCACCACCTGTCCGCCGATGTCCTTTCCCACCGCAAACGCCAGTTTGGACCGGTGCTGCCGGAAACTCTCAGCCTCCAGGATTTCTCTCAGATAGACCACGTTATTCTCTTTGTTGGGAACCTCGATTCCCACCGCGGATTTTCCGGGAATCGGAGCTTCTATCCGGATGTCAGCCGCTGCCAGACTCAATTTGATATCATCCGCCAGGCCTACGATACGGCTTACTTTCACTCCCTGCTCCGGGTGGAGTTCATACCGGGTCACAGAGGGGCCGCAGCTGATATTGGTCACCGTAACGCCCACGCCGAAATTCCGCAGCGTCTGCTGCAGTTTCACCGCAGTTTCCCTGTATTCACTTTCCGAGAAAGAAGAACTCCTGTCTCCCCGTTTCAGGAGGTTGAGAGGCGGAAACACATATTCCTTCTTTACCGTTTCTTCCTTGCGGGCAATTTCTTCATTGACACTCAGAGGATGGTCTCCCTCTTCCGCAGCCTCTGCCCGTTTCTTCTCTATTTTTTTCTTCAGCAGTTCTGTTTCCGTTTCAATGACCTTTCCCGAAGCAGTCACCACTCTCCGTTCACCTTCCGGTGAGCAGAACGTATCGTCTGACATCCGGCCGGAAAATTCATCTCCTTCCGGACGGAAATCAGGAACCTCTCCCTCCGGATCCGGTCTTTCCGTATCCTCCCAAGGAAGCTCATCCTCCTGCGCAGGCTCCGCACTCCGGCTGAAGTCCTCTTCCACCAGATTCATCTCTTCCAGAGTTCTGACGTCTTTCTTTAAATAAATTGCCTCTTCTTCCTGTTCCGTTCCAACCGCACGCCGCACTTGAGCCAGTTCCTCTTCCCCAAAGGGAGACTCCTCTTCCCTGCGGGGATAGGCAATGGTTCCGGTAAACACATCATCTCTGTTTTCAGACTCCCGCGCCCCGTTTTTCTCCAGATCCTCCACCAGTCCGGAAATCTCTTCCCTCTTTTCCGCTGCTTCCCGGGCGGAAACGGACGGAACCGGAGAAGGTTTCTCTTCGGTCTGTTCCTCCTCCGGATACGGTTCATCCAGCTTGGTGGAATCCAGATTTACTCCCCGGACAACCCGCTCCTCCCTCAGGCGCCGCTTCTCCTCCTGACGTTCTGCCCAGATCTCCCTTCTCCGGTCCATATCTTCCTTTGCATAGCGGGCCGCTTTTTCCCCGCCTCTCTTTACAAAAGAAACCAGAGATCGTTCTGTGATGAGCACAAGAGAAACCGCCAGCAGCACCAACAGAATCAGATATGTACCTACCTTTCCTACCAGACTGTACAATCCATGGCTGATCGCACCTCCCACGATCCCGCCTCCCAGGCCGGACGCGGCAGACGCCTTATAAAAGTCCGTCAGCTTCACTCCCGCCTGGAACGGATCTCCCATCAGTCCTTCGCTCAGTCCGCACAGCACTGCCACCGCCGCCACTGCCGCTCCCAGTTTCAGCGATGCAATGGGATTGCCCACATTGGACAGATAAAAGCAGGCTCCCACAAAAAGCATAAGGGGAGCCACATAACCGATGATCCCAAATAAGCCCAGCTGTATGCTGCGCAGAAAATCACCCAGAATGCCGCACAGGTGAAAATTGCTCAGAAACAGAAGAACTGCCAGAGCAAAAGAACCGATGATCACCATTTCAGGCCCTAAAAACTCAGGTCTTTCCTGTCTCTCCGGTTCTCTTTTCTTCGGCGGCCTTCCCGGCCCCCGTTTTGATTTTGCCTTTGCAGCAGATGTTTTCGTTGTCTTTTTTGCCTGTGCCACTAAAACTTGCCTCCTAACATCAGTGAAGCCCGGCGGCCATAAGCCTGCCGGAGCTTCCTCTGCCCGTTTCATTTAGTATACAAAAATTTAGGGGAAATTGCAACCGTATCACTTCTTTTTGCCCTCTGCCATGGCATACAGCTTTTTCAGCGCTTCGCGGATTCCTCCCACTTCATTGATCAGACCGGCCTGTACCGCTTCCTTTCCCACCAGCACAGTTCCCAGATCTCTTGTAAGCATTTTTGTGCTGTGCATCAGTCCTTTCAGCTGATCATGGGCAATTTCCGCATGTTCCGTCACAAAGTTCAGAATCCGTTCCTGGATCATTTCAAAATATTCATAGGTTCTTTCCGTACCGATGACCATTCCTGTCATTCTTACCGGATGGACCATCATGGTTCCTGTAGGAACAATAAATGAATAATCTGCCGCCACCGCCAGCGGAACTCCGATGGAATGACTTCCGCCCAGCACCAGGGATACTGTGGGCATGGACATGGAAGCGATCATTTCCGCTATGGCCAGTCCTGCATCCACATCTCCTCCGGACGTGTTCAGGAGCACCAGAAGACCGTCAATTTTCGCATCATCCTCCAACTGGGCCAGCTTCGGCAGCACATGGTCATACTTGGTGGCCTTGCTGCTTCCGGGCAGATTTTCATGGCCTTCTATCTCACCGATAATGGAGAGCAGATAGATCGTTTTCCTCGCTTCATTGCCGTTTAACGTCATCTGCCCGTATTCTTCCAGTCTGACGTCTTCTTTTTCCTCCACTTCTCTCCGGACCTTTTCCTGATTCAGGTCCTTTTCATTCTTTTTCCCTGTTTCCTTTTTCTGGCTGCTCATTTCAGGCATCGCTCCTTCTGATTCCCATAATAAGTTACGGCGGACCGCAAAAGGACTTTGCCTTCTGCGGCCCGCCATAATCAGCATGCCCAAAAAATCCTTATTTATGCTGGAATATTCAGTCGATCACATTACGGATTGCTTTCGGCTGCCGGTAATTCCAGGTGGAAATCTTGATTCCGCTTCTCTTGCTGGCTGCGTGAACAATCTGCCCGTTTCCGATATACATGGCGACATGATTGATCGTCCCTCCGCTGTTCGCATAAAAGATCAGATCACCGGGCCGCATCTCACTGGATGACACTGCCCGTCCCATTTTTGCCTGAGAACCGGAATAGTGGGGAAGAGAGATGCCGAAATTCTGCAGCACCTTCATGGTAAATCCGGAACAGTCCACGCCGTTGGTCAGACTGGTTCCGCCCCAAACATAGGGATTGCCTACAAACTGCAGCGCATAATTAACGATCTGGGTCCTCCTGGACAGTTCTTTGTTTGCTTTCTCTTCCAGGGGTGAGAACTTGATGGCTTCCGGAAGGGCATATCGCACCTCCACGTTATTGTCTCTGGTGGATATATAGGCGTCGCTCGTATCCTCCGCATCCAGTTCAATCTGCACCCAACCGTCCATCTGCTGGAGCACAGGATATTTTTCCTCCATGGACAGCTGTGTCCATATCTTGCTCTCTGTGGACGGCTCGGTGCGGACTCTCAGACCATCCACCTTCACAACAGCCATCAGGGATGCTTCCTTCATCGCCAGATCCTTGGCTTCCTGTCCGGTGGCAATATACTTCGGGTCCGCACTCACATATCCTACGATATTTCCCGATTTGATCTTATACCATTGACCGTCCTCAGAGGTTTCGATAATATCTCCGGCTGCCCGGCTGGGCAGCTTTCCGATGACGTTCGCCATTCCCTCGCTCTGAGTCGGTGAGGAACGTACATTCAGATAGCTGTCCACCTTTGAGACCAGGATATTGTCGTACTGGTTCACTGCCATAGCCCGCAGATCCATTTTCCTTGCCTCATTCAGGCAGTACTTTACTTCCACATAATCCGCTGAAACATATCCTTCCGTGATCTGCACCCAGCCATCCGCCTCGCTGATCACCTCGTACCGTTCGTTCTGCAGAGCTGCTCCCTTCACATTGGCGGGATCGATCACCGGTTCCGTACGGATATTCAGCTTGTCCGCCGTAATAATGGCTCTCTTTTTCACATTCTCTCTGGCCGCCGCCTTGGCTTCTTCGCCGGTCAGGATGTACTGACTGCTCACGTAGCCTTCAAAGCCGCCGGAAGAAATGTGATGCCACCCGCCGTCCTCTGTTGTATCCAGGATCTCACATCCGCTTCCCCCCATGAGCTTTCCGATAATGGTGCCGTCGGAAGCCGGCGTCTCACGAATATTGAGATACCCCGATACCTGAGCGATTCCCAGATTGCTGTAGGCGCTGATCGCCTCTTCTACTGCCTGTTCCAGCTCCGCAGCCTCCTGCTCTTCCGGAGAAAGCGCAGTTTCCTCCGTCCCCGGATCTTCCGAAGGACCGCCTGCGCGTCCGTTGGATACCGGACGGGTAGCCGCCAGAACAACAGCGATCACAACCAGAACAACGACCAGGATTCCTCCGCCAATCAGCAGATATCTTTCATATTTTCCTTTATTCCGTTTTCTTCTGGCCCGGTTCAGGGCCGCTTTATAATCATTCTGATGATTTGTTTCTGACATATCGTCTTCTCTCCAAACTGTCTTCAGACCTGAAATCCCCGAAGCTTCATATAAAACTTCACCAGATCAGACAGCTGATCCAGGGTCAGGTTCGTTGCATTGATCGGCAGGTCGTAAAGCGTCATGTCCCCCCACTCTCTTCCCGTAAAATACTTATAGTACTCCCGGCGCTCCTTATCAATGCGCCTGATCTTTTTTACCGCCTCGTCCTCTTCCAGCACACCGTCTACTTCCATGACCCTGCGGATCCTGGTGGGCATGTCCGCATATACAAACAGACGGACCACATCCACTTCCGGCTCTGATTCCAGCACGTAGTCGGCGCACCGTCCCACAATGATGCAGGACTGTTCTCTGGCCAGTTTGCGGATCACCTCTGACTGAAAGCGGAACAGGTTTTCCTTGGATGTCAGTTTTCTAGACGTAGGTGCTCCCAGGCTGTCTCTCACCCCGCCCACAATGCGGTACAGCAGATTATTGCCTGCTTTTTCATCCGCCAGACGGAAATACTGCTCTCCAATGGCGCTTTCCTCTGATGTCATCTTTAAGATCTCTTCATCATAGAAAGGGATCCCCAACTCCTCTGCCAGTCTTTTGCTGGTAATTCTTCCGCCGCTTCCGTACTGGCGGTCGATGGTGATAACCACTCTCCTGTTGTCTGCCATATGAAAACCTCCTGAATTCTTCAAACAACCGGCTTCCTGCGGTGAAAACGCATTTTCCGGATGCCTTCTCTTTTCAGGGAGCAGGCACTCCTGACCGGCTGCCTGTCCCTGTGCTTCCATCATAACACATCTGAGAATTCAAGTAAATTACTTTTCAGCTCCCTGTTTTGGTCACAGCAGCTCCCTGTAAAGCCGACATACGTTTTTATAAAAAACCGCCTCGATTTCCGATTCCGTAAATCCCCCGTCTTTCATAGCCTGAGCCAGGGCAGGAAGGCCGGCGGCAGACTCCAGTTCCACCTCTCCGCTGATTCCGTCAAAGTCGGATCCCAGGCCGATGCATTCCAGGCCCCCCACGTTTTTAAGATGCTTCATATGCTCCACCATCCGGGAGATCCGGCTCACCTTTCTCTCTTTTTCCGGGATCTCTTCCAGAAATCTCCAGTAATAATTCACTCCGATCACTCCGCCCTTTTCTCCAATGGCGCGGATCAGATCATCCGGCAGATTCCTGGAATGAAATGCCAGACTCCTGGCATTGGAATGTGAAGCCACAAAAGGCTTTTTCGCCGTCCGCAGCACATCCCGAATGCCTCTATCCGACAGATGGGCCACATCCACGATCATTCCCAGATGCTCCATCTCCTCTACCATTTCAAATCCCTTTTGCTTCAGACCCTTTTCTGTTTCCGGCACACCATCTTCTCTTCCCGGAAACGCCAGACTGTTTTCATAATTCCATGTGAGGGTCATCATTCTTGCCCCCAACCGGTAAAGCGTCCGCAGAAGGGCCGGATCTCCCTGGCATACCTCCCCTTCTTCCAGCGTAAGCAGCGCAGACATGAGTCCTCTGTTTCTGTTCTCCTCGATCTCTCTCCAGCTGGTCACCGGCCGGATCAGGTCCCTGTTTTTCTCCATTTCTCTGTAAAAAAGATCGATCATCCTCACACAGGTCTCAAAGGGCCGGTCCGTCTTTTCCAGATTCACAAACATGGCAAAATTCTGGAGAAGGTAATCCCCTCTTTTCATTTTTTCCAGATCCACCTGAAGGCTGTTCTCTCTCAGCGATAAGGACTCTCCCTTCAGCTCCGCCTCGTACAGAACGCCGATGGTATCGCAATGCATATCTGCCACTTTCATACAATTCCTCCCGTTTTGTTTTTATTTACTCTATTCCCCTCTCCCCGTAATGCTTCATTCTTCAAAGGCGTCCATCATTGTTTTTCCGCCATGATCAGAGTCAAAAAGTCTCAGCAGAAGCATCAGCAATTCTCTTACAGCCGGGGTCATGGGGAATCTGCGGTTGTAGACGATTTCCAAAATATATGCCGCCGAAGGCAGAATGGGAACATGAGCGAAGGAGTCTTCCTCCAGTATCGCGCTGGCAGGCAGCAATGCATAAGCAAACTGCCGGTTCAAAAGATACCTCAGATGCCGAAAAGATGTCGCACGGCAGAGTATCTCAGGCTTCAGCCCCGTCCGGTTCAGATAATACCGCTCCGCATACTCCAGAGTGTTTAAAGGACCTCCGATAAATCCCAGCTCATCCAGAGCTGCAATCAGCGTTCTGTAATCCGCCTCTTCGTTCAGAAGGCTCTTGGGAAACGCCAGATGAAGGGGTTCTTTCCTGATGGGAATACCCCCCAAAGAAGACGCCGTCACGCCTGAATTGATGATAAACGCCAGATCTGCCCTTTCATTTACCACCTCTAGTTTCGCTGAAGTATCTTCCACGATCACCGGCTCCACTCTGACACACGGGCAGGCCTCCAGCAGCGCCGGCTCCACAGTTCTGGTGAAAAAAACTTTGAAATCCCTGTGGAGTGCCAGTCTGATTACCGGCACACGCTGCTCTCCCTTTTGAATCGCGTCCATTTCCCTGACTGCCTGCGCCTTAATATCCAAAACTTTCCTCGCCCCTGCCAGATAAATATTTCCCGCCGCTGTGGGCACTAAATTCCGTCCGTTTCTTTCAAAAAGCTGCACTCCCAGTTCCTGTTCCAGCCGGCTCAGCTGCTGATTCAGGGCAGAAGGCGTCAGAAACAGTCTCTTTGCTGCCTTGGAAAAGCTCTTTTCCTCCTGAAGAGCCACCAAGTATTCAATAAGTCTGGTATCCATTATCTGCTTCCCATTTCTTCATAAATACTGCAGACATCTCATTAAAGCAGGCATTCTGTTCCTCCAGCTGCCTCTTCAGAAATGCGCCGATCAAAAACTTTTCCGTTTCATTCAAACCGCTTTCCTCTCTCGCCTCTATTCCGTACACCATGCGGGGACGGTCTGAAAGAGAGTATACGGTGCACTCGGAGAGCTCTGGATGATCCATCAGATGCCCGCCTAAAAAGCAGGCGCCGAAGCCGGCTGCAATCATTGAAAGGCTGGCCATTAGATTTTCCGTTGTATAAACTGCCGCCGGAGAATACCCCGCCTTTTTAAAAAGCTCTTCCACCATGTTCCGGTGACCGGTCCGTTCACCGGGCATAATGAACGGAATCTCCTTCAGTTCCTCCAGGCGTATTACCTCTCTCTGTCCACTTCCGTTTGACGCTGTCGGAGAAAAATGATACAGCTTCGGGACAGCCACAAACATTTCCTCCGACGCAAACTGGAAAAATGATCCTGGCTTCTCTTCATTTTCCCCATAAGATACAATCGCCAGATTCACCTTGCCCTGCCGCAGGTACTGCTTCAGTTCTCCGCTTACGCCTTCCCGAATGAACACTTCCGTATGAGGAAATTTCCGGTACAGCAGTGGAATCAGCTGTCCCAGTTTACGCGATGCCGTATATCCTGACGCCCCCACAATAACTCTTTCCGCTTTTTTATTCACATAAGCCTGCAGTCTCTGATACGTGTGATTTCTGACCTCCAGAATCCTTTTCGCCGCGTTCAGATACACTGCTCCCTCCGGGGTGGGAAGCATTCGCTTTTGATACGAGAAAAAAAGCGGAAAGCCCATCTGTTTCTCCAGCCCTTTCAGGTATTGGCTGAGAGCTGGCTGCGATATTCCAAGATTTTTTGCCGCCCCGGAAAGATTCCCGCACCGGGCAATTTCCAGGGCATACTCCAGCTGCCTTGTCTGCATTTTCAACCTCTTTTTCCATAAGTTTTTCTAACATTTTATATAAATCTTCTGAGCTTGTCAACTCTGCATTCCTTTAATATACTAATCTTATCTTGATTCCCGGGAAAAGAAAAAGGATATTTTCATAACTATTTCTAAATGTTTTTAAGGAGGATTACACAATGACAACAGATATGATCATCGTGCTGCTTCTGCTCCTGTTTGTTATCATTTCTCTTCTGACCCATATCATTCCCTATGGAGTGACCGGCATGATATGCTGTGTCACCCTGGTGCTGACCGGAGTTTTTGACACATCCACAGCCTTTGCCAGCATGGCGAGTAGCAATACTATTATGGTCGCCTGCATGATTGTGGTCGCTTCAGCTCTGGGAAAGCTGAGCTTTATCAAACAGCTGCAGACGCGTATGAGCGCTCTGAAAGGAAATCAAAATATTATCGCCGTACTTATGATATTCGCCTTTACCATTCTTCTCTCCCAGTTTATGGGATCCACCGCCTGCCTGTCCATCCTGGTTCTTCTGGTTCAGACCCTGGACGAGGACAGCGACGTTTCCCCCGGCCGTATGTTTTTTGTCATAGCCGTCATGAACTGTCTCTGGGTTTCCCGTATCCCCATCGGAATGGGAGTAGCCATGCCGGGTATCATTAATTCTCTGTACTCCGGCATGGTAGAGGCGGAGGATATGCTCCAGGTTACGGACTTTCTGAAAATCGGCCTTCTGCCCTCGGT